>NZ_VFVX01000035.1:0-55791 GCF_006442395.1 Mesorhizobium sp. B2-3-5 | reverse complement strand
ACTCCGCTGGAACACCCCTCATCCGTCTCGGCGCTACCGCGCCGATCCACCTTCTCCCACAAGGGGGAGAAGGAAGAGCGCAGCGTTACGCCAAATCCTCGGAATACGCGATCTCGATTCCATACTCGGCGGCCGAGTCCAGCATCGTGTGCCACAGGCTCTCGGCAAATGTCGCGAACACCAGAACGTTGAACACCGCCTGGCCATCAGTCCGATCATTACCGCGCCACAGAGTGACGCTGGTGTGATCCATCGAGGTCGCGGCGGCCGCACCGGCCGGGAACGCCTCGGCGTGCAGATCGATCGACGACAGCTTGGCGAGCATCATGCGCGCCTTGGCACCGGAAATGCTGATCAGCACCCGCGCATGTGATTGATCAGACAGCGAGGCAGAGCCGGAAAACCCCGGCGCCAGCGCGCCCATCCCATGCCTGCCGCCCTTCGACAGGACGAAAAACTGGTCCGGTCCCGACCAGATCAATGTGGCATCCGCCGTCCGCACTGCCTTGGGCGTTTCTGGAGCGGCGACACCGAAATGGCCCTTGGCGGCTGTCGCCATTTCGGCCGCCTTGCCGCGCCGCGCCATCACCTGGACGAGGTCGAAATCGCGGATCTCGGTCAGCGACACACCGGCATCGCCGTGTGCGCCGTACGGTCCAGCGACGAGCGCGCGTTCGAGCGGGCTGCGGACGTCCCAGGAAAACTCAACCACGCTGGCGCCCTCCATCCGGGTCGTAGAAGACGGGGTTGCAGAGTTCGACATCATAGTCCTCACCGCGCAATGGATCATGCGCGTGCACGATCTCGCCGATGCGCTCACGGCCACGCTCGACGAGTGCGAGCCCGATCCACTGGTCTGATGTCGGCGAGAAGCAGACCGAGGTGACATAGCCCTGGTCGTTGCTCGGGCCGGGTGTCTGGCCCTTCGGGATGATGTGTGCGCCGGAGCGCAGCCGGCTCGCCTTGTCGGTCGGCTTGACGCCGACCACGACCTGTCGGTCCGGGGCGACCAGCGCCTCGCGGCCGGCCATGACGCGGCCGATGAAGTCCTTCTTGGTCGACATCATCTTACCCAGGCCAAGGTCGGCGGCCGTCGTCGTGCCGCTAAGCTCGGGGCCGGCGACATGGCCCTTCTCGATCCGCATCACGCCGAGCGCCTCGGTGCCGTAAGGCGTGACGCCGAAAGGCTTGCCGGCCAGCATCAGATTGCGCGCCATGGCTTCGCCGTAGCGAGCCGGCACGGAAATCTCGAACGCCATCTCGCCGGAGAAGGAGATGCGGAACAGCCGCGCCTTGATGCCGCCGCGCAACGCCACTTCGCGCGCGCCCATGAACGGGAAACCTTCGTTGGAGAGATCCTCGGCCGGATCGACGATCTCCTTCAGCAGATCGCGGGTCTTGGGTCCGGCAATCGAAAATTGCGCCCACTGATCGGATACCGAGGTCAGTTGCACGTCGAGTTCCGGAAACAGCACCTGCCGGCAGAATTCGAGATGCTGCATCACCAGCCCGGCCTTGGCGGTCGTGGTGGTCAGGAAATAGTGATCCTCGGCCAGCCGCGACGTCGTGCCGTCGTCGTAGACCAGACCATCCTCACGCAGCATCAGTCCGTAGCGCGCCTTGCCGACGGCAAGGTTGGAGAAGGTGTTGATGTAGACGCGGTCGAGGAAGACGCCGGCATCCGGGCCATGCACGTCGATCTTGCCGAGCGTCGAGACATCGCAGAAGCCGACGCCTGAGCGCACCGCCTTGACCTCGCGGGTAACCGATTCCAGCCAGTCCTTCTCGCCGGCACGCGGATACCATTGCGCGCGTTTCCACAGGCCGGTGTCGACGAAGACCGCGCCCTGTTCGGCCGCCCAGTGATGCGACGGCGTCAGCCGCGTCGCATGAAAGGTCTCGTCGCGGTGATGGCCGGCAAAGGCGCCTATGGCGACGGGCACGTAAGGCGGCCGGTAGATCGTCGTGCCTGTCTCGGGAATGGAGCGGCCGCTTACCGCTGCCATGATGGCGAGGCCGGCGACGTTGGAGGTCTTGCCTTGGTCGGTCGCCATGCCGAGTGTGGTGTAGCGCTTCAGATGCTCGACCGATTCAAAGCCCTCGCGCTGAGCAAGCTCGACATCGGAGGCGGTGACGTCATGCTGCTGGTCGACGAAGGCCTTGCCCTTGCCGGCAACATGCCAAAGCGGCGTCAGCGAAAAGGCTTCGTCGTCGGAGACCGGCATCGAGCCGGAACTGCCGCTACGCCCCGCATCGTGCGCCGCGGCAGTGCCTGCCGCAAACCCTTCGCGCAGGCAGGCGCCAAGGCCGAAGGAACCGGTGGCGGCGCCAGCGGCCACCATGCCGGGCGGCGCGCCGTCGGGCACGAAGGCGGCGATATCCTCACGCCATTTCGGCCGGCCTCGATGATAGGAGGTCAACCCGACAGCGGGGTTCCAGCCACCCGAAACGGCGAGGCCGTCGGCCTCGACTTCGGCGCGCGCACCGCCGGTGAGTGAGACAGCGATTTTGCGGACGCCGTCCTTGCCGCCGTCGACACCGCTGACGGAGCCGTGCAGCACCGGGAATCCGCCCTTGGATGCCAGCGAACGATGGGCCGGCGATATGTCGTGCCGTGCGTCGATCACCGCCGCGATTTGCAATCCCGCGCCGAGGGCGGTCTCGACCGTGCGCCAGCCGTCCTCATTGTTGGTGAACAGCGCGACCCGCCTTGCAGGCGCCGCGGCATAACGCATGACATAGCTGCGCATCGCCGAGGCCATCATCACGCCTGGCGTGTCGTTGCCGGCAAAGACGATCGGCCGCTCGATGGCGCCAGCCGCGACCACACAGCGTTTGGCCACGATCCGCCACAGCCGCTGGCGCACCTGATGCTCAGGCGGCGAGGGGAGATGGTCGTTCACACGCTCGATCGCGCCATAGGTGCCGCCGTCATAGGCGCCGAACAGCGTCGTGCGTGTCATGATGCGGACATCGGGCATTGCCGAGAGTTCAGCCAGCGTTCGCGACAGCCACTCCGCCGCCGGCAGTCCGTCGATCGTGCCGCCATCCGAGAGCAGGCGTCCGCCGAGCGCAAAATCCTCTTCGCACAGGATGACGCGGGCACCCGTGCGGCCGGCAGCCAACGCCGCCGCGAGGCCCGTTGGACCGGAGCCGGCGATCACCACGTCGCAATACGCCCAGACTTTGTCGTAGTGGTCCGGATCGGCGATGCCCGCGGCGCGGCCGAGGCCTGCGGCGCGGCGGATCGCCGGCTCGTAGACCGCTTCCCAGAACTTCGCCGGCCACATGAAGGTCTTGTAGTAGAAGCCGGCGACGAAGATCGGCGCGAACAATTGATTGACCGACATCACATCGAAGCGCAGCGACGGCCAGCGGTTCTGGCTGGCGGCCTCGAGCCCTTCATAGATTTCGGCGGTCGTGGCCTTGGTGTTCGGCTCGCGCCTTGCGCCCGTACGCAATTCGACCAGCGCGTTGGGCTCTTCGGAACCCGCGGTCAGGATGCCGCGCGGACGGTGGTACTTGAACGAGCGGCCGACGAGTTTGACGCCATTGGCGACCAAAGCCGAGGCGAGTGTATCGCCCTGGAAGCCGGCGAAGCTCTTGCCGTCGAAGCGGAAGTTCAGCGCCGCCGAGCGGTCGATGAGGCCGCCGGATGTGAGGCGATGGGATTGGCTGGAATTCACGATGCCCGGCCCTCACTCAATTCGGCTTCATAGGAGAGGGTAGCACTGCCCCTCATCGCCCTGCCGGGCACTTCTCCCCGTATAGAGACGGGGAGAAGGGGGCTGGCTGCAACGCCGGCTTCCTTCCTAGAATGCCGACGATTGGCGAAACCGGTGGCGAGAGCGCCCCTCTCCCCGTCCCTATACGGGGAGAGGATGCCGGCAGGCAGGTGAGGGGCAGCGCCGAGATTGACGGGAAATCTCATTTCACAACCTGCCTCGCACCGGCACCAGCCGCCGGCTCAACCGAAGAAATCTCATGCGTCAGCGTGTTGCGGGTGACCTTCAGCCACGCCCGGCAGCCGCCGCCATGGTACCAGTTCTCCTCCATCACGCCGGCGATGTTGTCGCGCAGATAGACGTAGTCGAAAACCTCGTCTTCCGGGGCGCCGGCCACAGGCCGCACCGGCTTGGCGTCACCGAGATAGGTGAACTCGCCGAGTTCGCGTTCGCCGCAGAAGGGACAGACAATGCGCATGGTTTCCTGACCGTCCTCAGTGAAGGTTCGGTTGGGCGCCCTGGCCCTTTTCGTCGATCATGGCGCCGGTGCGGAACCGGTCGAGGCGGAAGCGCGCCGCTTCCTTGTGCGACTCGTCGCGAGCCAGAAGATGAGCGAAGACGAAGCCCGATCCCGGCGTCGCCTTGAAGCCGCCATAGCACCAGCCGGCGTTGAGATAGAGGCCATCCACCGGTGTCTTGTCGATGATCGGCGAGCCGTCCATCGACATGTCCATGATGCCGCCCCACTGGCGCAGCAGCCGCACGCGGCCGATCATCGGGATCAGCGCCATGCCGCCTTCGCAGACATCCTCCATCACGGGCATGTTGCCGCGCTGGGCGTAGGAATTGTAGCCGTCGATATCGCCGCCGAAGACGAGGCCGCCCTTGTCCGACTGGCTGACATAGAAATGGCCGGCGCCGAAGGTCATGACATTGGGGATCAGCGGCTTGATCGCTTCGGAGACGAAGGCCTGCAGCACATGGCTTTCGATCGGCAGGCGCAGGCCAGCCATCGCCGCGACGCGCGACGAAGAACCGGCCACCGCCATGCCGACCTTGCCGGCGCCTATCCTGCCACGCGAGGTCTCGACGCCGGTGACTTTGCCGTTGGCATCCCTGACGAAACCAGTGACCTCGCAATTCTGGATGATGTCGACGCCAAGTTCGCTCGCGGCGTGGGCATAGCCCCAGACCACGGCGTCATGCCGGGCCGTGCCGCCGCGCCGCTGCAGCAGCCCGCCCTGCACGGGAAAGCGCGCATTGTCGAAGTTCAGGAACGGCATCATCTTCTTGACCGCGGCGAGGTCGAGCAGTTCAGCGTCGATGCCGTTGATGCGCATTGTGTTGCCGCGCCGCGCATAGGCGTCGCGCTGGGCGTCCGAATGGTAGAGATTGATGACGCCGCGCTGGCTGACCATGGCGTTGTAGTTGAGATCCTGCTCCATCCGCTCCCACAGCTTCATCGACAATTCGTAGAACCCGGTATTGCCGGACAGCCCGTAATTGGAGCGGATGATCGTGGTGTTGCGGCCGGCATTGCCGGAACCGATCCAGCCCTTTTCCAGCACGGCGACATTCTTGATGCCGAACTCGCTGGCGAGGAACCAGGCGGTGGCCAGGCCATGGCCGCCACCGCCGATGATCACCACGTCGTAGCGATCCTTCGGGGTGGCGTCGCGCCAGGTGCGCTGCCAGTTCTTGTGGCCGGAAAGGGCGGCATGTGCGAGCGAGAAGATCGAGTATTTCATCAGGTCATTCCGAGGCCGCTCGCACCGCTGGACGGTTATATGTCCAACGTGTGGTCGCGCTCCCATTGCGTGAAGTGCGAAGCATAGGAATTCCATTCCTGGTGCTTCAGCTTTAGATAAGCCGACGAGAATTCCTCACCCAGCGCCGCCTTTAGCGATTTGTCCTTGTCGAACTCGCGTAGCGCGTCGAGCAGGTTGAGCGGCAGTTTCGGCGCGCCCTTCACCGTGTGGCCGTTCTGGTACATGTCGATGTCGTAGCGCCTGCCCGGATCGGCTTTCGAGCGGATCCCGTCGAGACCAGCCGCGATGATGACCGCCTGCAAGAGATAGGGATTGGCGGCGCCATCCGGCAGGCGCAACTCGAAGCGGCCGGGGCCGGGCACACGCACCATGTGGGTGCGGTTGTTGCCGGTCCAGGTCACCGTGTTCGGTGCCCAGGTCGCGCCCGAAATCGTGCGCGGCGCGTTGATGCGCTTGTAGGAATTGACCGTCGGGTTGGTGATCGCCGCGAGCGCCGAGGCATGCTTCATGATGCCGCCGAGGAAGTTCCTGCCTTTGGCCGACAGGCCGAGTTCCATCGAATTGTCGGCAAAGACGTTGGTCTTGCCGGATTTGTCCCACACCGAGATGTGAGCATGGCAGCCATTGCCGGTCAGGCCCTGGAAGGGCTTGGGCATGAAAGTGGCGCGCAGGCCATGCTTCTCCGCGATCGACTTGACCATGAACTTGAAGAAGGAGTGCTTGTCGGCGGTGGCCAGCACATCGTCGAAGGCCCAGTTCATCTCGAACTGACCGTTGGCGTCCTCATGGTCGTTTTGGTAGGCGCCCCAGCCGAGCGCCAGCATGTGGTCGCAAATCTCGGCGATGACATCGTAGCGGCGCATCACCGCTTGCTGGTCGTAGCAGGGTTTCGAGGCGGTATCGTATTCGTCGGAGATGGTTTTGCCGTCGGGCGAGATCAGGAAGAACTCGGCCTCGACGCCGGTCTTCACATGCATGCCGTCGCTGGCGGCTTCCGCGATCAGCCGTTTCAGCGTGTTGCGCGGCGCCTGGTCGACATCCTTGTCGTCCATGATGCAGTTGGCGGCGACCCAGGCGACTTCAGGTTTCCACGGCAACTGGATGACAGAATCCGGATCCGGAACCGCCAGCATGTCGGGATGCGCTGGGGTCAGGTCGAGCCAGGTGGCGAACCCCGCGAAGCCGGCGCCGTCTTTCTGCATATCGGCGATGGCCTGTGCCGGCACCAGCTTGGCGCGTTGCCCGCTGAACAGGTCGGTGTAGGAAATCATGAAGTATTTGACGCCGTTCTCCTTGGCGAATGCGGCGAGATCGTTCCCCATTATGTAGTTTCCTCGCTATGTGATCTGGGTAGTCTTTGTCAGAAACCGTTCTTCCCCGGTATCCAATTGGTGCCGGCCAGCGGGACGCCGGCCATCGCGGCTGCCTCGATCGTCAGTGCGACGAGGTCCTCGGGTTCGAGATTGTGCAGGCTGTTCTTGCCGCACGCGCGCGCAATGGTCTGAGCCTCCAGTGTCATCACTTTCAGGTAATTGGCCAACCGCCGTCCCGCCGCGACCGGGTCGACCCGCTTCATCAGATCGGGATCCTGCGTGGTGATGCCGGCGGGGTCGCGGCCCTCGTGCCAGTCATCATAGGCGCCGGCCGTGGTGCCGAGGTCGTTATACTCCGCCTCCCAGCGGGGGTCGTTGTCGCCAAGCGCGACCAGGGCTGCCGTTCCGATCGAGACCGCGTCGACGCCCAGCGCGAGCGCCTTGGCGACATCGGCGCCGTTGCGGATGCCGCCGGAGATGATCAGCTGCACCTTGCGGTGCATGCCGAGATCCTGCAGCGCCTGCACCGCAGGCCTGATGCAGGCGAGCGTCGGCTGGCCGACATTCTCGATGAACACTTCCTGGGTCGCGGCCGTGCCGCCCTGCATGCCGTCGACGACGACGACATCGGCACCG
Source organism: Mesorhizobium sp. B2-3-5 (assembly GCF_006442395.1). NCBI lineage: Bacteria > Pseudomonadati > Pseudomonadota > Alphaproteobacteria > Hyphomicrobiales > Phyllobacteriaceae > Mesorhizobium > Mesorhizobium sp. B2-3-5. The sequence continues at coordinate 48,348 of NZ_VFVX01000035.1, read as the reverse complement.
GCCTTCACCGCGAGCGCGGTGTCGTAATAGGGGCGGGCGCCGCCGACCTTGACGTAGATCGGCTTTTCCCAATCGGTGATCTCGCGCAATTCAAGGATCTTGATCTCGAGATCGTCCGGCCCGGTCCAGTCGGGGTGGCGCGAGGCCGAGCGCTGGTCGATGCCCTTCGGCAGCGTGCGCATCTCGGCGACACGGTCGGAAATCTTCTGGCCGAGCAGCATGCCGCCGCCGCCGGGCTTGGCGCCCTGGCCGACGACGACTTCGATGGCGTCGGCGCGGCGCAGGTCGCGCAGGTTCATGCCGTAGCGCGACGGCAGATATTGATAAACCAGTTGCTTGGAATGGCCGCGCTCTTCCTCGGTCATGCCGCCATCGCCGGTCGTGGTCGAAGTGCCCGACAGCGTCGCGCCGCGACCGAGCGCTTCCTTGGCGGGGCCCGAGAGCGAGCCAAAGCTCATGCCGGCGATGGTGATCGGGATCTTCAATTCGATCGGCTTCTTGGCGTGGCGCGAGCCGAGCACGACTGATGTGTCGCAGCGCTCGCGATAGCCTTCCAGCGGATAGCGCGAGATCGAGGCGCCAAGGAACAGCAGGTCATCGAAATGCGGCAGCTTGCGTTTGGCGCCGGCACCACGGATGTCGTAGATGCCTGTCGCCGCGGCGCGGCGGATTTCGGAAAGTGTGTAGTCGTCGAAGGTCGCGGATTTGCGGGGCGTTGTCGGCGGGTTGCGATAGGTCATGCTGCCTCAATACGCGTCGGCGTTGTCGATATTGAAATTGTAGAGGGTGCGCGCCGAGCCGTAGCGCTTGAACTCCGACGGCTTGACCCCGGTGACGCCGGCACGGTCGAGCAGGCCTTGCAGCAACTCCAGATGCTCGGGCCGCATCTCCTTGGCGATGCAGTCGGCGCCGAGGCTGTCGACCTTGCCGCGCACGAAGAGCCTGGCCTCATAGATGGAATCGCCCAGTGCATCGCCGGCATCGCCCAGCACCACCAGATTCCCGGACTGCGCCATGAAGGCCGACATGTGGCCGATATTGCCATGGACCACGATGTCGATGCCTTTCATCGAGATGCCGCAGCGCGACGAGGCATTGCCCTCGATGATCAAAAGGCCGCCCTTGCCGGTGGCGCCGGCATACTGGCTGGCGTCCCCTTTCACGGTGATCGAGCCCGACATCATGTTCTCGCCGACACCGGGTCCCGCCGAGCCATGCACGGTGATGGTGCTGCCGGAATTCATGCCGCCGCAATAATAGCCGACGCTGCCGCGCACATCGATGCTGACAGGCTGGTCGACGCCGACGGCGACCGAATGATTGCCCTTCGGGTTCAGCACTTCCCATGCCGTTTCGTTCGAGCCGGGGCCCAGACTGTGCAGTGCCTGGTTCAGCTCGCGCAGCGACATGACGTCGAGATCGAAGACGCGCGCATGGGCTTGGTCGAGCGTTGCCTTGGAGGTTGCCGTCATGAACTCAATGCTCCCAGAAATAGACGGTTGCGGGCTCGGGCTCCCAGACCCTTGCATTGTCTATGCCGGGCAGTTTGGTCAGCGCGCGATATTCCGAGCCGAAGGCGACGTACTGGTCGGTCTCGGCCATGACGGCGGGCTTGCAGGCGATCGGGTCGCGCACGACGCCAAAACCGTTCTTGGTGCCGACAACGAAGGTGAAGAAGCCGTCGAGGTCGGAGAGGGTGCCTTCCAGCGCCTCGCCGAGATTCTTGCCATGCGCCATCTGCGAGGAAAGGTAGGCGGCCGCGACCTCGGTGTCGTTTTCGGTCTCGAAGGTCATGCCTTCGCGGATCAACTCGCGGCGGACATTGTTGTGGTTGGAGAGCGAGCCATTGTGCACCAGGCACTGGTCGGCACCGGTCGAGAATGGATGCGCGCCCATCGTCGTCACCGCCGATTCGGTCGCCATGCGGGTGTGGCCGATGCCATGCGTGCCGGTCATCTTGCGGACATCGAAGCGATCGACGACCGCTTCGGGCAGGCCGACCTCCTTGTAGATCTCGACCACGTCACCGGCGCCCATGACGCGGACGTCGGGACGCAACGTCTGGATGGCCTCGCGGGCCTCGTCGATCTTGTCGGGGCGGGTCCTGACCACGGCGTGGGTCGACTTCACCGCGATGCTCACTGGCACGCCGAGCGCCTTGGCGAGCTCGGTATCGAGGTCGCGAAAATCGCTGCCTGGTTTCGCCGATTGGATGGTGATCTTGGCTTCGTTGCTGGATGGGGCGCCATAGATGGCGATGCCCGCGCTGTCCGGGCCGCGATCGCTGAGCGATACCAACATCTCCGACAGCATCGCCCCGAGCTTGGGCTCCAACGATTTGTCCTTCAGAAACAGCCCGACGATTCCACACATGTCAGCCTCCGACCTTTGTTCTCTGGAGATGTACCGAATGAGTTCCGGGAATTCAATGGGATGAAAAAAATATTCCTGTAGTTATATATCTGCTTGCGCACCGCCACCGGCGGTATCGTCCTGGTGGCGTTCGCTGTGAACCCGTTTGGCGGTGCGGATGCGGGCGATCTTGTAGGCGTCGAGTATCGACAGCGCATAGATCAGGAGACCACCCGCATGGCGGCCGACGAAGCTGGCGTCCGGCGGCGCGATCTTCGTCGTCACCCACGCCAGGATCACCATGAAGAAGATGAACTGCAGGCCGCGCACCGGCACACCGAGAATGACGTGTCCGCTTGCCGGCAGGATGATTGCCGCGCCGAGAACCAGATACGGGTTCGGTGGAGCGGGCGCTTTGGTTGTGCTGGTCATGCAGCCTGCCTTTCAGCATGGTTGATAGCGTCGCGAAGCGCCGAAATCGAAGTGAGCAACCTTTCGACCAGCGCCGGATCGAGCATTGCACCGCCGAAATCGGCCTGCCGGAACACGCCGTAACGCGCGCGCTGCGCCTCGGCCAGGAGCCAGACGATACGAACGCCCTTGGGTGTGATGAGCAGCTCCTTGGCGCGTCCGTCGCAAAAGAGATCGAGATGGCTGGCAATCAGGCCCTGCGGAAAGCGTGCGCCCCTGCCGTCTGTCCGCAGCACTGCTTCCGCCGGAAATCCCGGGGCCCTCGGCAGCGTATGTTCCAGGTGGTCGAAATTGGAGAACGTCGTCGGCGACCCTGGGCGCATCATCATATCGAAAGCGGCGGGGACTGCGACCTTTTCGAGGATCGAGATCGATAACCAGCGAACCGGCAGCTTTCGCGTCGCCAGCGTGTCGACGATGGTCCGCACCTGAACGCGCCGGCCGTTCCATGAGCCTTCCCAGGTGACGATGCCGGCGGTGCCGTCCGAGACATTGGCTGCATCCGAAATGACGCAACGAAGGCTGGCTTGTTCGACCGCAAGTGCGGCCGAAGCCCTGTTGCGGCTGGCGCGCACCAGCCACATCAGGTGAAGGACGAGAGCCAGGGCAATCGCCCCGGCGAGCAGTGCTGACGTCACCTCGGACACCTTGTCATGCCATGCCCGCCCGGGATCCGGACGGGCCTTCTTCCATCAATACCCCTGAGGCTTCGGCCACGGCATGGAGAACTGATCGCCGCGACGCACGAACTTGTAGCGGTAGAAATGAAACCATACCGAGATCAGGAAGTAGAACGCGATCATCGCGATCAGTTGCGAACCGAAGCCGAGGAAGATGGCGAAGTAGGTGACCACGCAGAGGCAGAACAGCACGATGGCCGGCAGCGGATGGAAAGGATGCGTGTAGCCACGGCGGATCGAACCCAGCGGCCACTTCTTGCGGAACATCATGATGTTGATGCTCATGAACGTGTATTGCAGCACGCCAGACAGGATCGAGAAGGTGATCGCCTGGTTGAGGTCGGCGATGAAGGCGAAGGCGAGCGCGATCGGCAACAGGAACAGGATCGAGCGGTAGGGTGTGCGATATTTAGGATGCACGGCCGAGAACCAGCTCGGCAGGTAGCGGTCGCGGCCAAGCGAGAACCAGGCGCGCGCGGCATCGTTGATGCAGCCATTGGCGGAGGCGATGGCGGCAAGCAGCGTCGCGACGAACAGGAGGTTTTCGAGCAGCGGGCTGCCGGTCAGCTTGCCCGCGTCCCAAAGCGGATAGGGCGTGATGCCGAGATATTCCCATGGCATCAGCGAGGCGCAGACATACCAGGTCATGGCGGCGGCGATGAGCAGGGTGATCATGCCCGCCATGGTGCCGTAGGGGAGCGAGCGTGCCGGCGAGCGCACTTCCTCGGCGGCCTGCGTGGTACCCTCGATGCCGAGATAATACCAGATGCCGAACTGGAAGGCTGCGATGACGCCGATCCAGCCATAGGGGAGCGCATTGCCAGGCGTGACCAGTTCGTTGAGCTTCAGCACCGCGCCTTGCGTCCACGGGCTGACCGAGAAGAACAGGATCACGATCGAGATATAGGCGATCGCGGTGATGACGAAGTTGACGTTGAGCGTCATCAGCACGCCGCGATAGTTGAGCCATGCCAGCACCACGATGGTGGCGGCGATGAAGGAATTGTGGGTGAGCCCATCGATCCCCGCCTTGGCGACGATCGTGTCGCCGAGCAGGATCGCATCGGAGACTTCGAGCATCGTGTAGGCGAAAACCAGGAACAGCGCGACGTTGAAGGCCATCAGCGGCCCGACGATGTGTTTTGCCTGGGCGTATTGGCCGCCCGCGGCGGCAACGGTCGACGTGACCTCGGAATCGATCATGGCGACGGATGTGTAGAGCAGGCCAACGACCCAGCACACGATAAGCGCCGCCAGCGTACCGCCCTTGTCGGCGGAGAAGTTCCAGCCTGTGAATTCGCCGACCAGGACGATGCCGACGCCGAGCGCCCAGACATGGGCCGGGCCGAGCACCCTGAGCAGCGAAACCCTGTCGCCGCCATTTACCGCCGTTCCTGCCGTTTCAACCGCGACCGTCATCGTTCAAATCCCCACTCAGATACGGTGTTTTTCGGAAACGGCCTCAAGCTCGCCTTCGCGCGATGAGGTCAGAACGCCCTCGCTGTAGGTCGTGTCGACCTTGAACCAGTCGAAGAGCATCCACAGGGCGAGCACGATCGAGATGCCCCAGCATGCATAAGAGAGTGCTATCCACATGATGCTTCCCCGGTCTACTTGTCTTCGAATTTCTCGTTGATGACGTCGCGATATTCCCGGTCGGATGCGCGGAACAGGAACACAAAATAGGCGATCAGCACGATCGCCATGATGATGAGCGTCGGCCAGTCGATCACATAGTGGAACCGGTTCTGGATGACGTCATGCGCCGTTTCCGGCGTGTAGCCCAGCTTTTCCCAGATCGAGGCCATGGTTGGATTCTGGCCGAGGGCTTCCCAGGTCTTGGCGTCGAGCGCGTCGATGGATTTGGCCGCGCCGGCGAGGCCGAGCTTCAGCGGCAGCCATAGCGCCACGAATATGGCCACCACCACGACGACGATATCGAAGATCTGCCCGGTCTTGCTCTGCTCCGGCGGCGTATAGCGGGACATGGCTCCTACCTCTCAGGACTTGCGGTTGCGGAACGCGTCCGCGTTCTTGATGTCGAGCCCGTAGATGAACTCCTTGTCTTCCTTGTAATGCCTGACCATCGCCAGGATGGCGGCCGTGTTGAAGATCAGCACGGCGGCGGCGGCAACCGCTACGACGGCCTTGATGCCGCCGTGTGGGATGTAGGGCCATGTCATGGAAAGGACGAACAGGATCGTCGCCCACAGGCAGATGATCAGGAGCGCGGAGCCGCGTAAATCGGAACGGTACAGCGCTTCGATGCGCTGCTGCAGGTCTGACATCGGTTTTTTCCCCTTTTTCCGGCGCCCGGTTCCGAAGTTGCCGCTCGCCGCTCTCTTTCAAGAGAGTGAAATTTTTTTCACAAAATCAGCCCGATTTCCGGAATTGTCAAGATGAATTTACGCAGAGTTAACCGCTTGGCCAGGGCAATGAATTTTGCCTGACAATGAAATTATTTGCTTTCAGGGGATTGCGGGTCTCCCTCGTTTGCGGTCAATATTCGCGCAAAGCCCCAGCCGCTGTGCAAAGGGGCAGGGAACATCAACGACTATCGGACGGAGGACGATCGGATGACGGCATCCTGGAGATTTTCGACCCTGGCGGATCGCCATCGCGCGCTGGGTTCGAAGCTCGAAGACTGGAGCGGCATGGGGACCGCCTGGACCTACGACAAGGATGCCGACGAGGAATACATCGCCATCCGCACCAAGGCCGGGCTGATGGATGTTTCCGGCCTGAAGAAAGTCCATATCACCGGGCCGCACGCCTCGCATCTCATCGATCTCGCCACCACGCGCGACGTCGAAAAGATCTATCCCGGCAAGTCCGCCTATGCCTGCATGCTGAACGAGGCGGGAAAGTTCACCGACGACTGCATCCTCTACCGCACCGGGCCGAACGCCTGGATGGTCGTGCATGGCTCAGGCACCGGCCATGAGGAGTTGCAGCGGGCGGCAACGGGCCGTGACGTGTCGCTGCGTTTCGACGACAATCTGCACGACCTGTCGCTGCAGGGGCCGACAGCGGTCGACTATCTGGCCAAGCACGTGCCCGGCATTCGCGACCTCAACTATTTCCACCACATGCAGACGCAGTTGTTCGGTTTTCCCGTCATGATTTCGCGCACCGGCTACACCGGCGAGCGCGGCTACGAGATATTCTGCCGGGGCCAGGATGCCGGCACGATCTGGGACAGGATTCTTGAAGAGGGCAAGAGCGACGGCATCATCCCGTGCCGCTTCACCACGCTCGACATGCTGCGCGTCGAGAGCTACCTGCTGTTTTACCCCTACGACAATTCGCAGAAATACCCGTTCGAGAACGAAGGCCCCGGCGATACGCTCTGGGAACTCGGCCTCGACTTCACCGTCAGCCCCGGCAAGACGGGCTTTCGCGGTGCCGAGGAACACTATCGCCTGAAAGGCAAGGAGCGCTTCAAGATCTACGGCGTGCTGCTTGACGGCAAGGAACCGGCCGATGAAGGCGCTCCTGTCTATCGCGACGGCAAAAAGGTCGGCGTGGTGACCTGCGCCATGTATTCGCCGCTGGTCGAGAAATCGATGGGCATCGCCCGGCTCGATGTCGACTGCGCGGTGAAGGACACCAAACTCGAAATCCGCAACAAGAGCGGTTCGATCAAGGCGACCGCGCAGCCCTTGCCGTTCGACGATCCCAAGAAGATCAAGCGTACGGCGAAAGGCTGAGGCATAATCGGCAGCGAGGGGTTCGAGGCACGAAGACTTAAATGGCAGCCAAAAGCATCATCAGCCGGCCGGTCTACGGAACGCTCTCTCCGCAGCCCGGCAAGCACCATCTTTTCATCGCCGATGCGGAGGGGGCGCTCGCTATATCCGAGATGGCCGCGAAAGCGCCGGCCGGCTTTTTCGACGACGCCCAGATCGTCTTCATCCCCGGTCCTGACGGCAAACACATCGCCGCGCTGGAATCGCTGAGGCCGGCGCAGTTTCACCGGGCGCCGTCCTTCGCCAGCCTGCTGCCGAGGCTGAAGCAGACGCTGAGCAATGCACATATGGGCCTGCGCCTCTATCTCAGCGGCACCGAAGGGCTGATCGGCCAGGCCATGCAGGTGGCGCTCGAAGCCGGCATCGATCATACCTCCGTGCAGACCGAGCATCGCGGCTCGCTGGCGCGGCGCATGCAATGCGTGCACTGCAAGGGCATCACCGAGAATGTGACGACGCAGCCCGCCACCTGTTCGCATTGCGGCCTGCTGCTTCTGGTGCGCGATCATTATTCCAGGCGCCTCGCCGCCTTCCAGGGCGTGTGCATCAATGCCGAGGATCGCAGCGAAATTCCTCCGATGGAGGAGGCCTTCCCATGAGCACCGGCACAACCAAGCTCGATGTGGTGGTCAGCGATGTCGTTCCGGTGAACGACCTCGTCACCCGCTTCCATTTCCGCCGGCGCGACGGCGAGCTCCTGCCGACTTTCTCCGGCGGCGCCCATGTCGTGGTCGAAATGCGGGACGGCGAGCGCACCAGGCTCAATCCCTATTCGCTGATGGGCTCGCCGCTCGACACGCGCGAATACACGATCTCGGTGCGGCGCGACGATGTCGGCCGCGGCGGCTCGCTGTTCATGCACAGGCACGTAAAGCCGGGCCTGGAGATGGTGATCAGCTATCCGGTCAATCTGTTCTCGCTCGACCTCAGGGCGAAGAAGCATCTGATGCTGGCCGGCGGCATCGGCATCACGCCGTTCATGGCGCAGACCGCGCAGCTGGCGGGGGAGGGCGGGAATTTCGAGCTGCACTACACCTGCCGCACCGCCTCGCTCGGCACCTATGCCGATGTGCTGAGGGAACGTTACGACCGCCGTGTGCGGCTCTACCATGACGACCGCGACGAGCGCATCGATCTCGACCGTCTGTTGTCGACGCAGCCGCTCGGCACGCATCTCTATGTTTGCGGTCCCGCCGGCATGATCAACTGGGTGCGCGACCGCGCGGCCGCCTTGGGCTGGCCCTCGGAGGCCGTGCATTTCGAGCATTTCGCGGCACCCCAGCCGGGTCTGCCCTTCGATGTGACACTTGCCGTCAGCGGCAAGACGATCCGCGTAGGTTCGCAGCAGAGCCTGCTCGAGGCGATCGAGGCGGCTGGCGTCGATCCACCCTATCTCTGCCGTGGCGGTGTCTGCGGCCAGTGCGAAACCAATGTCATTTCGTATGACGGCAAGTTCATCCACAACGACCATTGGCTGAGCGAGGAAGACCACCGTTCCGGCTGCAAGATCATGCCGTGCGTGTCGCGCTTCGAAGGCAAATCGCTGGTCTTGGAAAGATAAGGAGGCGAGCTTGGGAATCACCTTTCGCAAGGAAACGTTCCGCGACGACTTCACCTTCAGGAACAGCCCGGAGCACATCAGGCGGTTTCCGTTCCCGTTCCACGAAGACAGCTACATGTATGCGGTCAACATCGAGCCGCATGTCGTCGGCCCGAAGGGCAGCGTGCTCGAAAACCTGATCGACGTCGATGAGCACTATGTCGCTGAGATGCAGGATCGCGCGCTGGTGCTGGCCGAGGACCCGCTGCGCTGCCAGTCGCTGCCGCACATGACGCTAGCCGGCTGGGATCTGCTGGAACTCCTGATGGAGCAGCAGGCGCTGGGCTATCCCGAGCATTTCACGCTGACGCGCGACGGCGACCGCTGGCGCTGGATCAACAGGCCGCTCGGCATCGACGACACCTTCACCTTCGGCGACACCTCGACGCTGCCTTATGGTCCGATGGAATACATCACCCGGCAGAGCCAGGGCGATTTCTGCATCCTCGACCAGCGCGACGGCAATCTGTGGATGGATGCCGGCATGGTCACCACCCAGGCCGACTGGTCGCTCGATTTCGACATCGGCATGAACTTCTTCGAGTGGCACGCGCCGGTGCCGCTGGCACATGAGAAGGGGATTTTCACGCGCGCGCTGAAGTTCCTCACCAACATTCAGCAGGGCAAGCCGGCACGGCGCCTCAACTGGACGATGACCATCAATCCCCGTCTCGATACGAGCCCGGAAAATTACCACAAATGGGGGTCGGACCGGGCGACGGTCACGCCCGAGAATGTCGGCGATAAGGTGCATCTGCGCGTCGAATTGCAGAGCTTCTGGCGGCTGCCGCGCTCCAACGGCATCGTCTTCCCGATCCGCTGCTACCTGATCAAAATGGACGAACTGGTGACGCAGCCGAAATGGGCACGGCGCCTGCATCGGGTGATCCGCGACCTGCCCGAGGAGCTTGCCACCTACAAGGGCTTGACGCGCTATCGACCGACGCTGGTCGAGTGGCTGTCGAAGCTCGATGACGGCAGCCCGACGAGCCCGGGGTTTGGGCCGGATTAGAGCTGGCCGCTGAGCTGCTAATCTCCCCACTTGAGGGGGAGATGTCGCCGAAGGCGACAGAGGGGGGCGCCGCGCGTGGAGCGCTAACCTCGTCCGCCGTAGAACGTTCAGCCTCCAGTCGAACCGACCCCCTCTGGCCTACCGGCCATCTCCCCCTCAAGGGGGGAGATCAATTCCGCTCACCCCGCACTATTCTGCGGATAACAAATAATCGACAGATAGCGCATCGGCAGCTGTGTCAGCTGTTCGGGCCCGTGCGGCGCGTCGGCGTCGAAGAACAGACTATCGCCGGGCTTCATCGGATAAAGATTGCTGCCGTGCCGGTAAACGACCTCGCCTTCGAGCATGTAGAGGAATTCCATGCCCTCATGCTGGAAGGTCGGGAACACGTCCGAATCTTCGGTCAGCGTGATCAGATAGGGTTCGACGACCACACCACTGGTGTTGGACCCGATATGGCCGAGCAGATTGTACTGATGGCCGGCGCGCGTGCCGCGCCGCTCGACGTCGAGCCCTTCCCCAGCCTTGACGAAGACGGCGCTGCGCTCTTCCTCGAAACGGCGGAAGAAGGCAGTGACGGGAACCCCCAGCGCTCGCGACAGAGCCTGCAAGGTGGTCAGCGACGGCGAGGTGATGCCGTTCTCGATCTTGGACAGCATGCCGAGCGAAATGTCGGTGGCGACAGCCAGGTCGGCGACGGTGATGCCGAGCTTCTTGCGGAACGCCCGCACCTCGCGGCCGATCGCGACCTCCAGCACTTTCTCGCGGGTGTCACGAATGGCATGGGGGTTCTGCGTCAGCGGCGCGCGGATGGTCTTCCCGTCCGCCGAGACCCTCGGCTGCGGCTTTGGCTTGGCGCTCGCGGAACTGGGACCAGTCCTGGAAGCGGAAATTTTCTTCGCCATGTCTCCCGAACCCCCAAGGATTTATTTCACCCAAGGTGAACATGTCAGGTGCCGATACAGGAGCGCAACCGCGACGGCAAGCCATCTTGTGTCGCATGTGCCGGTCCCATGATTGCAGGCGCCGCGGTTTTTTCGCCAGGAATTCATCGCGCGCGAACGCCGTTCCCGCAGTTGGCTGTTGACAGCACCAAAGGGCCAATTACTGTCACTGTCAGTGAAATTTGTTTCGCTGGGGAAATCAAAAAAGTGGAGGCCCGGAAATGAACACTCGCGTTGCCGTCATCGGAGCCGGACCGTCCGGTCTGGCACAGCTCAGGGCCTTCAAGTCGGCCGCCGACAAGGGCGCCGATATTCCCGAGATCGTCTGCTTCGAGAAGCAGGCCGACTGGGGCGGCTTGTGGAACTACACCTGGCGCACCGGCCTCGATGAGCATGGCGACCCCGTGCACGGCTCGATGTACCGCTACCTCTGGTCGAACGGGCCGAAGGAATGCCTGGAATTCGCCGACTACACCTTCGAGGAGCACTTCGGCCGGCCCATCGGCTCCTATCCGCCGCGCGCCGTGCTGTGGGACTACATCAAGGGCCGCGTCGAGAAGTCGGGCCTGCGCAAATGGGTGCGCTTCAACAGCCCGGTGCGCATGGTGACGTTCTCGGACGAGACGAAGAAATTCACCGTCACCGCGCATGACCGCACCAACGACGTCACCTATTCGGAAGAGTTCGACAATGTCGTCGTCGCCTCCGGGCATTTCTCGGTGCCCAACGTTCCCTATTTCGAGGGTTTTTCGACCTTCAACGGCCGCATTCTCCACAGCCACGATTTCCGTGACGCGATGGAGTTCAAGGGCAAGGACATCCTGATCATCGGCCGCTCCTATTCGGCCGAGGACATCGGTTCGCAATGCTACAAATACGGCGCCAAGTCGATCACCTCCAGCTACCGCTCCAAGCCGATGGGCTTCAAATGGCCTGACAATTGGAAGGAAGTGCCGCTGCTGCAGAAGGTCGTCGGCAAGACGGCCCATTTCAAGGACGGCTCGACCAAGGATGTCGACGCCATCATCCTGTGCACCGGCTACCTGCATTCCTTCCCGTTCCTCACGGATGACTTGAAGCTCAAGACCGCCAACCGCATGTGGCCGCTGGATCTCTATGAGGGCGTCGTCTGGGAGAAGAATCCGAAGCTCTTCTATATCGGCATGCAGGATCAGTTCTACACCTTCAATATGTTCGATGCGCAGGCCTGGTACGCACGCGACGTCATCATGGGCCGCATCAAGCTGCCCTCCGCCAGGGCGATGGCCGAGCATGGCGCCAAGTGGCGGGCGCGTGAAGAGACGCTGGAAGACGCCGAGCAGATGATCTGGTTCCAGGGCGACTACACCAAGGAATTGATGGACCAGACCGATTATCCTGGCTTCGACGTCGAGGCGGTCAACCGGACCTTCATGGAGTGGGAGCACCACAAGGCGGAAGACATTATGAGCTTCCGCGACCACGCCTACCGCTCGCTGATGACCGGCACCATGGCGCCGCTGCATCATACGCCGTGGCTGCACGCGCTCGACGATTCGATGGAGAGCTATCTCGAAGTGAAGGGCGTCGCGGCGGAGTAGCCGCGACGCATCTTCCCGCCTATCCCAGCCTTGCCCGGGCCTTCGCCGTCCAGGCATTGAACAGCCGGTCGGCGACGATGCCGATGAAGGCGATGGCCAGGCCAGCGACGATGCCGCGGCCGGAATCGGCCTTGGAAAGTGCGATGAACACTTCCTGGCCAAGGTCGCGTGTGCCGACCATGGCGCAGATGATGATCATGGCCAGCGCCATCAGGATGGTCTGGTTGACGCCGAGCATGATCTCGGGGAGCGCCAGCGGCAATTGCACGCGGAAGAAGGTCTGGCGCGGCGTGCAGCCGGACACCTTTGCCGCCTCGATCAGTGCCGGCGGCACCTGCCTTATCCCGTGATTGGTGTAGCGGATGGCCGGCACCACGGCGAAGGCGACGGTGGCGATCATCGCGGTGACGTCGCCAACGCGAAACAGCATCACCACTGGAATGATGAAGCAGAAGGACGGCAGCACCTGCAGTGTGTCGATGATGGGTGTTACGATCTTCTCGAAGCGGTCGCTGCGCGATGCCGCGAACCCGATCGGGATGCCGATCAGGCAGGCGATGAAGGCCGAGATACCGCAGAGATAGACTGTCGCCATGGTCTTTTCCCAGAGTCCGGTCACGGCGCAGAAGGCGGTCAGCGCCGCGACGAGCGCCGCCAGGCGCAAGCCTGAGAGTTGATAGCCGGCAAGGCCGAGCAGGAACACGGCACCCAGCCACGGGAAACCCTCGCAGAAAGCGCGCACCGGGTTGAGCACGTTGAGGATAAGCGCGACGCGGAACGCCTCGATCGTGTCGAAGAAGTTGATCGTCACCCAGTTCACCGCCGCTTTCCACAGCGGGGCGGTGGTGAAGGTGATCGCCTTGGGCACCGCCGCGAAGGCCGGCAGGAACAGGCCGAGCAGGGTCGTCGCGATGAGGATCGCGATGGCCAACGACAGATTGGGGTGGCGCCGCCAGACGCCTGGGGTCGTCTCTTGACGGATATGACCCCTGGCCTGCTTGTGTGCGATGGCCTGGCTCAGCCGGTCGAGCGCGATGGCCAGCGCGACAATGGCGAGACCTGCTTCCATCGCCTCGCCGACCTTCAGCGCGCGCAGCGCCAGAAGCACATCGTAACCCAGGCCACCGGCGCCGATCATCGACGCGATGATCACCATGTTGAGGGCCAGCATGATGACCTGGTTGACGCCGACCATCAGCGTCGGCCGCGCCGAGGGCAGCAGCACCCGCCACAGTTTCTGCCGCGCGGTGCATCCCGCCATGTCGCTGAATTCGCCGATCTCGAGCGGCACGCGCGATAGCCCCAGCATCGTGGCGCGCACCATCGGCGGCGTGGCGAAGATGGCGGTGGCGATCATCGCCGACACCGGGCTGTTGCCGAACAGAAGCAGCATCGGGATGAGATAGGCGAAGGTCGGGATCGTCTGCATCAGGTCGAGGGCAGGGGAGACCACCAGCCTTTCGGCCCACGGCTTGCGCCACGCCCAGATGCCGGCCAACAGCCCGGTGACGATGCAGAACGGCACGGCGATGGAGATCAGCGCCAGCGTGAGCATGGCGCTGGTCCACTGGCCGAACAGCGCGATGTAGAGGAAGCAGCCGCCCACCAGCAGACTGAGTTTCCGACCTCCCACGGCATGGCCGGCGAGGAAGGCGGCGGCGCACACGCCGGCCCAGGACAGGCGTGGCAGGACATAGGCGTCCGCGCCATGACCGATCTTGAAATTCTTGGCCAAGAGATCGAGCGCGAAATCGAGCGGCACGCCGAGCACCGCTGTGATCGAACGGGTCAGCCAGGAAAGGTTCGACTTGATCCAGCCCATCAGCGCGCTGACCCACTCGGCGACGGGGACGACTGCGCCGGCGGGATAGTTCACCGCCCAAGGAATGGTGTCTTGCAGCAGGAACATCATGAGCACGGCGGTGAGTGCGAGCGCCCAGATGACGAGCCACCGCTGAACCGGCTGTCTCACCTTGCTGGCGCTTGCCGTTACTGTCATGTGCCGGCTGCCGCGCGCTCGATGCCGGCCAACAGATCGATGACGGCTTGCGGCGTCACTTCGCCGATCGGCTTGCCGGTGCCGTTGACCACCGCGAACGGCTTGCCGGCTGAAACGATGTCGGCCGAGAAACTGGCGATCTTGGCATCCGGCGCGACCACGCCGCCATGCTCCGCGCCTTCGCAGGCGCGCATCAGGCTGCGCGCCGAGATCACCTTGGCGCGGTCGACATCGCGGGTGAACTCGGCGACATAGTCGGTCGCCGGGTTGACCACGAGCTCTTCCGGCGTGCCGATCTGGATAACCTCGCCATCCTTCATGATAGCGATGCGGTCGGCGAGCCTTATCGCCTCGTCGAAATCATGGGTGATGAAGACGATGGTCTTGTGTAGCATGGTCTGCAGCCGCATCAACTCGTCCTGCATCTCGCGGCGGATCAGCGGATCGAGCGCGGAAAACGGTTCGTCGAGGAACCAGATCTCGGGTTTGGTGGCGAGGCTGCGGGCGATGCCGACGCGCTGCTGCTGGCCGCCGGAGAGTTCGCGGGGATAGAAATGCTCGCGGCCCCGCAGGCCGACAAGCTCGATGACTTCGCGGGCGCGCGCCTCGCGCGTCGTCCGATCCTGGCCCTGGATGCTGAGCGGAAAGGCGATGTTGTCGAGCACGTTGAGATGCGGCAGCAAGGCGAAATTCTGGAACACCATGCCCATGCGATGGCGTCGCAACTCGATGAGCGCGGCGTCGGAGATTTTCAGCAGGTCCTTGCCTTCGAACTCGACCTTGCCGTGGCTCGGCTCGACCAGCCTGGACATGCAACGCACCAGCGTCGACTTGCCCGAGCCGGACAAGCCCATGATGATGAAGATCTCGCCCTGGCGTATTTCGAGATCGACGGCGCGCACCGCGCCGACCAGTCCGGCCGCGGCGACATCGGCCATGCTGGCCTTGCCATCGCGCTGGCGGATGAAATTGGCCGCGTTCGCTCCGAACAGCTTCCACACATTGCGGCAGGCGAGTTTTACCGGACGGCTCCCCGTGTCCGGTTGCGTCGCCCCCTGTTCAGTCCTGTCCGTCATCCAATCGTCCTTGTGGAACATCAACAGCCGAGGCCCGGCCGATCAACGGCCGGGTCTCACTTTCCAGTCGGAACGATCACTGCGCCCAGGCTTTCCAGTCGGCTTCGTGTGCGGCGATCCACGCTGCAGCGACATCCTCTATCGGCTTGCCATTCAGGTCGACCTCGCCGCTCATCTTGTTGAGCTCGTCGGTGTCGATCGTGTAGGCCTTGGCCACCTTGTAGGCGACAGGCCACTTGTCTTTCATGCCGTTCCAGGAGTACTTCCAGATCTCGCCATGCGGCTTGCCGCAGTCATATTTGGCGTCGGGGTTCACGCCCCATTTGGGGTCGTTGTAGCATTCGGGCGTATATTCGGGGAATTGCACCCATTCGCCCTTGTACTTGGCCGGCGCCCAGTGCGGCGAGTAGATCCACAGCATGATCGGCGCCTTGCGCTGATAGGCCGACTCGAGCTCGGCGAACATCGCGGCATCGGTGCCGGCATGGATCACGGTGAAGGGCAGCTTCAGCGCGGCAACGCGCTCGTCATCAAAGCCTTCCCATGTGACCGGGCCTCCGAGATAGCGTCCTTTCGGTGCCGTCTCGGCGGTCGAGAACGATGCCGCGCAAGTGGCGTCGAGCAGCGCATGCCAGTCCGGCAAGGTCGGGCACTTTTCCTTCATATATTCGGGAAACCACCACTCCTCCTTGGCCTTCGGCCCGAGCTTGCCGAGCCGCTCTGTCTGGCCGGTGGCGTCGGACGCCTTCATCGCCTCGCCGGCGGTCGTGTCCCAGAATTCCAGGCCGACATCGAGGTCGCCATTGGTGAGGCCGGTGGTCAGGCTGGAGAGGTAGTCGGCGGTCGGATATTCGACCGTGTAACCGAGCTTTTCGAGGATGCCGCCGAGGATCTTGGCGTTGAGGTTGACGCTGGTCCAGTCGAACAGCGCGATCTTGATCGGGTCGTTGGATTCCGGTGCCGCGGCATTGGCGATCGGACTGATGGCACTTGCCGCGGCAAGTGCCAGGGCTCCCATTGAGAATTTCGAAATCACACTGCGAAGTGGCATTGCTTGTTCTCCTTCAAGCTGTGATGGTTATTGGTCGTTCCCTTCTTGCGTCTTTTCTTGATTGTCTGAAAAAAAATGATCGTTGCGCAAGGCCTCTGCCGCCATGCCGCAGCCAAGGCCGGCGCAGGCGCGATGATGCTCGATTTCGGTGGTGACGGATGCTGCCGAGGTGGCCAGTGTCATGGCCGATGCATCGCTGCGGGAGCGATCGTCCGCGGATCGATTGCCAGTCCTGCGGCGCCCTGCGAGGTGCGAGCCATCACGGTCCCATGATCTCGGCTGTCGGCCCGGCGAGCCCCATCTCGCCAAGGCCGTTTCATGGGATGAAATTATATATACCAACGTTCATGCGGCGCAACGACTAACGCTTCGCCGTGTCGGAATTTCAGACTGCAGGCGAGGTTGGGCGCATTCGCTCAGAAATAACCGTTCGAGGCAGCGGTGGCTTCCTTCGGAACTTCGACGCCGTCGATCAGGATCTTGTCGACCAGTTCGTGGTGGAAGCAGACCAGTCCCTTGACACGCTCCGCCTCGTGCACCGGCTCCGGATAATACCAGACGAGGTTCTCATGCCGTTTCTTGGCTGTCGTCACGTGATAGTAGTTGGAGATGCCCTTGTAGGGGCAGCGCGAAACGTAGCGGCTTGGCGCGAACATATCGAGCCGCGTGTCCGAGATCGGCAGATAGTGGCGCACCGGATGACCGGTCTCAAACAGAAACACCCCACGGCGTGAATCGGCAACTTGCTCGCCATCGAGGATGACTTGCACCCGCCGCGACGAGGGCAGGCAGTCGACCCTTCGGAACGGGTCGCGGGCGTGGACGAAAATCTCTTCGTCCTCCTCATACCAGTGCGTCATCTTTGGCCAATAGAAGGACATGTAGTCCGTCAGCAGCGGAGATCCCTTGACCGGATCGAGATAGCGCCAGGCGGCATCCTCGACCAGCGTGATGCCAGTGTTGAGCGAATAATGCGTGGCGACGCCCTTGAACGGGCTCTCGGTCGTCGTCGTGCTTGGCAGCAGGAACTCCTCGCGCACGTCGCTCATCGGGAAATAATAGACGGGCAAATGGTCGGATTCGTAGAGCACCAGCGCCTTGGTCGTATCGGCGACGACCATTGACCCCACCTGCACGCGAAGCCGCTTCTGCATCGGCATGGTGAAGGCGACATATCCCGGCTCGAACTCGTACTGGACGATATTGTCGAGCAGGGGGAAATGCGGCCCGCGGCCGCGCAGATGAGGCTTGCGAATGGTAGTCTCCCGTTTCTTTTCTTTTGTCATCGAGTGTTGGCCAAAAGTGAGATGAGCTTCGGATTGAGCTGTTGTATCGGAGAGGGGTTCCGGGCGGCGGGTTTCTCCTGCATCCAGCTGCTGGAACGATGGCCCCCATCGCTCTTCGCAACCCTTCTGCCGGATAGCCTCACCGCCCGAAAAGCGGGTTGTCCAAGTCAAGCCTCTATCCCAGGGACACACGATCGAGCAGCAGCCCGGCGGCGATTGGCGGCAGGCCGCTGACATTCTTGCGCACCGGCACCAGCAGATCGGGGAAATAGCTGAAGATGACCGGCGTCTCGTCGAGCAGCAGTTTCTGAATGTCGGACGCGGCCGCGCGCTGCGCGCCGATGTCGAGCGCTTTGAGATAGGAGGTGACCATGCCCTCATAGGCCGGGTTCTTGAAATGCGCCGCGTTCCACGGCCCGTCGCTGACCAGCGGGCTTTTCAGGAAGACATTGGGCACGCTGCGATGGGCGTAGTCGGTGATGCCGAGCGGGCTGTCCAGCCAGTCCGATTGGCCGAACACCGCCTTGCCGTAATATTTGTCCTGGTCCTCGATGTTGAGCGAGATGCGCGCGCCAATCTCCTTGGCGAAGTTCTGGAACAGTTGCGCGTAGCCTGGAATGTCGGAATAGCGCAGCGTCGTCAGGGTGATGTCGAAGCCGCCGGCCAGCCCCGCCGCCTCGAGCAGTTGCTTGGCCGTGGCGATATCCTGCGTGCGCTGCGGCACCGACTTGTCGGTGGCCGGAAACGCCGGCGCGAACGGGCTGTCATTGCCGGTCGCTGCCATACCGCGGCACAGGCCATCGACCAGCTTGGAGCGATCGATGCACAGCGCCAGCGCCTGGCGCACACGCTTGTCGGTGAAGGGCGCCATGTCACAGCGCATGTGGAGCTGCCGGTGCGCGGTCGAGGCGACGCGCAGCACCGTGATGTCGGGGCTGTTCAGCACCACCTGGCTGACGTCGAGCGGAACGGCGTCGAGAACGTCGACCTCGCCGGCCTGCAATGCCAGGATGCGCGGTTGCACGTCGCCGTAGAACTTGAATTCTAGCCGGTCGGGCAACGCCTTCTCGCCCCAATAATCGGGGTTGCGCACGAAGGTCGCGCCGACCTTCGGCGTATAGCTTTCCAGCCGGAACGGTCCGGTGCCTTCGAAGGTCTTTTCGTAGTCGCCCTTGTAGCTCGCCGGCAGGATGACGGCGTTGTAATTGTCGATCGACACCGAATAGGGAAAGCTGCCGTTAGGCGCGTCGAGATGGAAGGCGACGGTGTGATCGTCGACCTTCTGCGTGCCGCCCTTCGACAGCAGGCCCTTGAACACGGAAAGGGCGTTGGAAGCGCCGTTAGGGTCGGCCAGCCGGTCGAAGGTCGCGACGACGTCCTCGGCCTTGAAGTCCTCGCCATTATGGAATTTCACGCCCTTGCGCAGCTTGAAGGTCCACACGCTGCCATCCTCGTTCGGCGACCAGCTTTCCGCCAGCACCGGTTTCAAGGTGAGGTCGGGCTGGGTGACGCACAAGAATTCGGCGGTCTGGAAAACCAGCTGGTAGCTGCCGCTGTCATAATAGGTGACGGGATCGATCGCGCCGCCCGGCGTAGCGACGCCCGCGCGCACCGTGCCGCCCGGCATGCCCTCGGCGCGGGCTTGCTGCGTGCCGAGACCGGCAGCGGCGACAAGGCTGCCCAGGAACGGCAGGGAAAGGCCAAGCACGCTGCCATGACGCAGGAAACCGCGACGGTCGAGCCTGCCGGCCAGCAATTCGTCGACAGCGGAATTTTCGATCGCGGTGAGGTTTCTGCGAGCGGCGTCGATCATCCTGAAATGCCTTGGCATGGCTGCATTCCTCGCTTGCCCTTGGGGGATTGGCCATTTAGGTCATTGTTGACCGCGACCGGAAAGCGATATTTTTTGATGGGGTCCATCGAAATTTTCGATGCAGGAGTGATTCATGGATACCGAGAACCTGCGCAGTTTCCTGGAGGTTGCCGAACATGGCAGCTTCACCGTCGCGGCCAGCCGGCTCAACCTCGCCCAATCCACCGTCAGCGCGCGAATCAGGGGGCTGGAGGAGCAGTTGGGGCGCCGGCTTTTCGTCAGGGATCGCGATGGTGTGACGCTCACGCCGGCCGGCCGGCAGTTCCTGCCGCACGCATCCTCCATCACCCGAACCTGGGAGCAATCCAGGCAGGACATCGCCGTTCCCGATGGCTATGAGAGCCTGCTGCGGCTGACCGCTCCCGCCTATTTGTGGGAACGTATCATCTCGCCATGGGTCGAGTGGATGCGTGCCGAACGGCCGAACGTGGCGCTGCGGCTCGAAGGCAGTTTCCCGGATCTGGCGATCGATCAGCTGGCGGAAGGCTTGCTCGACATCTGCATCCTCTATCTGCCACGCCCGCATCCAGGCATCGTCTATGAGACGCTCGCCGTCGATCAGGTCGTGCTCGTCCAGCATGCCAGGCAGACGAAGCCATGGACCGAAAATTACATCCTGATGGACTGGGGGCTGGAATTCCGCATCGAGCACGACCGTGCCTTTGCCGGCATGGTGAAGCCGGCGATTTCGGCTGGGCTGGTCTTCATCGGGCTGCAGCATGTCTTGTCGCAGCAAGCGGCGGCCTATCTCCCGCTCAGCGCTGTCAGCGGCCATATCGAGCGCGGCGAGATGCGGCGTATCGACAACACGCCGGTGTTCCAGCGGCCGATCTATCTTGCCTATCCGTCGAACCCGGTTTCCTCGGATGTCCTGGATGTCGCGCTCACCGGGTTGCGCACGCTGGCCGGGGACTGGCGCAGCGACCAGGGTTTTTCGGAAGGCGACCGCTCGCTGGGCATGACCGGGCGGATGTGACGGGCCGGCATGGCGAGCAGGAAATGCCGCTACGCTGCTTCGATGACGACACCCTTCTGCAGTCTCGCCAGTTCCGAATAGGGGATGTGGCAACGGATGGAATGTCCGGGTTGCGCCTCGGCGAGCGGTGGCTCCTGCTGTTCGCAGATCGGGCCGATTTTGCGCGGGCAGCGCGTGTGGAAGACGCAGCCCGAGGGCGGGTTGACGGCGCTGGGGATTTCGCCGTCGAGCCGGATGCGCGCCGTCTCGGTCTGATCGAGCTTGGGCACGGCCGAGAGCAGCGCTTCTGTATAGGGATGGTGCGGCCCGGAGAAGACTTGCTCCGACGGCCCGAGCTCCATGATGCGGCCGAGATAGAGCACGGCGATCTTGTCGGAGAGATAACGCACCACGCCAAGGTCATGCGAGATGAAGATGTAGCTGACGTCTTCCTTCGATTGCAGATCGGCGAGCAGGTTGAGGATCGCCGCCTGCACGGAGACGTCGAGCGCCGATGTCGGCTCGTCGCAGACGACGATGCGCGGATCGCCGGCGAAGGCGCGGGCGATGGCGACGCGCTGCTTCAAGCCGCCCGACAGCTGGCGCGGCTTGACGGCCAGATGCCGGTCGGTGAGCCGCACCGAGCGGACGAGGTCGTCGAGGCGAGTCTCCAGCGCCTTGCCGGACAGGCCGGCCAGCCGCTTCAATGCCCGGCCAAGGATGTGGCGGATCGAATGCGAGCGGTTCAGTGCTGAATCCGGATTCTGGAAGACGATCTGCATCGCCTTGACCTGGTCGTCGCCGCGGTTCTCCAGCTTCGGCGCCAACGCCTTGCCCTCGAGTTCGATGGTGCCGCCATCATCGGGCGGCACCAGGCCGAGCAGCAGCCTGGCAAAGGTGGTCTTGCCCGAGCCGGATTCGCCGACCAGCCCCAGCGTCTCGCCGGGCCTGAGATCAAGCGAGACGTCCTTGACGGCGCGCAAGGGATGGCCATGGCTGGCATAGGTCTTGTTCACTCCCGCCACCCGCAACACAGGTTGGGCCGCAGGCTTTGGCGCGGGCGCCACATCGCTGGGTGTGGCGCGCGGCAGGGCTTGCGCCTTGTCGTGATAGTGGCAGCGTGACAAGCGTTTGCCGCGCTCGTCACTCAGATCATAGAGGGGCGGCAGTTCGGTGCGGCAGCGCTCGGTCGACAGCGCGCAGCGGTCGGCGAAGGCACAGCCGGTTATCGTGGCGCCAATGCCGGGCAGGAAGCCGGGAATGGTGTCGAGCCGGCCCTGGTCCTTGCGCTGGCCACCGCGCGGCAGGCAGCGCAGCAGGGCGACGGTATAGGGATGGCGGGGATCGTTGAAGACGACCTCCGTCGGTCCCTCCTCGACCAGCATGCCGGCATAGAGCACGCCGACGCGGTCGCACATATTGGAGACGACGGCGAGGTTGTGGCTGATGAACAGGATCGAGGCCGAGAGTTCTTGCCGCAGTTGCGCGATAAGATCGAGCACCTCGGCCTCGACCGTGGCATCGAGCCCGGTGGTCGGCTCGTCGAGGATCAGCATGGAGGGATCGTTGGCCAGCGCCATGGCGATCGCCACGCGCTGTTGCATGCCGCCCGACAGCTGGTGGGGGTAACGCTGCATGACGCTTGCCGGATCGGAGATGCGCACGCGGTTCAGCATGGCAATCGCCTGATCGGTGGCTGCCTGGCCAGTAATGCCGCCAAGCTCGAAAATCTCGGTCATCTGCCGGCCGATGCGGATCGACGGGTTCAATGCCTTGCCTGGATCCTGGTAGACCATGGAGACGCTTTCGGCCCGGGTACGCCGCAGCGCCTCGGCATCGAGCTTCATGATGTCCTTGCCGTCGAGCGAGATGGCGCCGCCGGTGATCGAACCGTTCCTGGGCAGATAGCGCACGACGGTGAGCGCGACGGTGGATTTGCCGCAGCCGGATTCGCCGACCAGCCCATAGGCCTCGCCCTGGCCGATGGTGAGGCTCAGATTGCGCAGCACCGCGCGGTTGCGCCCGGCGACGCGGTAGGCGACCGACAGGTCCTTGAGTTCGAGCGCGTTTTTTGCCTTGCTCTGGGTCTTGGCGTTCTTTGTCTTCGTGCTGTGGGCCTTGGCGGGTTCAGTCATTGAAGGCTCCATGAACGCCGTCGGCGGCCAGGTTTACACCGATCACCAGCGAGGCGATGGCCAATGCGTCGAACAGCACCGTCCACCAGAAGCCGCCTCCGATCATGCCGTAATTGCTGGAGATCGACAGCCCCCAGTCGGGTGAGGGCGGCTGGATGCCGAAGCCCATGAAGGAGAGCGTGGCGACGGCGAAGATGGCATAGCCCAGCCGCACCGTGGTCTCGACCAGGATCGGCGGGATGACGTTGGGCAGGATCTCGACGAACATCGTGTGGAAGGCGCTCTCGTGCCGGAGCTGTGCGGCGGCGACATAGTCGAGTTCGCGCTCGGCCAGCACCGCCGAGCGCACCGTGCGGGCGATGATCGGCGCGAAGCTCAGGCCGATGACGATGATGACGGTGGTCTTGGAGGTGCCGAGTGCGACGATGGCGAGCAGCGCCACGATGACCACGGGGATGGCCATGAAGGCTTCCAGGATGCGGCTGACGACATCGTCGACGACGCCGCGGAAGTAACCGGTAAGCAGGCCAAGCGCGGTGCCGGCGATCGTCGCCAGCAAGGTGGCGAGCGGTGCGACGGTCAGGATATCGCGCGAGCCGACAATGACGCGCGAGAAGACGTCCCGGCCGATCTGGTCGGTGCCGAACCAGTGTTCGGCCGAAGGCGGCGACAGCGCGTTGATGATGTCGTCGGCAAGCGGATCATAGGGCGCGAAATGTTCGCCGAACAGCGCGCAGGCGACCCAGAACAGGACGATGGCCAGACCGGTCAAAAAGGTGCCGGAGCGCATGAGCGAGGACAGGACCTCCGCCGCCGGGCTGCGCCGGCGCGTGTCGTCTTGTCGTACGGGAGAGGTGGTCTGGACGGCGCTCATTGGTCTGTCCCCAGCCGGATGCGTGGATTGAGCACGGAATAGAGGAAGTCGGCGATCAAGGTCGCCACGGCATAGACGATGCCGATGGTGAGGATGCCCGATTCCAGCATTGGAAAGTCCTTGCCGCGCGCGGCGGTGAAGATCAGCGAGCCGATGCCCTGGTAGCGGAACAGCGTCTCGATCACCACCAGACCGCCGATGAGATAGCCGGTCTGGGTGGCAATGACGGTGATGGTCGGCAAGAGCGCATTGCGCAGCACGTGGCGCCAGATCACCGTGCGCCATGGCAGGCCTTTCAGCACGGCGGTTCGCGTGTAATCAGAATCGAGCGCCTCGATCATGCCGGAGCGCGCCATGCGCGCGATATAGCCGAACAACACCAGGAACAGCGGCAAAGCGGGCAGGATGAGGTAGTAGAGCTGGGTGAAGAAGCCGGCATCCTTGGGCCATGCCGCAGAGATCGGCAGCCAGCGCAGCCACACACCGAAGATCAGGATCAGGATGATGCCGGTGACGAACTCCGGCAGCACGGTCACCGACAGGCCGCCGAGGCTGATGATGCGGTCGAGCGGCCGGTTGAGGTTGAGCGCCGCAATGACGCCGCCCAGGATGCCGATCGGCACCACCAGCACGAAGGCGACCGCCGCCAGCTTCATCGAATTGCCGAGCGCGTCGATGACGAACGGCGCCACCGGCGAGCGGAAGATGTAGGAGGTGCCCATGTCGCCCCGGACGAAGTTCCAGATCCAGGTCGCGTATTGGGTGAGGAGCGGGCGATCGACTCCGAGGGAGTGGTTGAGCGCGTCCACGGCCCGCTGGTCGGCGAACGGACCCAATATGGCGCGTCCGACATTGCCGGGCAGCACCTGGCCGCCCAGAAACACCATGATGCTGAGCAAGAACAATGTGATCAGCGACAGCGACACACGCCGGGCGAAGAAGGAGAGAATGGCATCGGCTCCTTATGAACGAGGTTTCGGCCCGGCCACGTCCAGGCGGTTCGGTGAACTTACTGTGACAGGCGGATCGAAGGCTGTCACCGCTGGAATGACCCCGGCAAACAGCGACACCTGAACCAGTGTCGAATTGCAGGTCGGTGACTGGGCAAGGCGCGACGTGCCCCGGTCTGGTGTCAGCACGTTCGGGTTGCCATGCTTTTCCAGGCTGTGCGGCTGTCCTGGCTCGGCAGGGTCGAACCATGCGCCGGTCGGCAGCTGAACCACGCCAGGGATCAAGCCGTCCGTCAGCACCGCGCCTGCCAGGCACGACCCGCGATCGTTGGAAACGAGGACGACCGCCCCGTCCTGTACGCCGCGCGCCGCGGCATCGGCCGGATTGATCCACAGCGGTGCGCGGTCCGACACCTTGCCCGCGCGACTGACCGAGCCATGATCATGCTGGCTGTGGAGCTTGTCCGCAGGCTGCGGCGACAGGAGATGCAGGGGGAACCGCTCCGCAAGGTCGCTGCCCAGCCATTCCCTGGGCTCCTGCCACACCGCGTGGCCGGGACAGTCGTCATAGCCGAAACCATCGATCTTCAAGGAAAACAACTCGATGCGTCCAGACGGGGTCGCCAGACGGTGGCGCTCGGGGTCCGAGCGGAATAAGCCCAGCAATGTCTGCGAGGTGACGCGACGGGTGAGATCGGCGTGACCCTCATGCCAGAAGCGTTCGAAAGGCGGCATGTCGACGCCGATGGCGCCCGCATTCTCCCTGGCCTGGTCATAGAGCAGGCGAAGCCATTCCTCGGTGTCCCGCCCCTCCGTGAAGGCCTCGCGCACGCCAAGCCTCGCTGCCAGCTCGGCAAAGATCCGGTGGTCGTCGCGCGCCTCCTGCACCGGATCGATGGCCTGTTTCATGGCGACCACCAGATTTTCACGGTTCGAAAAAGCGAGGTCATTCCTCTCCAGCGGCGTGGTGACCGGCAGCACGATGTCGGCATGGCGTGCTGTTGCCGTCCAGAAAGGCTCGTGGACGATGATCGTCTCAGGCCGTTGCCATGCCTCGACGAGACGGTTCAGATCCTGATGATGGTGGAACGGGTTGCCGCCGGCCCAGTAGACGAGCCTGATATCGGGATAGGACATCGCGGCGCCATTGAATTCGAACGACCCGCCTGGATTAAGCAGCATGTCGGCCACGCGGGCGACGGGAATGAAGTCCGGGACGCGGTTCTTGCCTTGCGGAACGGATGGCCAGCGAAATCCCATCTCCGGTCTGCCGGCGCCATTTGTCGACGAATAACCGAAGCCAAATCCGCCGCCCGGCAACCCGACCTGGCCAAGCAGTGCGGCAAGCGTAATCGCGGCCCAGTAAGGTTGTTCGCCGTGGTCGGCCCGCTGCAGCGACCAGCTGACCATCAACATAGTGCGTTTGACTGCCATTTCCCTGGCCAGGGCGACGATCCGGTCCTCGGCCACGCCGCTCAGGGCGGCAGCCCATGGCGCGTCCTTCGGTCGTCCGTCGCTTTCCCCGAGGATGTAGGCGCGAACGATCTCGAAACCGGTGCAGTAGCGCGCCAGAAAACCCTCGTCATGAAGGCGTTCGCTGACGAGGACATGGCACAAGGCCAGCATCAGCGCCGTGTCGCTGTTCGGCCGAAGCGCCAGCCATTCGGTATCGACATTGCGCGGCGCGTCGTCGCGCACCGGCGAAACATTGACGAGGCGGGCGCCATTGCCGACGGCTTTGCGCAGGGCGTCCGCAGCCTCGTGGCGCGCCGCGCCGCCGCCTTGTATCTGCGCGTTGCGCCAAGGCAGCCCGCCGAAGGCGACGATCAGTTTGCTATGCTGCTCGATGCCGTCCCAAGTGGAATGATTGCCCGTCAGGCCGTCGGTCCCGCCAAGCACATGCGGCAGGATGATTTCGGCCGCGCCATAGGAATAGCTCAGCACCGAACTGGTATAACCGCCGATCGTGTTGAGGAAGCGGTGCACCTGGCTCTGGGCGTGGTGGAATCTTCCCGCGCTCGCCCATCCATAGGATCCCCCATAGATTGCACTGTTTCCATGCTCGACGCGAACCCGGTCCAGTTCGGCCGCCACGATGTCCAGTGCCGTTTCCCACGACACTTCGACAAAGGGCTCGCTGCCCCGCCGGCCGTTGGTGGTGGACCTGTTTCCCTCGAGCCAGCCGCGCCTCACGGCGGGACGTGCCACGCGCAGGTTTCCCTGTACCGTGCCGAGCATGGATTTGCCGATCGGCGATGGATCGGGGTCGCCGCTCCATGGCTCGACGCCAACGAGCCTGCCGTTCTCGGCACGGACTTCGTATGTTCCCCAATGCATGGTGGTGAGCAGGGTCTCGGACTCCATCAGATCGGTCAACGATCAATCGTCCCGTAGGCGAGGGTCCGCGTCAGGCCGGCGTGCAACGCCTTGCCTCGGCCTGGCCGCGAAAGCGCCAGCCCCCGATGGGACTGGCAGTTGCGGGATGGGCTTGTCTCCTCGCGCTCAGGCCTTCGATGCCTTTTCGAGGAACAGTTGCGACATGGCGGTAGGCTGCACGCCCGCCACGCCCTTCGCCGTTGCCGTCAGGTAGTCGTAGAAATAGCCGAAGATGACAGGCGTTTCCTCGAGCAGCAGTTTCTGGATCTTGCCCGCCGTCGCCTTCTGCGCCTCGAGATCGAGCGCGGCGATGTAGCTGGTCGCCAGCGTGTCGTAGTCCTTGTTCTTGAAATGCGCGGCGTTCCAGGTGCCGTCGCTCTTCAGGGGAGCGGCGAGATAGACGTTGGGCACGCCGCGGTGGCCGTAATCGGTGATCCCCATCGCCGAATCCAGCCAGTTCGATTTGCCGAACACCGCGTCTCCGTAGTAGGCGCTCTGGTCGAGGATGTTGAGCTCCAGCTCGATGCCGATCTCCTTGACCCAGTTCTGGATGAGCTGCGCGTATTCCGGGATCTCCAGATAGCGCTCGGTGGTGAGCGTCATCTTGAAGCCCTTGCCGGCGCCGGCAGCTTCCATCAACTGCTTGGCCTGCGCAATGTCCTGCTCGCGCTGCGGCACGCTCTGGTCGGTCGATGGATAAACGGGGGCGAACGGGCTGTCATTGCCCGGTGAGGAGCGTCCCTTCATCAGGCCCGCGACCAGCTTCTTGCGGTCGATGCTGAGCGCGATGGCACGGCGCACGCGCGGGTCCTTCATCGGGCCGTCGTCGCAGCGCAGGTGCAACTGCTGATGCGCTGAAGACTTCAGGCTGATGATGTCGACACTCGGATCGTTGAGGAGAGCGACGCCGGCGAGCACCGGCATCTGGTTGATGATATCGATCTGGCCGCCTTGCAGCGCCAGGATCTGCGGCTGTATATCCGTGAAGAAGGTGAACTCCGTCCGCGCGGGCAGGGCCTTTTCGCCCCAGTAGTCCTCATTGCGCACAAAGGAAGCGCCGACCTTCGGCGTGTATTTCTCGAGCTTGAACGGCCCGGTGCCGTCGAAGCTCTTTTCATAGTCGCCCTTGTAGCTCGCCGGGATGATGACGGCGTTGTAATTGTCGGACGACAGCATGTAGGGGAAGTTGCCGTTGGGCGCTTCGAGATGAAATTCCACCGTGTAGTCGTCGACCTTCTTGCTGGCGCCCTTCGACAAGATGCCGGTGAACACCGACAGCGCGTTGGACGAATTGGCTGGATCGGCGAGGCGGTCGATGCTGGCCACCACGTCCTCGGCCTTCATCTCGCCGCCTGAGTGGAATTTCACGCCCTTGCGCAGCTTGAAAGTCCACACCGAGCCGTTGTCGTTCGGCTTCCAGCTTTCGGCCAGGGCCGGTTTGAGCACCAGGTCGGGACCGTCGACGCAGAGGAATTCGGCGACCTGCTGCATGACGAGAAGCCCGCCGGCGTCGGCGATGGTGACGGGGTCGATGGCGGCGGCCGGCACGCTGCTGCCGACACGGAGTGTGGCGCCAGCCGCACCGGCGGCGCGCGCCAGCGATGGCATGCCGCCGAAGCCGGCGGCCGTGGTGATGCCGCCAAGCAGCGGCAGCGACAGGCCGAGCAGGCTGCCATGGCGGATGAAGTCGCGGCGGCTGACGCGGCCGTCGACGAGGCCATCGATGAGATGGTTTTCGAGCGGCGAACGGTTACGGCGGATCAGATCGAGAATGCGGTGGTTCTTGCTCATGGGTTCTAAGCCCTTTCCCCAGTTGTTGTGGTTGGCGAAGCATTCCAGTTGACGAGTTCCGTGGAGTTCTCCTGTCCAGGCATTCATCACTATCGGTCGACGGACTGTAGCATGCGGTTCTGACTGGTCCATCCGCTCCGTGGGGCGGAAAGGTCAGATTTTCTTGATGCATTTTCTGTCGGCCAGGCGACCCGATTGAAGCCGTGGCCGCCTTTTCCTCCGATATGTCCTCCTTGCTTTCAGCGTCCTTCTAGTTCAGTGGCAATCTGCGGTAAGTGCCGGACTTCTCCGGATCGTGATATTTGTTGCATGGCCCGTTCTCGACGAAGTCGCGATGGCAGGCGGCAAGCTTCTCCTGTGACAGCGTGACGCCGAGGCCATGTCCTTCCGGCACCGCCACCACGTTGTCTTTCGGCGAAAACGGCCCTTCCTCGATGATGTCCATCGGCTGCATGCGAAACAGCGACTGGTTGGGCTCCCTGATCCAGCCGAGCGCGGCGCACAGATGCAGGTAGCAGGCACTGCCGATGCCCGTGTCACCACTATAGCACCAGTAGTCGATGGCCGCGTGCTCGCAGGCGCCGACGAAGCGCAGCATGCGGCCGATGCCGCCATGCGCCGTCGGGTTGCCGACGAAGGCGTCCGGCACCTTGAGGTCCATGGCACGCGCAATGTCGATGTTGTGGGTCGAGAACGGGATCGAGCAATGACGGCGCAGTTCGCGCATTTCCTCGATCGTGGCCACCGGATCCTCCCAGTTGCGCACGCCGAGTTCCTCCAGCGGCCGCGCCAGCCGCCTGGCGGTCGCCAGCGAATAGGCCTGATTGGAGTCGATGCGGATCATCGCATCGTCGCCAAGCTTTTCGCGGATCAGCTCGACCATCCTCAGGGAGACTTTCGGGTCTTCGGTCGAGAACTTGCCCTCGAAGAAGGTCGTTCCGTGACGCTCGTGAAGTTCGACGCAATAGTCCGCGACCTCTTCCGGCGTCGTCTCGCCCTTCACATCAGGGCCGTCGCCGCGCAGCGAGAAATAGTCGGTGAAGGGAATGGCCTTGCGCACCGCGCCGCCGAGCAGCTGATAGAGCGGCTGGTCCCACGCCTTGCCGCGCAGGTCCCACAACGCCATCTCGATGGCGCCGAAGGCCATGATGCGGGCGCGGTCGTTGATCGACTGAACGCCGGCCCAGAAGGGCAGGCAGACATGCTCGGCGCCGGCGATGTCGAAAGCGTCGCGACCGACCAGTCGTTGGGCAAGCACGTCATTGATGATCGTGGCCGCGGCCGGCGTCGGCGCCTCGCCGAGACCGACAAGCCCATCCTCGGTCTCGACCTCGACGATGGTCGGCGAGAAGCCGTCGAGTTCGCCGAAGACCCAGACGTAAGGGGCTTCCAGCCGGTAGTTGATCGGCGTTGCCTTGATGCGCCTGATCTTCATCTCAGCGGCCGATCTCGAAGAAGGGCTTGCCGAGGAGCTCGGGAACGACGTCGATGCCAAGGCCCGGCCCGTCCGGAATGCCCATGCGGCTGCCTGTCACCGGCGGCATGTTCGATGCGGTGCGCACCGTCACCCATTCATGGAAGGCGATGGCATGCAGCCGGCGCTCCTCCGGCGTCGATAGCGACAGGTGCGCCATCGCTGCAGTATCGATCTCGGCGCCGCCAGTGTCCTCGACCGTGATCATGAAGCCGAGGTCGACGGCAACGTCGCGGATCAATCGGGTCTTGGTGATACCGCCGAGCCGCGAAATCTTCAGCGTCAATCCGTCGGCCGCGCCCCGGCGATGGATTTCCAGCATCTCCTCCAGCGAGGTGACGGATTCGTCGAGCACCATCGGCTTGTCGAGCATGCGGCGCACCGACATGTTCTCGTCGATCGTCGTGCAGGGCTGCTCGAACGTGTAATCGATGGCGCGTGTGGCATCGGCGAACTGGCGCGCCTGGTAGGGCGTCCAGCCGGCATTGGCGTCGCAGAAGATGACGGTGCCTTTCGGCACCGAAGCGGCAACGGCCGTGACGCGCTCGACATCTTCATGGACATTGCCGCCGACCTTGACCTGCAGTCGATGGAAGCCGTCCTTGACGATCCGCTTGGCCAGCGCCGCCATTTGATCGACCGTGCCGTGCGTGACGACCTTGTAGAGTTCGGCCGTGTCGCTCTCCTTGCCGCCGAGCAGCGTGACCAGCGGCACGTCGGCGGCGCGTGCCGCGAGGTCCCAGCAGGCCATGTCGAGCGCCGACTTGATGTAGGGATGGCCCTTGAACACAGTGTCCATCAGCCGGCCGATGCTGGCCAGTCCACGCGGATCCTGCCCGATGAGATGTGGCGCGATTTCCGGCACGCCCGCGCGTGTTCCCGCTGGGAACGCGGCCGAGTAGAAATTGCCGAGCGGCGCCATCTCGCCCCATCCGGTCAAACCGCTGTCGGAGGTGACGGCGACGATCACCGCGTCGAAGGCATCGGCGACGCGTCCCTTGGACATGCGGTAGGGGCCGTCAACGAAGGGCTGCACGACATGATAGGCTTTGATGGTTTCGATCTGCACTTTGGTGTCCGTTTTCAGCGATGAGGGGCGATGATCAGGAGCCTTTCGGCGTGCGCGCTTCGAGGCCGCGCGCATAGGCTAGAAGCTCTTCGAAATCGAGGTCGATATGCTCGCGGGCGTGACGCTGGGCAGCGTGCATGTCGTCGCCTTTGAGCAGCCGCACATACGTCTCATGGACATCCTCGGCCGGCACGGCTTCCTTGCGTGCCTGCTGGTGCAGGGCGAAATACATCTGCAGCCGGCTGGTCAGCCGCTGCCATGTTTCCAGGAGCACCGAATTATCGGCCCATTCGTGAATCAGGCCGTGCAGTTGCAGCGCGGTTTCGATCTGCCTTGTGGTGTCGCGGTCGCGCGTCGCCTGCTTCACCGCCTCGTGGCGCCGGTCGAGCTCATCGAAGAAACGCTGGTCGCGCAGCTTCCAGGTCCGTTCGATGGCGAACTCGTCCAGCACCTTGTTGAGTGAATAGGCATCGTCGATGTCCTTGGCGGTGACGTCGATGACGAAGGTGCCGGCGTAGGGAATGCTGGTCAGGATGCCTTCCTGCACCAGTTCGCGCATCGCCTCACGCAACGGCGCACGGCTGACCCGCATCTGTTCGGAAATCCTGAGCTCGTTGAGCTTCTGGCCGGGTTCTAGCTGGCCGGTCAGGATCGCGCGCCGCAGCAGCGCCACGATTTCGGCGCGGCGCGTCGTATCGGCAATCGGGCTGAACTCCGTCTTCACCATTCGGCCGCTCCAGCGAGAACAGAAGGGAAGACAATCAGGTTGTCGACAATCTAACAAGGCGTCATTTTCGGATTCTTCAATTTTGCCGACAATCCGATCCGCATGTGCCTGGAGCGGCTCAGGCGGCCCGGCCGTAGAAGCCGATCCGTTCCTCGGCACTGAACACCACCCCCGGCTTTTCATAGTAAGAGAACACCGCGATCATGCGTTCGCGTTCGCCTTCGACAGTGGTGACGCGGTGCGCGGTGTTCTTGCCGCGGAAGACATTGAGCGTTCCCGGCTTCATGCGCAGGATCTTGGCCTCGGGATCGTGCCCTTCGAGCAGCTTGGCGACGCCCTCGTAGTTCGGGTCGTCGTCCGATCTGAGATCGGTGCGGTATTCCAGGTCGCCGCCGCGTTGCGCCTGCTGCAGCAGCAGCGTCGTGGTGAATTCGGAGCGGTCGAAATGCCAGTTCAGCGCCTCGCCGGCGCGATAGGCCATGACATTGGCGCGGGCCAGCGGATCCTGCATGACATGCAACCTCTCCTTGCCCATCGTCGCGGCCAGGAACCGCACCAGCGGTTCATACTCGTAGATCGCCATCACCGTGCTGCCGGGTATCTGGTCGGCGCAGACAGTGTGGCTGATGGTTTCGACTTTGCGCAGCGCGGGATGATCGGGCGCGAGTTCGGGGATATCGGGCTTGAAGTAGATGTTGTGCATCCGCTTGTGGACATGAGATTGCGTGTCCATCACCGGCTTGATTTCCCGCACCGCCTGCTCGGCGACGCCGGGCCTCAAGAAACTTTCGAGATTGAACATGCCATCGGCTTCGAGCGCTGCGATGGACCGCTCTACGAGGCGGTTCCATCCGGCGCTGCCTTCGCGGTCGAGCGGATAACAGTCGAGATCGAGAATGTCTTTCATGTCGCGTGCTCCATCGGTCGGGCACAGAAGACGGCAAAAAATTCTTTCCCTCAACGCCGAAAATTATTAGGAATGGCCAAGAAAAACTTATGGAGCCTGACGTGGACCGCCTGCCGCCGCTGAATGCGATCAGGGCTTTCGAGGTCGCGGCCCGCGCCGGCAGCTTCACTCTGGCCGCGAGTGAGCTTGGCGTTTCCTCGGCGGCGGTCAGCCAGCAGATCCGCAATCTCGAGACCTGGTTCGGCAAGCAATTGTTCGTGCGCACCGGCAACCGCATCACGCTGACCGATGCCGGCCATGCCATCTATCCGCAGACCGCGCGGGCGTTGGGCGACATTGCCGCCATCGGCCAGCGAATGCTGGAAGGCGGCTTGAGAACACGGCTTGTGGTCAGCGTGCCGTTCTCGCTGGCGGAATTGTGGCTTGCGCCGAGACTGGCCGCACTACTTGAAGCTTTCCCGCACATGGCGATCGACGTGCGGGCGGAAGACGATCCGGTCGACCTGACGCGCCAAGGTGTCGATCTGCGCATCTCCTATGGCGACTACCACTATCCCGGCCTGCGGATGGTCCGCCTTGTCCATGATGATCTGCTGCCGGTCTGCGCTCCAGAGTTCTGGCACCGGCATGGCAATGGCGACACAGGTCTGGTGGATCTGCATGAGAGCCTGTTCATCCACACCAATTGGGGTCCGAACTATGCCTCGCATCCGACCTGGGCGGATTGGTTCGCGGCATCCGGCGGCAACCGCTCGCCAGACCCGTCGCATGGCCGTCGCGTCGGCCTGTCCAGCCTGGCGATCGCGTCGGCGAGGCTCGGCCTCGGCATTGCCCTTGGCCAGCGGATAATGGCGCAGGCCGATCTGGACGTCGGGCGCCTGATCGCGCTGTCGTCGGTCTCGGTGCGCCTTGGTCATCCCTATTGCGCCTTCATGCCGCCAGCCAAGGCCGACCGCGCCGGCGTGGCCGCTCTTGTCGGCCTGCTCGTGAAAACGGCGCCCACGACCTGAGAAAGGGTCGAGGGCGCCGCGCGGAAACCGGGCCTGCGGGGGAAGTCAGGTAGCCGGTTTCTGTGGCAGTGGGGAGATCAGCATTCCGGGTCCGATCTTCTGCAGATTGCCCGTGATCACCTGGTCGCCTTCGGCGACACCGCTCAGGATGGAGATCTGGTCGCCGCTGGTCGGTCCGAGCGAAACCAGCCGCTGGTCGACCGTGTTGCCCTTGCCGACGACATAGAGATATTTGCCGAGCTGGCTCGAGCCGAGCGCGACCTGAGGAACCATCAGCGCGTCGGGCTGCTGTTTGACGTGCAGCCGCACGCGCACATATTGGCCCGGCAGCAAGGTGAACTTGGCGTTGCCGATGGTGGCGCGGGCCGTGATCGTGCCGGTCGAGTGGTCGACGGTGTTGTCGATGAAGGTCAGCTGACCCTTCTGGCTGGCTTCCGTGGCGCCCGGCAGCAGGACTTCGACTTCGATCGGCCCCGATGCGCGAGCTTCCTCGATCTGCGCCAGGTCCGTCTCGCTCGGATTGAAGGTGACGTAGATCGGGTCGAGCTGCACCAGCGTGTTCAGCACCGTGCCGGCGACGCTGACCAGCGTTCCGACCGAGGCCTGATTGCGGCCCAGGCGGCCGGTGAATGGCGCATGGATTTCCGAATAGCTCAGATTGAGCTCGGCCGTGCGCACGGCCGCCTGGTTGAGCGCCAGCGCCGCCTGCGCCTCGCGCAAGGTGCTGGTGCGCTGGTCGAAGCTGTCCTTGGCCAGATAGCCGCTCTTGGCCAGTTCGGAGCCGCGGCCGAGATTGGACCGCGCATAATCGAGCGTCGCCGTGTCGCGCTGAACCTGGGCGTTCGCCTGGTCGAGCGCGGCCTGGAAGTCGTCGGGCGAGATCTTGTAGAGCAGATCGCCCTGCCGCACATCGGCGCCGTCTTGCGCCGTCTGTTCTTGCAGATAACCCGGCACTCTGGCCTGCAAGGTGATGCTGCGGATTGGCTCGATGCGGGCGGCGTAGTCGAGATAGATGGGGATCGTCTTCTTCACGACGCTTGCCACCGGCACCGGCATAACGAACGCCGCTGGAGTTGGCGTTGCCGCTCCCGCCGTGGCGCCGCCCAATCTGAGGTTACCCATGTCGAGCAGGTGGACGCTCGCCACGGAGATCGCGCCCAGCGCGACAGCCGTTCCCAACGCGATTTTCCATTTACGCATGATCAGTCTCCAATCTTATTCGGCCGCTTGCGCCAGGGGAGGGAAGGCGTGTTCGGCGGTTGGTTCAGTGTGCGTGGCGGCAGGCTCATCACCGCCACGGCGTTCGCGGAATTGTTCGATGACCGCGTAGAAGACCGGCACGAACACCAGCGACAGGATGGTCGCGGCGACCATGCCGCCAAACACGGTGGTGCCGATCGATTGGCGGCTTGCCGCCCCCGCACCCGTGGCGAACATCAGCGGCAGCACGCCGAGGATGAAGGCGAAGGCGGTCATCAGGATCGGCCGCAACCTGAGCCGCGCGGCTTCCATGGCCGCCTCGACGATGCTCAAGCCTTCCTCACGCCGCCGTCTTGCGAACTCGACGATCAGGATCGCGTTCTTGGCCGCCAGGCCGATCAGCATGACGAAGCCGATCTGCGAGTAGACGTCGATCTGCATGCCTCGCGCCCAAAGTGCGGCGAACGCGCCAAACAGAGCGAGCGGCACCGCCAGCAGCACCATGAACGGCATCGCCCAGCTCTCATATTGAGCCGCCAGGATCAGGAAGACGAAGACGATGGCGAGCCCGAAGACGACGGACGCGATCGATCCTGCCTTGAGTTCCTGGAAGGTGATGCCGGTCCATTCGAAGCCGAAATCCCTGGGCAGCGCGGTGGCGGCCGCCCGTTCCATGGCAGCGACAGCTTGACCGGACGAGAAGCCGGGCGCGGCGCCGCCATTGATCGTGGCCGAGGCGTTGTTGTTGTAATGCGGCACGGTCTCCGGACCGACGAACGGTACCAGCTTGCCAAGGGTGCTGAGCGGCACCATGCCGCCGGAAGCATTGCGCACATAGAGCCGCGAAATGTCTGCCGCACCCGCGCGTGCATCCTTGTCGGCCTGGATGGTCACCCGGAAGGTGCGGCCAAACAGGTTGAAGTCGTTCACGTAGAGCGAGCCGAGATAGATCTGCAGCGTGTTGAAGACGTCGGGCAGGTTGAGGCCGAGCAGCTTCGCCTTGGCTCGATCGAGGTCGTAGTTGAACTGCGGCGTCGAGGTCGAGAAGGGCGAGAACAGCTGCTGCGGATTGATCTCGGGCTGCTTGCGCGCCTCGGCTATCACGGCCTGCGTTGCGTCGTTGAGCGCATTGCTGCCCCGGCCGGTGAGGTCCTCGACGACGAATTCGAAGCCGCCGGTCGTACCGATGCCAGGGATGGACGGCGGATCGAAGGAGAGCGCGAAGGCTTCCGGAATCTGCAGAAGCTTCATCCGCACGTCGGCAACGAGTTTCGAGGCGCTCTGGTCGGGGCCGCGCTCCTCCCACGGCTTCAGGATGGCGAATTCGACGGCCGAATTCGATTGCGCGGCACTGGTCAGGAAGTTCAGGCCGCTGATCGAGCCGACAATGTCGACGCCGGGCGTCGCCTGCAGGATGTCGCGTGCCTTCTGCGCCACCGCGTCGGTGCGTTCCAGAGAGGCGCCGTCCGGCAACTGGATGACGACGAAGAAATAGCCCTGGTCCTCGACCGGAAGAAAGGTCGAGGGCAGGCGCTGCCACACGAAATAGGTGGCGACAAGCCCGGCCGCGAACAGGCCGAGCATGATCCAGCGCAAGCGGACGAGGAGGCGCACGCCGTGGGCATAGGCATGCGACAGTCTGTCGAAGCCGGTGTTGAACCAGCGGAACAGCACGAACTGCGTGCCTTGGCGGTGGCGCAGGAAGGCGGCACTGAGCGCCGGGCTCAGCGTCAGTGAATTGAAGGCGGAAATGCCGACCGAAATCGCCACCGTCAATGCGAACTGATTGTAGAGCCGCCCCGAGACGCCGGGAATGAAGGCGACTGGTATGAACACCGCCATCAGCACGGCTGTCGTGGCGATGATCGGCCCGGTGACTTCGGCCATGGCGGCCTTGGTTGCCGCCAGCGGTCTCAGTCCGGCCTCGAGCTGTCGTTCGACATTCTCCACCACCACGATGGCGTCGTCGACGACAAGGCCGATCGCCAGCACCATGCCGAGCAGGGACAGCATGTTGAGAGAGAAACCCAGCATCTCCATGACCACGAGCGTCGCCACCAGCGACACCGGAATGGCGATGGTCGGGATGATGGTCGTGCGCCAGCTTTGCAGGAACACGAACACCACCGCGACGACCAGCACCAGGGCTTCGCCAAGCGTGATCAGCACGTCATGCATCGACGCCGAGACGAAGCGCGTCGTGTCGTAGTGCATGGCGTAGGAGACGCCCTTCGGGAATCGGGTCGACAGCTCCTGCATCTTATCCTTGACGCGCTGCTGAAGGTCGAGCGCGTTGGAACCGGGCATCTGGTAGACGGCGAGCACCACCGTCGGGTCCTTGCCGAAGAAGGCCGAGGACGAATATTGCAGAGCGCCGAGCTCGATGCGGGCAACGTCGCGCAGCCGCACCAGCGAGCCGCTGGTCGTGTTGGCGCGCACGACGATGTCGCCGAATTCCTTCGGATCGCTCAGGCGGCCGACGGCGTTGACCTGCATCTCGAAGGCGGTGCCGGCAGGGGCGGGCGACTGGCCGATCTTGCCGGCCGCCACCTGGACATTCTGCTCGGAAATGGCGTTCTGCACGTCGACGGCTGTGATGCCGAGGTTGGCGAGCTTGTCCGGATCGAGCCAGACACGCATCGAATAGCGCCGCTCGCCGAAGATCTGCACGTCGCCGACGCCGGGCAAGCGCTTCAGCGGATCGACAACCTGCAGATAGGCGAGATTCGAAAGCGCCACCGGATCGACGGAATTGTCGGGCGAGGTGAGGTTGACGATCAGCACGAAGTTCGGGTTCTGCTTCTTGATCGTCACGCCGCCCTGGTTGACGATCGCCGGCAGCGACGAAGCCGCCTGCGAGACGCGGTTCTGGACGTCGACGGCGGCGGTGCTCAAGGAATAACCGACATCGAAGGTGATGGTGATGGTCGAGGAGCCGTCATTCGAGCTCGTCGACGACATGTAGGTCATGCCTTGCACGCCGTTGATCTGCTGCTCCAGCGGCGTTGTCACCGTATCGGCCACCACTTGCGCGCTGGCGCCCGGATAATGGGCGCTGACGACGACCTGGGGCGGCGTGATGTCGGGAAACTGCGAGACCGGCAGCAGGAAATAACAAATCGTCCCGGCGAGCACCATGATGATGGCGATCGCGGAGGCGAAGATCGGACGGTGGATGAAGAAATTTACCACGACACACACGCCTCGCCTGCTGCTCTTGCCCTGCCGAATGCGCGGGCAACGGTGGACAGCCGCTGGCGGCGCCCGGTATTGTCCAGCGTGCGGAGTAGCGGTTCGTCCCGGTTCTGCGCATCGGCGAGCGATCGCAGCATCGTTTCGAGGGCGCGCGGGTCGACGCCATCGGCTTTCATGACCAGCCGGATCATCGGATCCCGGACGGCTTCATCTATGGTAAGATCGCGGCGCTGTGACATTGGCCGGCTCCTTGTCTGTCGATTCGCAGCCCATGCTCGCGAACCGTTTTTCATCTCTTCACCGGCCGAGGCCGCATGATTGGCAATCTTTTCGTCTGTCTCGATCTGGTAGGACCAGATCACGACCTTGTTATTGACGGCGGACGATATAGGTGTTACCAGTAAGTAACATTCTGGAAGTTACAGACCGGTAACA
Source organism: Mesorhizobium sp. B2-3-5 (assembly GCF_006442395.1). Classification (NCBI taxonomy): domain Bacteria; kingdom Pseudomonadati; phylum Pseudomonadota; class Alphaproteobacteria; order Hyphomicrobiales; family Phyllobacteriaceae; genus Mesorhizobium; species Mesorhizobium sp. B2-3-5. The sequence goes on along the minus strand of NZ_VFVX01000035.1, from coordinate 9,577 downwards.
CCCTAGTCAAGAGGTGGCCGAGGGTTTTTTGGAAACGAAAGGAGATCATGATGACAGACGGCGTCGTGGAGCGCTCTCGTCCCCGGGATCGGATCTTGGAGACGGCACGCGACATGTTCCACAAGCACGGCATCAAGGGCGTCGGCGTCGACGCCATCACTGAAGCTGCCGGCACGAACAAGATGACGCTCTATCGTCACTTCGAATCCAAGGACGATCTCATCGTCGAGTGCCTGCGCGCCAATGCGGCCAAGGCCGGTGCGATGTGGGAAACATTCGAAGCGGAGCATCCGGGCGACAAGCTCGCGCAGCTTCACGCCTGGGTTTCAAAGGCGGCCGCCATGCTAAATACCGACGGCCGTGGCTGTGACATGGCCAACGCCGCCGCTGAGCTGACCGAGCCGGACCATCCGGCAAGGCGCGTGATCAAGGAACTCAAGGAAGCCCAGCGCGAACGCCTGGTCGGACTGTGCCGCGATGCCGGCATCGGCCAGGCCGAGCTTCTCGCCGATACGCTGTCGCTGCTGTTCGAGGGCGCGCGTGTCAGCGTGCAGACCGTCGGCACCGAAGGCCCCAGCACGCAATTCGTGCGCATGGCGGAAGGACTGATCGTTTCCTTCCGGGGCGCTGCGGCCGGCTGAAATTCGTCGCGGCTATCGGTCATTTCCCGATCGCATCGGCGGCGACGCCTGGCGCCTTTGTTGGCCCGGGTGCTACCGCACTTCCCGCCGGCTGGACGAAAAAAGCCCGCTGCCGGGAGGAGGTGGCAGCGGGCTCGATTTCGAATGTGGCGCGGGAGGAGGTGCACCCCATTCAGCGTCGGCATCGCATCTGGGAGGAGTAGATGGCCGACAACCAGAAGCTACGAATTGCCCAATGATTCGGCAACTGTGAATCGTGCATAGCTGCTGTGCAGATTTGCCGTGTCGCCCCTGATATTCGGGTGCGACCTCACTGCACCGGCACGTTTTCCCTAAAAATCAGCCGCGGCTCGATAAATTTCCGGGTCAGATAGGGTGCCGATGACGCAATGGAGCCGAGCAGGCGGATGACCGATTGTTCCGCGATCAGCCTGGCATTCTGGTCGATGACGACGTCGACGAGGTCGTCGACGAGGTAGTCGCGCGTCTCCTTGGTCAGATCGTGGCAGATGAACACCGGCTTGCGATTGGGCCGCGCCTCCCGGATGGCTTTCGCAACACCGGAGCGTCCGGCCCCGACGCAATAGATGCCGAGCAGTTCCGGTTCGTCGTGCAGCGCCTTCATCGTCTCGGCGTAGCTGGCATCCGGTTCGTCGTTGATCTCGACGGCACTGCTGATGGTCAGGTTGGGAAACTCCTCGCCAAGCACCGAGCGGAAACCCATTTCGCGTTCTTCATGCCCACGATAGGAGCGCGAGCCGACGACCATGGCCAACTGACCCTCGCGTCCGCCGAGGAAACGCCCCATCAACAGGGCCGCCGTTCGCCCCGCCACCCGGTTGTCGATGCCGACATAGGCCGAGCGGGGGGCGGCCGGAATATCCGATACCAGCGTCACCAGGCGGATGCCGGCTTCGACAATGTCGCCCAGGATGTTGCGGGTCCATGGATGGTCGATGGCGATGACCCCGACGCCATTGGCCCTCAGCGACAGGTTTTCCACGGCTGTCTGCAATGCGTTCGGCGAGATGCCGGCGAGGTTGTGGATCCGGCAGGACGCGACCAGCGGCAGGCGCGACGCATAGTCCTCGATGTGCCTTGCCAAATCCTGCATGAAGGCGTTGCTGCCGATCGGCAGGAAGAATTCGAGGTTTGCGGGCTTGGAGGGAAGCGTCACCTGATCGGCGACCGGCAAATAGCCAAGCTGCTTGGCGGCCTCCATGACGCGCTGCCGGTTGGCGGCGCTCACTCCGGACCGATTGTTGAGCACCCTGTCGACTGTCGCCGTCGAGAGCCCGCAGTTCCTGGCGATATCGGTGACGGTAGCCTTCATGCCGCAACCCTATGCGCCGACGCGTTGGCGCGCCAGACGGGTGATGTGAGAAGCGATGCGATCTGAGCGGACGGATGATTGCCCACCATCATCCGTATTCGCATTCGACGGTTTTCGACAGGACGGCTTCTGCCGTCCTCAGTGCGCCGGTTTGCCGTCGGCGATGGCGTCCCGGATTTCCTTGTCCGACATGCCGGTGATGATCCGTTCGACTTCCGCGACACTGGTCTTCTTCGGATCGATGTCGTCGGCGACCACCTTGCCCCGGCGCATGACGACGATGCGGTCGACCACCTGGAAGACATGGTGGATGTTGTGCGCGATGAAGATGCAGGAATGACCGGAATCGCGTGCGTTGCGCACGAAACTCAGCACGCCCTGTGTTTCGGCCACGCCAAGGTTGTTGGTCGGCTCGTCGAGGATGATGAGGTCGCTGTCGAAATGCATGGCGCGCGCGATCGCCACGGCCTGCCGCTCGCCGCCGGAAAGCGAGCCGATCGGCGTCGTCGGCGGGATGTTCTTGGAGATGCCAACCTGCTTGAGCAGGTCGCGGGCGACCATGTTCATCGCCTCCTGGTCCATGCGGTTGAGGAAGCGCGGCGGCTTGATCGGCTCTCGCCCCAGGAACAGATTGCGGGCGATGGACAATTGCGTGACCAGTGCGGAGTCCTGGTAGATGGTCTCGATGCCGTTGGCGATCGCGTCGCTGGTGCTGCGCAAGTTCACCTTCTTGCCGCGGATGAAGATGTCGCCGCTGGTCAGCGGCACGGCGCCGGACAGCACCTTGATCAGCGTCGATTTGCCGGCGCCGTTGTCGCCGAGCAGGCCGACGATCTCTCGTTCGTTGACGTGGAAATTGGCATCCACCAGCGCCTGCACGCGGCCGTAGGACTTGCGGATGTTCTGCATGCGGATGAGCGGTTCAGCCATGGTTCAAGTCCCTGCCTGATGCCGGCGTTCCAGCCATGAATGAAGCGCCATCATGCCAAGGATGATCGCGCCGATGAAGATGTTGTAGGCAAGGCCGGGCACGCCAATCAGCACGATGCCGTTGCGCATCACGCGCAGGATCAAGATGCCGAGCACCGTGCCGATGATGGTGCCGCGCCCGCCGGTGAGCGCCGTGCCGCCGATGACCACCATGGCGATCACCTCGAGTTCGTAGCCGGTGCCGCTGTTTGGGTTGGCGGCGGACGTGCGCAGCGAGGAGATGACGCCGGCAAGCGAGGCCATGACCGAGGACAGGATGAACAGGCCGACCTTGACGCGGTTGACGTTGACGCCGCGAGCGCGCGCCGCGTTGGGATTGCCGCCCGCCGCCTGGATCCAGTTGCCGGTCCGGCTTTGCGTCAGCACATAGCCAAGTGCGATCGCCGCGGCGATGAACCAGAACAGCGACATGTAGATGCGGAACGGGCCGATGAAGAAGTCGCCGACCAGCGCTTCCGCCAGCCAGCTGCCCTCGGCGCTCCAGGTCCGCTGCGGAAAGCCGTCGGTGATGAAAAGGGCGCTGCCGCGCACCACCAAAAGCATGCCGAGCGTCACCAGGAAGGACGGGATCTTGAGCTGCGTGACGAACCAGCCATTGACCAGGCCGATGAGGGCGGCGACCACCAGCGCGACGACGAAGCCCATCTCCAGCGAGGTGACGCCGCCATTGAACAGCGTCCACATCAGCACCGGCGAGAAGCCGAACAGGGACCCGACGGACAGGTCGAATTCGCCTGAGGTCATCAGCAATGTCATCGCCAGCGCGATCAGGCCGAGTTCGACGGTGAAGGCCAGCGTGTTGGAGATGTTCTGCGGCGACAGGAAATCGGGATTGATGCTCCAGAAAACGGCGATTTCGACGACCAGTAGAACGAGGGGTCCGAATTCCGGCCGCGCGATCAGGCGTTGGATGAGCGAATGATTTTCCACAGGCAACCCGCGACATGTTTGGAAGGTGCCGCGATTCCCACCGCAGGTGGGACAACTCGCGGCGCAGGGAAGATTCCTGACGCTGCGCTTCAAGAAGAGCGCGGCGCCAGGGATCGCGGGTTTATTTGCCGGACAGGATCTTGTCGTAGACCCCGGCGGTGTCTTTTTCATAGAGCGCGCCGGTGATGACGTTGAAGCCTGGAGGAATGCCGCTGGCGGCCATGTTGGCCAGCGACAACGCGACATAGCTGGTCGCCTGCGGGTCTTGCCACTGGCCGGCATTGACGTAGCCGTTCAGCACTTCCTGCGTGGTGTCGAGCGAATTGCCCCAGCCCACGACCGGAATTTCGCCGGGCTTGATGCCGACCTGGTCGAACACCCGCTTGATCGAGCCGGTGACGAGGTCGCCGAGGCCGATGATGGCCTTCACCTTGCCCTTGTGGGCGGTGAGGTAGTCGACCATGCGGTTGATCACCTCGGCCTGGTCGAGTGTCGCCTCGGTTACTTCATAGGTGACGCCGAGCGGGCCGAAGACGCTCTTGATGCCTTCCTCCTCCTGGACGCCATAGGTGGCGCCGGGGATCTCGACCGGCATCCAGACGAAGTCGCCCTTCTTCACCAGCCCTTTGTCGACCAGGTACTGCGCCCAATGCTTGCCGAAGGTGACGTTGTCGCCGCCGACATAGGCATTGAAGTTGGCCTTGGGATCGGGCGTGTTGAAGTTGATGATCGGGATGTTGGCCGTGCGGGCTTCCTTGACGATTTCGACGAGGCTGCCCGGATCGGGGCTGGTGGTGACGATGCCGTCGGCCTTGGCCGAGATCGCGGCGCGAACCGCTTCCTGCTGGGAGGCGACGTCGCCATTGTGGAACGAGGTGTTGACGGTGTTGCCGGTATCCTTGGCCCATTGCTTGGCGCCGGCAAGGAAGTAGGTCCAGACCGGATCGGCCGGGCCGCCATGTGAAATCCAGTAGAACGTCTTGGCCTGCGCGGCTGCCGGTAGGACCGTCAGCGCGACCAGCAGGCCGTAGAGCACAAGTCTTAGTCTCGTCAGCATTTGATTTCCTCCCGGTTGAAGATGATCCGTCCCTTGTTCCGGCTTCAGCCGTCTTTTGCCAGCGCCGCTCGGATGCCCAAGAGCATTCCCTTTTTCGACGGATGGCAAGCCTCCATCTGCAGATGTAGTTGGCGGCTGACCGGGCGCCATCAACGGACCCATCAGATTGCATCAGTTGCGGTGATTTTTCCGGGCAGCGGGATGGTTGGCGTCGAGGCTCAGCCGAGCAACCGTCCTGACCGTTCGGCAGGCCGGTTGCGCCACAGCTAGATGAGACCGGCCTTGGCGAGATCGCGCATCAGATGACTGGCGCCGTAGGTCCAGTGCGGGCAATCGGGTGACAGCCGCACCCGGTTGACAAGCGCGCCGAATTTTTCCGACGAGATGGTGACGATGTCGCCGACCTTGTGGGTAAAGCCCTTGCCCTTTTCGCCGCGATCCTTCGAGGGCACGAACATGGTACCGAGATAGAGCGCCAGCCCATCCGGGTATTGATGGTGCGGACCCATGGCGGCGGCGACCAGTTCTTCGGGCGAGCGACTGATCTCGGCCATCGAGCTTGCGCCTTCCAGCGAGAATCCATCCTTGCCCTCGACCTTCAGGCGCACGACGGCGCGCCTCACGTCATCGATCGAGAATGCGTCGTCGAACAGGCGGATGAAAGGACCGAGGGAAGCCGACGCATTGTTGTCCTTGGCCTTGCCGAGCAGCAGCGCCGAACGCCCCTCGACGTCCCGCAGATTGACATCGTTGCCGATGGTGGCGCCGACGATCCTGCCGCTGCTGGCAGCGATCATGGCGATCTCCGGCTCCGGATTGTTCCAGGTCGATACCGGATGGAGGCCGACATCGGCGCCGAAGCCGACCGAGGCCATCGGCTGGCACTTGGTGAAGATTTCCGCATCCGGGCCGATGCCCACTTCCAGATATTGCGACCAGGCGCCGCGCGAAATCAGCTTGGCCTTGATCTCCATCGCTTCGGGCGAACCGGGCTTGAGCTTCGAAAGGTCATGGCCGATCAGCCCGGCAATGTCGGCGCGGATGGCGTCGGCCTTTTCCGCCGAGCCGCGCGCCTGCTCCTCGATCACCCGTTCGAGCAGGCTGACGACAAAAGTCACGCCCGATGCCTTGATGGCCTGCAGGTCGACCGGGGACAGGAGGTATGGTTTTGCCGGATCACGCGTGGCCTCGAAACTGTTGGCGGCGATATCGTCGAGCGAGCCGATCGGCTTGCCCTTGGCCGAACGGACGTGGCTTGCTGGTTCGGCCATCTCGCAGACGTCACGCACCGTCGGTGCCGCGCTCGATGTGATGTCGAAGACGGTACCATCCCGCACCGTGACCACCAGAGGATGCGAGGCATCGCTGCTCCTGGCGCGGCCGACAAAAAGGCCCTCAATAGGCAGATGCGTCGGGTTCGTCATGCGTGCGGTCCTCTGATCATCGAAATGCGGGCTTGCCGGGTCGGCGCGGCACTTTCCCCGGATTCCGTCCAAAGGTCTATCCCGTTCGATGGCGATTTCAGACAGCTGTCTTGTCCATGAAATTCCGGCTTTCCGACAAGGGGGTCTGCGGCGGTCACTGTCAAAACTCGACTGGTTCTTTTCAAGAATATGAAACCTCTGGGTATTTCATGTGGCCCGTTCAAACTTTGTCGAAACGGTTTCGGTGGATGCCGGTCACAAATCCACTTGTGGGATTTCACTTGACAGTTTCACGAATATGAAAAACTCTTTGGTAATTTCAAAACTTGGGTGAGCCGGTCGATGTCGACCCTAGTTGCGGCACGGGTGTCCGAGGCCCGGTCTTCGTCAGGCTTCCGGTTCGCCATGCTGCTGCCGGGCGCGCTGGTCACCTTCCTGCTGATCCTGTTTGCGCTGGGCCTCGTGCTTTTCCTTGCCTTCCGCGGCAATGACGGTTCGCTGCTGGGCAGCGGCTTTGGCCTGGCGAATTTCGTCACGGTGGTTTCGGATCCGCTCTACTGGACGGTGACGCTGCGCTCGCTGATCATTGCCGGGCTGGTGACCTTGGCCACGGTCGTCACCGCCTATCCCGTCGCCTACTACCTTGCGTTCCATGCCGGGCGGCGGCGTGGCCTGTTATTGTTCCTGGTGACACTACCGTTCTGGACCAGCTACTTGCTGCGCGTCTTCGCCTGGAAGATCGTGCTCGCCTATAACGGCGTCCTGAACTCGGCGCTGATCGAGAGCGGTATCTGGTCCCAGCCGACATTGGAGTTTCTCAATACGCCGGCCGCTGTCGTCGTCACGCTTGCCCACGCTTATGCGCCTTTCGCCATCCTGCCGATCTATGTGGCGCTGGAGACCATTCCGAAATCGCTAATCGAGGCCGCTTCTGACCTTGGCGCGCGGCCGTTCACGTCCTTTCGCCGGGTCGTGCTGCCGAACTCGATGCCGGGCATCCTGGCCGCGGCCCTCGTGGTCTTCGTGCCGACGGTCGGCGACTATGTCACGCCGGCCATGGTCGGCGGACCGGCCAGCACCATGATCGGTACGCTGATCCAGTCGCAATTCGGCAAGGCCAATGACTGGCCGTTCGGCGCGGCACTGTCGGTCTGCGTCATGCTGGTCATCCTGGTCGTGGTGCTGGTCGCACGCGGCGCCGACCGCAGGTTTGGCAGCCGCACATGAGAGTGGAACGCCTCGGCACGCAACGAAATGGCCGCTGCCTTGGCCTCTATGTGCTCGCCTACCTGGTGTTTCTCTATCTCCCCGTCCTGCTGATCCCGCTGTTTTCCTTCAACGATTCCATCCAGGCGGCGTTTCCGCTGCAGGGCTTCACGCTGCAGTGGTACGCGACGCTCTATGGCAATTCCGCCCTGTCCGGCGCGCTCCTGAACAGTCTCGTCATCGGCGCCATCGCGGCCTTCGGCGCCACGCTGTGCGGCATCACGATATCCTATATGGACCTCTACGGCCGCTCGCCCTTGGCCGCCACCATCAGCGCCATCGCACGGCTGCCGATCCTCATTCCCGGCGTCATCGTCGGCATATCGCTGCTGATCCTGGTCAACCTCGTCGGCCTGGGACCGTCGCGTGTCGCTATCGTGCTCGGCCATATACTGGTGGCGCTGCCGACCACCGTGGTCGTCATGCGCAGCCGCTTCGCCGCCATCCCCAAGACCGTCCGCGAGGCGGCGCTCGACCTTGGCGCCTCCGACTGGACGACGTTCCGGCGCGTCATGCTGCCGCTCAGCCTGCCCGCCGTGCTGTCGGCCTTCATGCTCGCCTTCCTGATCTCCTTCGACGAATTCATCGTCGTCTTTTTCCTTGCCGGCACCGAGCCGACACTGCCGCTCTACATCTGGAGCCAGCTGCGCTTCCCACGGTCTCTGCCCACCGTCATGGCGCTTGGGACGATGATCCTGGCCGTGTCCTTCATCATCGCCGGTACCGCCGAGATCCTGCGGCATCGCGGGCTCGGTTCGGTGCGCCGGACATCCGTCAATCCAGCCTGATCACAACACGCCAACCACAACAAGGAAGAGGAGAACGAAAATGGCATTCCACCTGAAATCGATAGCCGGACACAAGGCCCGGGCCGGCCTTGCCGCACTGGCGCTCGCACTGTCGTCGACCGTGGCGCTGGCCGCCGAGAAGCTGCAGTACTTCACCTGGTCGGGGTATGAGCTGCCCGACTTCAACAAGAGCTTCCTTACCGCCCATCCCGATGGCGTCGAGGCCTCGATCTTCGGTGACGATGACGATGCCTTCACCAAGGTCAAGGCAGGTTTCCGCCCCGACATCGCGCATCCCTGCTACGACAAGGTGGCGCGCTGGAACAAGGAAGGCCTGCTGCAGCCGATCGATACCAAGCGCATCAAGAACTGGGATTCGATCTTCCCCGTGTTCAAGAACCTGCCCGATTTGCAGGCGGGCGACGGCAAGGTCTGGATGGTGCCGTGGGACTGGGGCAACACCTCGATCCTCTACCGCACCGATCTGGTGAAGAACCCCGAAGCGAGTTGGAAACTTCTGTGGGACAAGCAATATGCCGGCCGCATGGCGACCATAGACGCCGTGCATGACACGCCGATCGTGGCGGCACTGCTCGCCGGCGTGAACCCCTTCGACATGACCCCGGAGCAGATGGACAAGGTCGCGGCAAAGCTGCGCGAACAGCGCCCGCTGCTGTCGAGCTACACCACCGACATGACGTCGGTCGAGCAGGCGCTGGCCAGTGGTCAGCTGGTCGCCGCCATGACCTGGAACGCATCGGCCACCTCGCTGAAGAAGCAGGGCGTGCCGGTCGAGTTCATGAAGCCGAAGGAAGGCATGCTGACCTGGGCCTGCGGTTTCGTCATGCTCAAGGACGCCAAGAACGTCGATCTCGCCTATGACTTCATCAACAGCCGGCTGGACGCCGAGTCGGGCAAGTTCCTGATCCAGTCCTACGGCTATGGCAGCTCGCTCGGCACCGCTTTTGCTGGCGTGCCGAAAGAGGAACTGGAAAAGCTGCAACTGCCGTCTGATCCGGAAGTCATGCTGAAGAGCACGATCTTCACCGGCCCGATGAAGCAGAATGACGATGTCGCCAAGATGTTCGAGAAGGTGAAGGCCGGCGGGTGACGCAGCGCCTTGCCTTCTCCCCTTGTGGGAGAAGGTG
>NZ_VFVX01000034.1:0-64818 GCF_006442395.1 Mesorhizobium sp. B2-3-5 | reverse complement strand
TATCGCTTCTGATGGCGGCGGGCAGGCCGCTGTCCTTGAAGAGCCGGACGAAGGCCTCGATGACCGGAGCTTCCTTCGTCGATTCAAGCGCTTCGCAGGCAAGCAGGTAGCGCGAGGCCTGATCGGTGACCGTGAGCGGGTAACAGTAGCGGCCGTCGCCGAGCCGGAACTCGCCCTTGAAGTCGGCGCACCAGAGATCGTTGGGCCGCACCGCCTGGGATAGTTCCGTGCCCACGGCCTTGTTCGCCCGGTTCCTCTTGCGGGCCTGGCTCACAAGGCCGTGGCGGTCGAGCACCGCATGTACCGTGCTTCTGGCGGGAATCCGGACGTCGCCAGCCAGCTTGCGCACGAGCAACTCGCGTATCTTCCTGGCACCCCAATGCGGCTTCTCCCGCTTGCTCTCCACGATCAGCCGCTCGATCCGGTCGGGCAGCTGGTTGGCGTAGCGGACAGGCCGGCGCGAGCGGTCGCATAGGGCTTCGAGCCCTTCCTCCCTATAGCGGTCGAAGATCTTGTAGCCGGTCTTGCGGGAAATCCCGAACTCCCGACACACTTCGCTCATACCTTCGCCATCCAGAAGGCGGGCGACAAAACGTAGACGTTCCTCCATCACCGAACACTCTCTCCACGGCATCAACACCTCCGGCCAAAAGCCAAAAGTGTTACCCATGTGTCCGGTACAAATCGTCACCTATGTCTCGGGTCGCTCAAACTGTACGACCCAAGAGCCCAAAAACCCCATTCGACCACAGGCGCGCCCCTACGAGGCGCTCGCGATTTGGGCAGACGCGTTCGTCCTGGTGAACGTATTCCTCACCCTGACCGACTTATAGACGTAAGCGGCCCAGATGCCGGTCACCACAAACGAGGATATAGGTGCCACCAGCGCATCGCCTGCAAGCGCTTGGTTCACCGGGACCCCCAGAATTGACGAGATCCAGATCGTGTCCAGGACGAACACGACCGGCATTGCAAACCACTGGAACAGAAACAATTGCGGGAAGCGGTGGCTTCGCCGCAGCATTAAAGCCAGCACAACCAGCTGAAGTGCCAAAAACGCCAGATTGAGGGCAACTTCGCCATACGCCGCCAGAGCCCCGTTCGGCAGGGTCATGAGTTGCTGGTAACCTTCGACCGAATTGACCAAGTCCGCGAGTGTGCGCAGCGGAGACAATGACTGAACGATCGCCAGCAGCATCAACCAACCACCGAAGCCCACAAGACCAGCCGGATTCTGTGATGGCTTCGCGGCTGATCGGACAGCAAAGAAAACAGGTACGCCGATCAGCAGCAGTACTATTGCCCAATGCCAGACGGAAAACGACATTTTTACCCCCCCTGTTTTATGCCCTCTTAGGTTGTATCAGGTTTTAAATTCAACTCAAGAGGTGAAGTCGCGGGAAGGTACGTCGGCTGCCGAAGCGGCGATTTCTCCTGCCTGCTCCTGACAGTTGGTTTCACACCCCGATCGCAGCCACCAAGATCCGGTTCTGCCGTCGTATCGCCGCGCGCAATTCCGGCATCCCCGCCTTGTCGCGTTTCACGAACTCGATGAACATCATGTTCATGTTGTTGAAGATCAGTTCGCCGAGTGACGCCCCGTCGATGTCCTGACGTACCAGGCCAATCTCCTGCAGCCGGGCGATCAGCGCGCGGATCTGTTCGGTCAGCGAGCGGTCGAGCGCGGTGTAAGCCTGACCGAACGGGCTGTCGGGCAATTGCGTCGAAATCGCCATCGCCTGCCGCCACATCTCCTTGCTGAGATAGTGCAGCGAGTGCTCGATATAGATGCCGACCAGCGCATCCAGCGCATCGCCGACATTGGCGGGCGGGTTGGCGACCACGCCGCGCCCGGCGTTCAGCACCTCGTTGACCTCAAGCGAGACGATGGCGCCGAGGATGTCGCCCTTGTTCTGATAGTAATTGTAGATCGTGCCTATCGACACTTCGGCCTGCGCGGCGATCGCCTCGATCTTGGCGCCCTCATAGCCGGCCTCGCGAAAAAGCGCCGCCGCCGCCTCGATGATGCGCCTGTGACGGTACGCCTTTTGCCTTGCCCGCAATCCGCTCATATCAGCCTCTTGCCATAAAAACAGAATTGACTCAATTTTAGAATTGGTTCAATTTTTTGCAAGAAGCCACAAAGGCAAAGGGAGAACACTCGATGTCCGTCAGATCCGCGAATCCACTTCCCGTCCTCAAACGCCATCTGCATGCCGCCTGTGCCAGCACGGCATTGCTGCTTGCGGCGTGCGGCATCGCCCAGGCCGCCGATCTCAACGCGCTGATCTGGTGCGACCATTCCGATCCGGCGCTGCTCCAGCCCTTCGAGACGGCCAACAACGTCAAGGTCAACGTCAAGGAATTCGAGGGCACCGGCGCTGGTCTCGCCATCATCGAGCAGTCGCAGCCCGGCGACTGGGACGTCATGGTAATCGACTCGATCGACGTGCCGCGCGGCGTCGAGAAAGGCCTGTTCGAGCCACTGCCGGAAGACAAGCTGCCCTTCGCCGACCTTTTCCCGCAAGTGAAGATGGACAAGTCGACGATGATCGACGGCAAGCGCTACGGCATCACCGAAAAGTTCGGCTACAACACGATCGGCTTCAACAAGACCAAGGTCGATCCGGCCGACATGCAGTCCTTGGCGTCGCTGACCAGCGACAAGTACAAGGGCAAGGTCGCCATATACGATTACTACCTGCCGGTCATCGGCATGGCGGCGCTGGCCATCGGCAAGAAGACGGCTGATCTCACCGAGGCCGACCTGCCCGCGCTCAAGGAAGAGCTCCTGAAGATGAAGGCCAACGCCAAGCTGGTCGGCGAAGTAACCGCCAGTCAGACTGCGCTCGCCACGGGTGAAGTCGACATACTGGTCGGCGGCGGCGAGTGGGTGACGGCGGGACTGGCGAAGGAGAACCCGGCGCTGGATTTCTCCATCCCGAAAGAGGGCGCGGTGCTGTGGTCGCAGTCGCTGGCCATGTTCAAGGATTCCAAGAACAAGGACATGGCGCTGAAGTTCATCCAGTACATACTGAGCCCCGAGGGCCAGGCGCGGCTTGCCACATCGTCCTGCTATTGGGGCATGCCGTCGAACACCAAGGCCGCGCTCACCGACGACCAGAAGAAGGTCCTGCGGTTCGACGAGCAGCCGGGCTTCCTGGCTCGTGCGCAAGCCTATCCGGCGCCCAATGCCGACCTCGACAAGAAGATGCAGGATATGTGGACCGAAATGCTGCAGGCAAAGTGAGCGATCCCCGCTCATGAGCACAGCTGAAAACAACGGGCGTCTCTGGCCCCGGGCGGGTCGCGCCCTGCCCCGGGCGGGTCGCACCTTGCCCTGGGTTCTGGTCACGCCCGCGCTCGGCTGGACGCTGCTGTTCTTCGTGCTGCCCTTCGCCGCCATGGGGCTTTCCAGCCTGACGGCGCATGAGGGCGGCGGTTTCACACTGTCCAACTATAGCCAGTTCTTCACCAACCCGTCCTACTGGCAGGCGATGGTGAACTCGCTGCAGGTCACGGCAATCGTCACAGTGGTTTCGGTGCTGCTCGCCTACCCCTTCGCCTGGATCCTGGCCGAACAGGTGCCGGAGCGCTGGCAGCGCCTGGCGCTGATGCTGGCCGTGCTGCCGTTCTGGACTTCCTATGTCGTGCGCTCCTATTCTTGGCTGCTGGTGCTGGCGCAGAACGGCGTCATCAACCGCGCGCTGACCGGTTCGGGCCTGATCTCGGAGCCGCTGCAGCTCGCCAACACGCGTTTGGCCACGATCACCGGCTTCGTGCATTTCTTCGTCATGCTGTTGACGCTGACCATTTTCGCCAACCTCAAGCAGCTCAGTCCTAGCTATCGCAAGGCGGCCGCCGATCTCGGCGCCGGACCGGTGCGCACCTTCCTGCACGTCATCCTGCCGCTGACCTTGCCCGGCATCATGGTCGGCGCTTTCCTGACCTTCGTGCTGTGCATCGGCGACTACATCACGCCGCAGATTCTCGGCGGCAACAACGAGCTTCTGATGCCGCAGCTGGTGATGATGCAAATCGGCCGGCGTGGCGATTTTCCGCTGGCCTCGGCGCTGTCGATCATCCTGATGGCGGTCGTCACTGTTGCCTACCTCGCCTGCGCGCGCTGGCTGAAGATCGAGCGGGCCTGAGCATGCGACAAGTGATCCGCATCGCCTCCTCGATCTATGCGCTTGTCGTTTACGGCTTCATCTTTCTGCCGGTTGTCGTGCTGGTGCTGTTCTCGCTGCAGTCGACCTCCTTCCCCATCCCGCCATTCACCGGCCCGTCGCTGCGCTGGTACGATGCCGTGCTCTCCGACGCCAGGCTGACCTCGGCGCTGCTCAACTCGCTGCTGGTCGCGGTGCTTTCCTCGGCCACCGCCGTCACGCTCGGCTTCCTCTCTGCCTGGGGTTTCGCGCGCTTCGTGCTGCCCGGCTCAGGCCTGCTGCGCGGCCTGATCACGCTGCCGCTGACGGTCAGCTATCTCATCATCGGCATGGGGCTTCTGGTGCTGTTCAACTGGGGCGGCGTGCCGAAGTCACTGCTTGCCGCCGGTATCGGCCATGTCGTGATCAACCTGCCGCTCTGCTTTGCCATCATCTACAGCCAGATGGGCGACCACCAGATCAACATCGAGCGTGCCGCGCGCGACCTCGGCGCGCCGGAGTGGAAGGTGCTGCTCCTCATCACCGTGCCGGTTATGGCGCCGGCCATCTTCGCCGGCTTCTTCCTGTCGATGACCTTCTCCTGGGACGAGTTCGTGATCTCTTTCCTACTCACTCGTTTCGACACCACATTGCCCGTGGAAATCTGGAACCTGCTGCGCTCCGGCCTCAATCCAAAAACCAATGCCGTCGGTTCGCTGGTCTTTGCCGTTTCCATCGTGCTGGTGGTGCTGTTCGAACTGACTTTGCTGCGCAGGAGAAAGCCATGACCGCGCCCCTGGTCGACATCCGCGGTGTCTCGCACCGTTTCGGGCAGCTGGCCGTGCTGAAGAACGTCTCGCTGCGGATCGAGCCCGGCAGCTATACGATCCTGCTCGGGCCGTCGGGCTCCGGCAAGACGACGCTGCTGTCCATATTGGGCGGCTTCGTCACCCCGAGCGAAGGCAAAGTCCTTATCCGTGGCGAGGACTGCACATCGGTGCCGCCGGCCAAGCGGCCGACGACAACCGTGTTCCAGGACTATGCGCTGTTTCCGCATATGAGCGTCGGCGGCAATGTCGGTTTCGGGCTCCGCATGCAGGGCGTCGATGGCACGAGGCGTGCAGCAAAAGCACGTGAGGCCCTGGCGCTGGTTGGCCTTGCCTCCGCCTTCGACAAGAAGCCGCACCAGCTTTCCGGCGGCCAGCGGCAGCGGGTGGCGTTGGCGCGTGCGCTGGTCATCGAGCCGGCGGTGCTTTTGCTCGACGAACCGCTCGGTGCGCTTGACCTCAAACTGCGACGGCAGATGCAGGACGAGTTGAAGGCGATCCAGAAGCGCGTCGGCACCGCCTTCATCCATGTCACCCACGACCAGGAAGAAGCGATGGCGCTGGCCGACCACTGCGTGGTCATGAATGATGGGCGCATCGAGGACGAAGGCCCGCCCGAGCGTGTCTATGCCAGGCCGGCGACGCGCTTTTCGGCGACCTTCATGGGCGAAAGCACGATCCTTGCCGGAACGGTGATGAAAGCGACAAACGGGGCAATCACGGTTTCGACGCCAGCGGGCGCGATCTTGCTGCCTGGCCCTCAGTCGGCCGGTACCAGCATTGCGCTTGCTATCCGGCCGGAACACCTGCGCCTTGGTGAGACCAAAGGCGATATCGCGCTGGGTTCCGCCAAAGTCAGCGATGTCGTCTTCCAAGGCAGCTTCAAACGCGTGCTGGCGACTTCGGAGTTGGATCCGGCACTGCAGTTCATCGCCAAGGCGCCCGCATCCACAACTGTTCAGGCAGGCGACACTGTCGTGGTTTCGTGCAACGCTGACGACATCATCCAGCTGGCGGACTGAGACATGAGAGTGCTTCCAGCTATCGACGCGGCGGACTGGTACGAGACCATCCGCATGGGCGACGGGGTCACGCTGATCCATGAACCATGGATCAAGCCGTTCTTCCGCTGCAACATGTGGCATGTGCGCGGTCGCGACCGCGATCTCCTCTTCGACACAGGCCTTGGCCATTTCAGCCTGCGCGCGCATGTGACTTTGGTGACGGAGCGCAAGCTCATCTGCGTCGCCAGCCACACGCATTTCGACCATATCGGCTGTCACCACGAATTTCCCGACCGTTGCGTGCACAGCGCCGAGGCGGAAATCCTTGCCGATCCGCGCAGCGAATGGACGGTTGCCGACCGCTACGCCACCGACGAAATGTTCGATCGGCTGCCGCAAGGCTGGGATACGGCTCGCTACGGCATTCTACCCGCGCCGGCCGACCGTCTGCTCGAGCATGGCGACATTGTGGATCTCGGTGACCGTGCCTTCGAGGTCGTCCATACGCCGGGCCATTCGCCTGGCGGCATCGCGCTCCACGAGAGAAAGACCGGCATCCTGCTGTCCGGTGACATCGTCTATGACGGCCCGCTGATCGACGACGTCTACCACTCGGACATCCCGGACTATATGGCCACGCTGATCGCCATGCGCGACCTCGATGTCTCGGTCGTGCATGGTGGCCATTTCCCGAGCTTCGGCAGAGTGCGCTACCGCCAGCTGATCGACGAATACCTGGCGCACAAGCGCCGGGCCGGCTGCCACCTGCGGCAGAACGGGTAGACCGGATCCCGGATCAACGCATCAGTTCGAAATGCCGAGGGAATGCCTGATGCAGCAGGAGCAGCATGGTCTTGCGCAGCACGTCGGTGTCGCGGCCGGAAGGGTTCAGATGATCCCAATACCATGCACCGTGAACCAGGTAATTCAGGCTCTCTGAGAGAGTGTTGATGTCGACGCCGGCATAGCCGCCGCTGCGCGCGATCTCGATCAGCAATTCGCGCGCTTCGGCGGTGTAGGCGAGGTCACTGGGCAGGCCAATCTCATTGTAGATCTGCATGCTCTTGCGGTCGCTGGAGAACACCACGAAGACCGACACCCATTTCGGATGCTGCCGGGCAAAGCGTTGCGCGCATTCGACAGCGCCTAGCAGCCTGTCAACCGGCGAGAGGCCGGGCGCCCGCACCAGGTTGAACCACAGCTCGTCATACTGATCGCTGAGATATTGCAGGACGGCCCGGAACAAGTTCTCCTTGCTGCGAAAATGGAAGACGACCAGCGCGTTGGACGAGCCGACATGTTCGGCGATACGCTGCATGGTGACGCTCGCCAGCCCCTCCTCCGCGATGAGCTCGATGGTGGCGTCGATGATGCGCTGTACGCTGGCTTCGCCGCGTTCGCGCCGACGGTCCCTGGACGGGGCATCGTTTGCCGACTCCCTGCCCTTCGTCGCCGCGGCCTTGCGTTTCTCCGGCCTTGCGGTTGCCTTGCGCTGCGCCATTTTCGTCAGCCCTTTCGGACCCGCGGCGGAAATATTTCGCCGCACGGATTGCTTTGTCATACGGACCGCCGGCTCATCCCGGAAACCGCTTAAAGCGACGGGCGTGTCCCGGCATTTCCATACCATTGCCCCCGAGCCGTTTCATAGGCCAGCCCGGCCCGGAAAACGTCAGCGTCGCAGTAGGTGCGGCCGACGATCTGGATGCCTGTCGGCACGCCGTTGGCGGCATGGCCAGACGGTATGGAAAGAACCGGGCAGCGGCTCATCATGTTGAACGGCGTCGTCAGCACCCAGCCCAGCGACGGGTTCACCTGCTTCCCGTTGATCTCGACAGTGTCCCTGGTCTGGTCGAACTCCGCCGGAACCGCCGGGATAGCGTTTGTCGGGCAGATGAGCACGTCATACTTTTCCAGCAACGGGCCAAGGGTCTGGTACATCCTGCCGGCGACATCCAATGTTGCGACAAAATCCGTGGCCTTCGACTTTTGCCCGTCCTCGGCGAACTTGCGGGCATAGCTGGTCATGTCGTTGGCGTGCCGTTGGAGCAGTTGCGACAGCGACGCGCCGAACAGATGCTCAAGATACATCATGGCGGCCTTGAGCACCTCATCGCCCCAGCCCAGATCGACCTCCTCGACGGTGGCGCCGAGCGAGCGGAACACATCGCAAGCGGCGAGCGTGTTTTTCCGTACGTCCGGGTCGACTTCAAAAGAACCGAGATCCATGGAAAAAGCGATCCTCCAGCCCTGGATCGGCTTGTACTCGAACGGCAGGCGCAATTTGGGGCGAAGCGTCGCGATGTCGAGCGGGCTTGGCCCGGCCATGACGTTCTGCAGCAGGATCGCGTCCTTCACGGTTCGCGCCAACGGTCCCGTGTGGCAGTAGAAGTCGAGATTGAAGGGCGGATCATCCGGGTTTCGACCGTAGGGCGGCTTGAAGCCGACAAGGCCGCAAGCCGATGCGGGAATGCGGATCGACCCGCCAATGTCGGATCCCGTCGCGATCGAGGATGTGCCCGAGGCCAGCGTCGCCGCCGCGCCGCCCGACGAACCGCCCGGTGTGAAGTTCGGGTTCCATGGATTTCGCGTGACACCCCATCGTTTCGACCAAGTATAACCGGCGCAGCTGAATTCCGGCGTCGCGGTACGCGCGTGGACAATGCCGCCGGCCTTGATGATGCGCTCATTCATGGTCGAGGTGTGGCCGCCAATGGCATCCTTCGACAGCAGCGAGCCGTGCGATGTCGGCTTGCCCTTGATGTAGCTCTCGTCCTTGATGCCGATCGGCAGGCCCTCGAGCGCACCGGTTCTGGCGCCTTTGGCGTATTTCGCCTCGGCCTTGGCGGCCAGTTCCATCGCCTCCTCGAAATGCGTGAACGTGAGGCAGTTGATCGCCGATTTGGTGGCTTCGGCGCGGCGAATGGTGGCCCGCATCAATTCGACGGGCGAGAGTTTCTTCGCCTTGAACAGCCGCAGCGCCTCATGGGCCGGCATGTAGCAAAGGTCGAGATCGGACATCGGACGTCTCCCGCGATCAAGAGACCGCACTTGGCATGAAGGTGGCCGGGCCGCGCGTTGCGGCCCGGTGGCTGTTCCCGGATTCGGTTGGCAGCGCTATTTCTGGAGGTCGGTCCAGATTTTCGTGTAGAGCGCCTGCACATTCGGCGGACAGGCCTGCATGAACTGGCCCTTGGCGGCAAATTCGGCCGGAATTGCCACTTCAGGCGCGGCCTTCATGTCGTCCGGCATGAAAGCGTCGGATCCCTTGATGCCATTGGCGTAGCGCGCGAAGGCCGAGATCATCGCGGCATTCTTCGGGTCCATGATGAAATTCTGGAAAAGCTTGGCGTTCTCGACATTCTTGGCGTCCTTGAGGACGGCGACATTGTCCATCCAGATCGGAAAGCCTTCCTTCGGATAGCCATAGACGATCTTG
Source organism: Mesorhizobium sp. B2-3-5 (assembly GCF_006442395.1). Taxonomy (NCBI): domain Bacteria; kingdom Pseudomonadati; phylum Pseudomonadota; class Alphaproteobacteria; order Hyphomicrobiales; family Phyllobacteriaceae; genus Mesorhizobium; species Mesorhizobium sp. B2-3-5. The sequence goes on along the minus strand of NZ_VFVX01000034.1, from coordinate 55,403 downwards.
TCGTTCTGCACCCGCTCGCGCAGCGATATGCCATTCCAGTTGACGCCGGCGGCAATGTCGCCCCTGCCCAGGCCGTCGACGGCCGCGTAGTCGAGCGAAAGCCATTTCGCCTTCGCCGCGATCAGTCTGTCGTGCACCTTCTTCAGGACTTGCATGTCGTCGGTGCAGTATTTGCCGCCCTCATAGGCGATGGCGAGGAAAAGGATGTCGCCCATTTCGGGCACGACATTGATCTTACCGGCGAGTTCTGGTGGCGGGTCGAGGAAAATCGCAGATGTGTTCGGGTCGCCGGCATAGACTGACTTGTTCACCGAAATGCCGGTTGTCCCCCACTGCCATGGAACGGTGTATTTACGGCCCGGATCAAAGGGAACATCGACCCATCGCGGATCGACATTCTTGAAATTCTCCATCTTGTTGGGATCGGTCTCCAGCAACAGGCCTTCGCTGATCCAGATCGGCACGACGCTGGCCGAGGGCACGACGATGTCATAGCCGGACGCGCCCTGGCGGACCTTGGCCAAAGCGGTGTCGTTGGAGTCGTAGTCGGTGACGGTGACCTTGACCTTGTAGGTTTCCTCGAACTTCTTGATCAGGTCCGGGCTGGTGTAATTGCCCCAGTTGTAGATGTTGAGTTCGCCATCGGCGCGGGCAATGCCTGTTACGGCGAAAAGCGATAGCCCAACGGCCGCCGCTGTCAGTTTCCAGTTCATGCTAGTGCTCCCATTGTTGGGACCGGCCGCGTCGCCGCCTCAGGTCCATTTCCTGCCGATGAACAAGCCTGTTGACGCCTTTCGCCCCGATGATGGGCCAGACGGCTGTCGAGATATTCCCCTCTTCGCGACCATTCACCGGCAAATGCCGGCTGGCCAACTCGGTTATCCCTGAGGCTAAATTATAACTAACTATACAGTCAATATCTTTTCGGCGGCACTGCCGCGACCTGATCAAGCGCCCTGCACTTTCCAGGCAGCCAGCCGCTGACGGAATGGCGGCGCAGGCTTCAGCCGCGGTTGCTGGCGGGAAGCGAAATCCGATAGTCCGGTCCCCGATTCCTCGGTTTCCGCCAAGGCCGCAGGCGATCCTTCAATCTCGTTCTAACAACAGGCTTGTCGTAAGCCGGGGCCGGCAGTCCGGCGAGCGCGTAGTAATTGTCCAGGATGCCGGTCTGCAGCAGACGCTGCTCCTGCGTGAAGAAGCTGAAATGCGCCGCCACCAGATCGCCGAAAATCTTGCCCGGACGATCGAGCTTCGCCGGCAAGGTCGCTGACAGCCATTCTTCCTCGTCATTTCCCGGCGGGTAGAAGAGCTCGCCGAGTTCCAGCACCTCCGATCCGAAAAACCCGATCGCGTTGATCGAGAAGCGCCCTAGCCTGACTTCGCGGTCAGGCACGCGGAAGTCCCCCAGCCGGTTCGTCCTGACTGCCTCGATGAAGACCGGATGAAGCGCCTCGGGAAAGCTCGCATGGGCCCAGGAATACGGACACATCGCCTGACAGGTGAGTGGTCCCTCGATCAGCACCCTGGAAAAATTCTTGATCAAGGTGTTGCAGACCGCGTTGTTGATGATGAGCGGGGCATACCAGAGCGCCGAGCCCTTTTCCGACACGGCTCGCTCCTTGAATCTGGGAAGGAAGCCCTCCTCCAGAAAAACCACATCGTCGTCGAGGCGCAGGTAGAGTGCGTCGGCGTCGTCACAGAAGCGGAAGAACCTCCCGATGACATCGATGCTGCCGTCCGCGCTTGGAAGCGTCTTTATCTTGCAGCGCGGATCGCTGGCCGCCAGTCGCTGGAGATAGGCGCGGTCGGCCTCGTTGCGGCAATTGTCCCACAGATGCCATTCGTGAACCTCGGGGCTTTTCAGAACATGGTGGCTGAGCAGTCGGAGATATCTCTCGCGGCCGGCCGGGGTCACCACAATCAGCTTCATGAGAGGTCCGCCCCGCAGTGGTCGCGTGTTCTGCTCGACTCGGCAGTTCCATGGCGAGCGTAGAAGCGATCGCGCTACGAATCCAGATTCACGTTGTGTTGCAACGCGCGGCACGAGTTGTCGCCCGATCAATGCCAACGACCAATTCCCTTCCACCCATGCCCCTTCGCATTCATCCGGCTTTGGTGTAGGGGCTCGCCATGACCGCTTTGGACCAAGGCATGAATGCTGGAAGTAGCCCAGTAACCAGCGGCGCCAGCCGCAATCTTGTCATCGTCAGAGCTGGCGACAACTCTCTCCATCGCGGTTGGGGAGCGGACGATCCTGGATGCAAATTCGATTTGATCGTCAGTTACTACGGAGCCGACCCATCAGCCTTTCGGCAGGTCTATGAAAACCGGACAGACCACAAGGGTGGCAAATGGGACGGCATACACGCCCTGCTCAGCCGCCAGCCTGACCTGCTCGACCGCTACGAGTATATCTGGTTTCCGGACGATGATCTGGAAGCAGACCGTGCAACCATCGAAGCGATGTTCGCCAATATGCGCCGGCACGACCTCCACGTTGCCCAGCCGGCATTGACGCTGGACAGTTACTATACCCACCTGCCGTTTCTTCGCTGCAAGAGCTTCGAATTTCGCCTGGTCGACAAGATCGAGATCATGGCTCCCTGCATGAGAGCAGACGTCGCGGCCAAGATGCTGCCTCTTTTTCAACAGTCCATGAGCGGTTTCGGCCTGGACTCCTTGTGGACACGTCTTGCCGCGCAAAACCTTGGAGCATCGGCCATATTCGACGCCCTGCCTGTCCGCCATACGCGGCCAGTCGGAATTCATATGGTCAAAGCGATGGCCACGTCCGGCCGCACGGCAGAGTCGGAATACCGCCAACTGGCGTTGCAATATGGATTTGGTGAGTTCTTTCCCTTGTCCTACGGGGCCGTTGACCGCAAAGGCAGGCGGTGGAGATCGCGGCCGATTATCGGCCTGCGCATGGTCGCTGACTACGTCGTGGGTCGCGGCAACTTTCGTCAAACGCTTAAATGGAAAAGACGGCTCTGGCATGTTTTGCGCAGACAATGCTCCAAGCCCGTCGATCTGGCTCAGATCGTGCTCGAACCATGAGAGCGCCAGAACTGCCAATGAACAAGAACCTGCTTGGCGAAGTTGACATCCTCGTAGTCGGCGCGGGCTTTTACGGCGCGACGCTCGCCGAGCGCATCGCCACGCAACTCGGCCGGCGTGTGCTGGTGATCGACCGGCGCCGGCACATCGGCGGCAATGCCTACACCGAACAAGATCCCGTCACTGGCGTCGAGATCCATCGCTACGGACCGCATCTGTTTCATACATCCAACGAGGAAGTGTGGAATTATCTGCGGACCTTCACCGGTTTCACGTCCTATCGCCATCGTGCGTTCTCGACCTATCGCGACAAGGTCTATCCGCTACCGATCAACCTTGCCACGATCTGCCAGTTCTTCGGCAGGCGACTGAGCCCGGACGAGGCGCGCGGCATGATCGCCGAGCAGGCGGCCGAACTTGGCGATCGCCCACCGGCCAATCTCGAGGAGAAGGCGATCTCTCTGATCGGCCGTCCCCTCTACGAGGCCTTCATCAAGGGCTACACCGCCAAGCAGTGGCAGACGGACCCGCGCGAGCTGCCTGCGCAGATCATCGCGCGTCTGCCGGTCCGCTTCACATTCGACGATGGCTATTTCAACGACCGCTTCCAGGGCCAGCCCATGGATGGCTACACCGCGATCTTCGAAAAGATGCTCGCGCATAAGCTCATCGAAACACGGCTTGGCGTCGACTTCTTCGATATCAAGCCCTTGCTGCCGAAGGACTTGCCGGTCGTCTACACCGGCCCAATCGACCGTTATTTCGATTATTGCGAGGGCGAACTCGGCTGGCGAACCATCGATATCGATCTGGAGGTCATGGACACGCCGGATCATCAGGGCACGTCGATCATGAATTATGCCGACGAAGCCATACCTTACACCCGCGTCGTTGAATTCCGGCATTTCAATCCGGAACGTCAGCACAAGAGCGACAAGACACTGATCGGCCGCGAGTACTCCCGGTTTGCCGGCCGCACCGACGAGCCTTACTATCCGATCGACACACGCCGGGATCAGGCGGTCTACCGTCGTTATCTCGAACGGGCGGCCGCCGAGAAAAACCTGCATCTCGGGGGACGGCTGGGCACCTATCGTTATCTCGACATGCATCAGGCGATCGGCGCTGCCCTGAAGGCCTTCGAAACCGTGCTTGGGCCCTATTTCACCGGCAGGCTTGGTTCTCTTTCGCGGCCGCTATGAGGGACTGAGCCCAAATTTCGGATCATCAGGCGGTTGCCGCCGACCTGCCGCCAGACATGATCCGCCGCTGGAACCATTCGAAGGTGCGCGCCGGATCCGTTCTGGTACCGGTCGTTGCCTCCCACCCGGGAAGACCCGTCTTGCCAGGTCAGGTCCGGGCACCGGTTTGTCGGCTCCTACGGCACAGCCGCATGGTGTTCGATGCAGCTGCCAGCAGCAGGCAAGACATGCCGAGCATCGGCGGTGGTTCCATGACGTGGATGGCGAGCGTGTTTTCGCGACCTACAGCGCCCTTTGCGGGCAAGGCATTCCGGCGGCATCGCCGCAACGCGATGCCGTGGGTACCGATCTCGTGCTCATTTGTTCCGACTGGCGCACAAGCTCGGCGAAGACCAGCGCGAAGCTACCCAGCATGACAAAAACAACAATCAGGCGTGTTACCGGCAATGTGTCGGCCTCGTCTGGCTGGCGCATATCCCGGGATGAGGATTTTCCAGGGATCATGCGCACAAATCAAAAGTGCCGCAGCCTCCATTTGACATCCCGAAGGATACAGCGGTACCGCGGGCGCCCCACGCTGCCCATGCCGGCTAACATGATCGATCCGCGTTTACGAGAGTTTAAGCCCCGCCTTAACCATCACATTCGCTGGCGCTCTGACATGAAGCGCGACCTACCGGCCTGGCGACGCAGTCGCGGTGTGGTTTCGCAGGCCGATACAACGGCTCTCTTTGCAGATTCGCCCGCCCATGCTACCCCGGCGCTGGCGCGGCCGGAATCTCGCCAATCGGTCGCGATCGGGGAGCCATGAGCACAGCCGCCAACAGCATCGCCTTCGTTTCGTCCGACACAGCAGACGCCAAGGCGGCGCTGGAAAGCCTGACGGGGCGCTATGGTCAGTGTTCGGTCGCGGACGCGGGCGTTGTGGTGGCCTTGGGCGGCGATGGCTTCCTGCTGCAGACTTTGCGCGACACGATGGGAACGGGAAAGAAGGTCTACGGCATGAACCGTGGCACCATCGGCTTCTTGATGAATGAGTACCGGTCCGGAGGGCTCACCGAGCGCATCGCGGCCGCGGTCGCCGAAACGATCCGCCCGCTCGAAATGCAGGCCGTCACCTCGGAAGGCGAAACGATGTCGGCGCTGGCGATCAACGAAGTGGCGCTGTGGCGCCAATCCTATCAGACGGCCAAGATCCGCATCAGTGTCGACGACCAGATACGGCTCGAGGAACTGAGCTGCGATGGCGTGATGATCGCGACGCCGGCGGGATCGACCGCTTACAATCTTTCCGCGCACGGCCCGATCCTGCCGCTCGACGCTCCGCTTCTGGCGCTTACGCCGGTCAGCCCGTTTCGTCCGCGCCGCTGGCGTGGTGCATTGCTCTCCAACAAGGCGACCGTGCGCTTCGACATTCTGGAGCCTGAAAAGCGGCCGGTGAACGCTGCCGCCGACCACACGGAGGTCAAGGCGGTGACCTCGGTAACGGTGCGGGAATCGCCGACAGCCACGGCGACCTTGCTGTTCGATCCCAACCATTCCTGGAACGAACGCATCCTGGCTGAACAGTTCCGTTACTGAGCCGGCACAGAGAGAAGCGGCCGGATTAAGCATCGCGATTAAGGTTACGACTTCACAATCGCGCCAATCCCGCCTGTTTCTGTTGACAAATCGTGGACTTGCGCCTAATCGCATACCAACTTTGCAGGCGCGCGGCGCTTGCCGCGACGAATGACGTTGCGCCTCCCCGAACCAGCCAAAGACAGCAACACTTGTCCTCAGACACCACGATCGCTCAAGAAGCGTTGACCTTTTCAGACCTCGGCCTGTCGCCGAAGGTGCTTTCCGCAGTCACCGATGCCGGCTACATGCAGCCGACGCCGATCCAGGCTGGTGCCATCCCGCACGCCTTGCTCGGCAAGGACGTGCTGGGTATTGCCCAGACCGGCACCGGCAAGACGGCCTCCTTCGTGCTGCCGATGCTGACCCGGCTGGAAAAGGGCCGCGCCCGCGCCCGCATGCCGCGCACGCTGATCCTGGAGCCGACGCGCGAACTCGCCGCACAGGTCGAAGAAAACTTCGTCAAATACGGCAAGAACCACAAGCTCAACATTGCGCTGCTGATCGGCGGCGTGTCCTTCGATGAGCAGGACAAGAAGCTGGAGCGCGGCGCCGACGTGCTGATCGCGACGCCGGGCCGCCTGCTCGACCACCGCGAGCGTGGCAAGCTGCTGCTCAACGGTGTCGAGATCCTTGTCATCGACGAAGCCGACCGCATGCTCGACATGGGCTTCATTCCCGATATCGAGCGCATCTGCGAGATGATCCCGTTCACCCGGCAGACGCTGTTCTTCTCGGCGACCATGCCGCCCGAGATCACCAAGCTGACGGAGAAATTCCTGCATGCCCCGGTGCGTGTCGAGGTTTCCAAGGCAGCCTCCACCGCCACCAATATTACGCAACGGCTGGTGAAATCCGGCTCCAAGCCGTGGGACAAACGCGAGACGCTGCGCAACCTGATAAAGGCCGAAGACGCGGAACTGAAGAACGCCATCATCTTCTGCAACCGCAAGGTCGAGGTGTCGGAGCTGTTCCGCTCGCTGCTGAAGCATGATTTCGATGCCGGCGCACTGCATGGTGACATGGACCAGCGCGCCCGCATGCAGATGCTGGCCAATTTCCGAGACGGCAAATTGCGCTATCTCGTCGCTTCGGACGTCGCCGCGCGCGGCCTCGATATCCCCGACGTCAGCCACGTCTTCAACTACGACGTTCCGATCCATGCCGAGGATTATGTCCACCGTATCGGCCGCACCGGCCGCGCTGGTCGCTCAGGCAAGTCCTTCACCATCGCGACCAAGTCCGACACCAAGTATATCGACGCCATCGAACGCCTGATCGGCACCAAGATCGAGTGGCATGACGGCGACCTGTCGACGGTTGTTGCCAGCGAGAGCGAGGATGATGCTCCGCGCCGTGGCAAAGGCGCGCCGCGTCGTGCCGGCCGCAAGGACGAGGACCGCAAGGCCCATGATCGCAAGGACAATGGCGAGCGCAAGAGAGGCGGCGAACGTCGTGCCCGGCGCAGCGAGGAAGATACCCCGGCTGCGGTTGCCCAGCAAAGCGAACAGCCCGATGCACCCGAGTCGGCCGTGGCCGACATCGTCGAACGGCGCGCGCGCAAGGATGCGATCCGTTCGGAAAACTCCGAGCGCAAGACGTCCTCGGATCGCGCACCGGAGCGCGGTGACACCAGGCCGCAGCGCAACCGCCCTGCCCGCCAGCATCAGGAAGACAATGACACCACTGTCGGCTTCGGCGACGACATGCCGGCCTTCATGCGCATCGTCGCCAAGGTCTGATCGCCGAACGATTGAAAGCAAGCCAGCCATCCGGCTTGCCCTCCCGGCAGACGTCTAACCGCGTCGGGTGCGAACAGAGTCAGGCGACGCCCTTTGCTTTAGGCCTTTGTTTTCATCCGTGTCGTGCTCCCAAGACGGGGCCGCTTCCGGCACATGCGTTAGCCCTGGCTCACCCTTACATCGGTCCAGGCATCATCTTGGTCGGTTTTTCCAGCATCGGAAACTCGGCCTTGTTGCATTTCACGTTCGGGTTCGTCGGGCTGAACATGCCGTTCGGATTGTCCCTGAACAGCCAAGCGTGAAGATCGTAGTGGACGAACTCCCTCGGAATGAGCGGATAGTGTCCCTCCATCGGACCCTGGAAGGTTTGGCCGAGCAGCTTCGGCGGCTCCTTGATGTCCGGCGTCAGCGGCACCAGCCATTCCACCCCGACAAGTTGCAAGCCCTTTTTCGTCGGTTCGTAGATCAGCACATTGGGGCGCATCGGATCGAGTTTTTGGCCGACACTTTGAGCGTTGACGAAATGGATGCCCATGGCGCCTTTCGGATAGTCCATCGCGCCCGGTATCTTTTCTCCGCTGTAATAGACGCAGCCAACTGTCGACAGATAGAGGTCGCGAACGGCGACGGTGTAGTCCTGATATTTGGCCAGCGATTTTTTCAAGGCATCGATGTCGGCCTTGTTGGCGTCTTCGGCCACGGCCGAAGCGACGCCTAACCACGCGCCTACAATACTCGTCAAAGCGAGGACGCCGCAGCGCCCAAGGCAGGCTGTTCTTGTCATGCATTCCTCCCAGATTTTCTGATCTGGCCGTTCAAGACGGAGGCGGAAAATGCTGATTACGCGGCCAGTTGTACCGCCTCATCCCCTCTGGACAGCGACGATGCTATTCCTTTCCATGGCCGCAGGAAAGCAGCTATTTAGAGCTAGCTAATTCTCCAGCGCGCTAATTTCGCTCAAACAAAAACGGCCCCACATGGGGACCGTTTCGCATTCGCATGCCGTTCGGTTCAGGTGAGCGGAGAAAGCTGGATCTCGACGCGCCGGTTCTGGGCGCGGCCTTCGGCCGTTGCATTGGATGCGACGGGCCGCGTCTTGCCGAAGCCGGTGACGGCAAAGCGGCGCGAATCGACGCCCTGGCCAGACAGATAGTTGGCGACCGCCAGCGCACGCCGCTGCGACAGATCGAAATTGTGCTGGTCGCCGCCGGTCGAATCGGTATGGCCAAACACGTCGACGGTCGTCTGGCGGAACTTCTTCAGCACCAGCGCGACGGAATTGAGCACCGGATAGAAGCCTGGCTTCACCGCGTCCTGATCGACATTGAAGGTGATGTCGGACGGCATGTTGAGGATGATCTGGTCGCCGCTGCGTGTGACGCTTACGCCTGTGCCCTGGAGCTGGCGGCGCAGCTCGGCCTCGTTCTGATCCATGGTGGCGCCGATGGCGCCGCCGGCCAGTGCACCGATACCGGCACCAATCAGCGCGTTGCGGCGATCATTGCCACCGGCAAGCAGGCCAAGGCTGGCGCCAGCCAAAGCGCCGAGGCCGGCACCAGCGGCCGTGTTGGAAATCTTCTGGTCGCCGGTATACGGATCGGTCGTGGTGCAGGCGCTCACGAGCAAAGCCGTCGCCACGACGACGAGCACGGTCTTCTTCATAGGATGGTCCCTCTCCAAGTCACGCCATTGCGATGGCGCCAAATCAGCCCTTCCCGCGACTTGTACCATGAAATACGGCGAAAAGCGGAATGGCAAAAGCGCTTGCCGCAGCTTTTCCCCGGAGCTGACTGGCGCCTGGAAGGTTACCAGAGATTCTTGCCGTCAATGACCACCACTTCGACCTTGTCGAGATCGAAATCATCGAATAGCCGAGAATTGACGCTGATCTTCGGATTGTCGAAATCCGGCTCGCCAGTCGACCAATCCGGCGTTTCGGTGAAGGTGCCGCAGCCACAGTTCGGGCAAAAACCATGTTTTACAGTCTTCGAGCCCCATTGATAGAAGGTTACGTTTTTCATCGGGGTGATAAGCTTGAACTGCGATGGGGTGTAGTAGGCCCAGAGCGAGCCGCGTTTCGAGCAGAACGAACAGGTGCATCGCGTCACCGTTTCTGGCGCCTGCGAAACCTCGAACGTGGTGGCCTTGCAGTGGCAGCTTCCCTTGATGGCCATGAACATCACATTCCATTGTCCGCCCCCCGTGCGGCAAGGCACCATAAAGAAGCGATGCTGACAACTGTCCGTCAGCAGGCTTTTGCCCGCGAACAGCAGCCAGCGGCTCTAAAGCGTGTCACGTTCGAACGGATTGTGGCGACGCACTTTAGGTCTCTGTTTCATGCTTGTCGGGCTCCCGGAACCGGGACCCAGGCGACATGCATCAGTAAGACTGCGGCGGCACAAACAGGCAGATCGTCTTGCCTGCATCGAGACCGGCCACGTGAGCACACCAATGAAACTCACCGTCGGGCGAATCCTTGATCCGCCTGTCGCTGTAGGCCAGCACCTCCCCGGTATCCTTGATGACATAGCCTTCCGGGCGTTCGCTGATCGAGGTCTGCGATACCTCGCGGCAATCGTAGTTCGCGCAGCAGGCGAACGGATAGCTCCAGCCTTGCGGTTTGGCCGCGGTCGGCTTGGCGTCATGCGCCAGGGCTGGCGTCGTCAGGGCAGCTATCGCGCAGGCAGCACACAGAGGCAGGAGAGGCCGGCCAACCGATGGAACGGCAAAGGCCGATCTAAAACCGGCAGAAAACATGGCAACGCTCCTTTCAAACGAGATTCAAGCATTTCGCTTGCCCGTTCCCGGAACGTGTCTTCCCAGTGGCCGAACCGTCAGCAGATATGCCGCGACCGGCCATATATGCTTTGCCTCCTCCTGCCGCTGATGGTGAGCCGAAATGCGAGCCGGCGCAAGCAATAGCTGCGTAGCCGGCCCATGCTCTGCCGTCGCGGCAGCCACGGCGCGCTTTCACACAGCGCCAGCTCGTCGCGACAATGGTGAACGCGACAATCGTGAAAAAGGGTGCGCGACTGCCATTCGCTGGCCTGCGTCGCAGGACATCGGCTGACCTAATCCAGGTCCGCCACGACTTCGCCAGCGCCGCCCTCGATGCGCTGCGACAGCGACGCTTCCATGAAATCGTCGAGGTCGCCGTCGAGCACGCTCGACGGACTGGTGCTTTCGACGCCGGTACGCAGGTCCTTCACCAACTGATAGGGCTGCAGTACATAGGAGCGGATCTGGTGACCCCAGCCGATGTCGCTCTTCGACGCTTCGGTGGCGTTGGCGATGGCCTCACGCTTCTTCAGCTCTTCCTCATAGAGGCGCGAGCGCAGCATTTCCCAAGCCTTTGCCCGGTTCTTGTGCTGCGAACGCTCGGCCTGGCAGGCCACCGCGATGCCCGTGGCGATATGGGTGATGCGCACGGCCGAATCGGTGGTGTTGACGTGCTGGCCACCCGAGCCGGAGGAGCGGTAGGTGTCGATGCGCACATCCGATTCGGAAACGTCGATCTCGATCGTGTCGTCGACGACAGGATAGACCCAGATACTGGAAAAGGACGTATGCCGGCGCGCGTTGCTGTCATAGGGCGAAATACGCACCAGGCGGTGGACGCCCGATTCGGTCTTCAGCCAGCCATAGGCATTGTGGCCCTTGATCAGCAATGTCGCGGACTTGATGCCTGCTTCTTCGCCGTCATGCACTTCCAGCACCTCGACCTTGAACCGGCGGCGCTCGGCCCAGCGTGTGTACATGCGCAAAAGCATCGAGGCCCAGTCCTGGCTCTCGGTGCCGCCGGCGCCGGCGTGGATCTCGAGATAGGTGTCGTTGGCGTCAGCCTCGCCCGACAGCAGCGTTTCGACCTGGCGGGCCTTCGCTTCGCCCTGCATCGATCGGATCGCGGCTTCCGCCTCGGCTATGACCCCTTGGTCGCCCTCTTCCTCGCCGAGCTCGATCAGGCCGATATTGTCTTCCAGTGACTGGGTCAGACCCTTGACCGCCGCTATGCCTTCCTCGAGGCCCTGGCGTTCGCGCATCAGCTTCTGCGCTTCCAGCGGTTCGTTCCAGAGGCTGGCGTCCTCGGCACGGACATTCAGGTATTCAAGCCGTTTAATGGCCTGATCCCAGTCAAAGATGCCTCCTCAGCAGGGTTATCGCCTGCCTGATCTCGTCGACAATATTCTGCGTTTCCGCGCGCATGGCCTGGTATTTTGTCCTGTTGCTGAAAGTGACGGTTGGAGCGGATCGGTGTTTGAAGGAAACGCCGAACCGCTCCAACTTTTCTGTTTGACGCAACTCCGGACGGAAAACCGCTAGGCACTTTCCTGGAATTGCTCTGGTCGGCGCGATACATAGGGACGGTGCTGCCGCGTGTAAAGCGAAATGGGCCAGCCCCGGGCTGGCCCATTTCGGGATTTGAACCGTCAGTAGAGGCCGCCGCCACCGTCCTGAATGGCCTGGTTGGCCTGCGGCGATAGCGCGCCGCCGGAGGCGTTGGAGCCGTCGGCGCCCATGCCGATCACCCAATAGCTGTCGGCGGGGCCGGTACCTGGCTTGAAGGCCTCGATGATGGTGCCCGGGTCACCCGGTGTCGCGCGCATGCCGGTCTTGCGGTTGATGGCGATCAGGTTCATGCCATCGGGAACCTTGAAGTCGACATTGGGCGTGCCGTCCAGCGCCACACGCATGAAATCCTTGAAGATCGGAGCGGCGAGACCGCCGCCGGTGGCGCCATGGCCAAGGCCGCGCGGCGTGTCGTAGCCCATATAGAGACCGACGACGAGGTTGGGCGTAAAACCGATGAACCAGGCGTCCTTCTCGTCATTGGTCGTTCCGGTCTTGCCGGCGATGTGGCGCCCGAGCTCGCCGATGGTGGCGCCGGTGCCGCGCTGCACGACGCCCTCCATCATCGAGGTGATCTGGTATGCGGTCATCGGATCGAGCACCTGCTCGGAATTGTCGACCAGTTCCGGCTCCGGCTGATTCTTCCATTCAGGCGCGTTGCAGCCCTCGCAGCCACGCTCATCCTGCTTGAACACTGTCTTGCCGTAGCGATCCTGGATGCGGTCGATCAGCGACGGCTTGATCGACTTGCCGCCATTGGCCATGATCGAATAGGCCGAAACCATGCGCATGACGGTCGTCTCGCCGGAGCCCAGCGCCATCGGCAAATACGGGGCCAGATGATCGTAGACGCCGAAGCGCTCGGCGTATTCGACGACCAGCTTCATGCCCATGTCGTTGGCAAGCCGCACCGTCATGAGGTTGCGCGACTTCTCGATGCCGGAGCGCAGGGTTGCCGGGCCGGCGACGGTGCCGTCATAGTTCTTCGGTGTCCAGGTCGTGTTGCCGCTCTGGATGGTGATCGGTCCATCCATGATCACCGAGGCCGGCGTATAGCCGTTGTCGAGCGCGGCCGAATAGACGATCGGCTTGAACGAAGAGCCCGGCTGGCGCATCGCCTGAGTGGCACGGTTGAATTCGGACTGGGCGTAGGAGAAACCGCCGACCATGGCCAGCACGCGGCCGGTATGCGGATCCATGGCGATCAGGCCTCCTTCCACTTCGGGAACCTGACGCAGGCTGTAGGCATTGTCGGAGCCTTGGTTCTTCTGCACGAAGATGACGTCGCCCGGTTTGAGCACTTCGGCCGGCGACTTGGCCTTGACGGTCTTGCCGCCGACCACATGGCGCATGGCGAAGCCCATGTCGTCCTTGCTGACGGTGCCTTCGACACGTTCCTTGACGATGTCGCCAGACGCCTGGCGCGCGGGCTGCAGGCCGATCGACAGGCCGGTCGCGGAACTGTCGAGCACGACGGCGAGCGACCATTCGGGAACATCCTCGAGGCCCTTGACGTTGCCCAGAGGCACGCCCCAGTCACCGGAGACGTCGATCGATTTCACCGGCCCGCGATAACCGCGCAGCGTATCGTACTTCAACAAGCCGTTCTGCATCGCCTTGCGAGCAATGAGCTGAATCTTCGGATCAAGCGTCGTGCGAACGGACAGGCCGCCTTCGTAAAGCGCGTTCTCGCCATAGCGGGCGATGATCTGGCGGCGAACCTCCTCGGTGAAATACTCGCCGGCGAAAAGATAGGTGCCGGTGCGGCGTGGCGTCACGCCGAGCGGCTCGGCCTTGGCCTTGTTGCCTTCCTCACGCGTGACGTAGCCATTCTCGACCATCTGGTCGATGACCCAGTTCCGGCGCTCAATCGCGCGATCGGCATGCTTGAAGGGGTGGTAATTGTTCGGTCCCTTCGGCAGGGAGGCCAGATAAGCGGCCTCGGCGACGGTCAGCTCGTTCACCGACTTGTCGAAATAGGTGAGCGCCGCGCCGGCGACACCATAGGCGCCGAAGCCGAAGAAGATTTCGTTGAGGTAGAGCTCGAGAATGCGATCCTTGGGATAGGCCTGCTCGATGCGGAAGGCCAGGATCATTTCCTTGATCTTGCGCTCGTAGGTCTGGTCCGCGGTCAGCAGGAAGTTCTTGGCCACCTGCTGGGTGATCGTGGAGGCACCGACCTGACGCCTGCCCGAGCCGAGATTCTGAAAGTTGACGATGATGGCACGGCCAAGGCCGGTCACGTCGATGCCGGGGTGGTTGTAGAAGTTCTTGTCCTCAGCCGACAGGAACGCCGCCTTGACGCGATCCGGGATCGCCTGGATTGGCAGGTACAGGCGTCGCTCGCGCGCATATTCGGCCATCAGCGAGCCGTCCGAGGCATGGATGCGGGTGGTCACCGGCGGCTCATACTTGGCCAGCACCTCGTAGTCGGGCAGATCCTTGGACAGGTGGCTGATGTAAATCGCAACGCCCGCCGCGACCAGAAGGGCCAGCGTCGTGCCGATGCCGAAGAAATAGCCAATGAGACGAATCATACCCGCTCCAGTCCTTGGTTCGGGAATTTCCTAAACGAAGCCGCCTTCCACGCAAGCTTTCGAGCCGGTCCCAAACCGTAATCGAAAACCCATGTCGCCACCATGTGGACAAAATACGGCAAGCCCTGATTTCGTGACCACGCGCCCGAAATAAAGGCACCTTGTGTTGTCGTTGCGCAACGCCGCCTCCGGCTGCAGGCGCCCGTGAGGCATGTCAGCCTCCGGTTCCGGTTCCGGTTCCGGCTCGGGCGGAGGCGAACAGCGCAACAGCGTTGGTGATGCTTTGCGCGGCCTTGCCGCGCCACTCGGCGTTGAGGAGCTGCGCCTCGTCCTTGGCATTCGAGAGATAGCCAAGCTCGACCAGCACGGATGGCACGTCTGGCGCCTTCAGCACCTTGAATCCCGCGGAACGTTGCGGATTGTTGATGAGGCCCACGCTGGTCGACAGCTCGCCGACCAATGTGTGGGCAAAACTCATCGAGAAGGTATGCGTCTCGCGGCGGATCAGATCGATCAGGATGTCGGTCACCTCCTTGTTGTCGTCCTTGATAACCATGCCGGCGAACTGGTCGGAGAGATTTTCGCGGTCGGCAAGCGCCTGCGCCTGGGGGTCCGACGCTTTGTCGGAGACGGTGTAGACGGTGGCGCCGCGGATGCCCTTGACGCTGATCGTGTCGGCATGGATCGAGATCAGCAGGTCTGCCTCATGCTGGCGGGCGATGCGCACGCGGTCGTCCAGGCGCAGATATTCATCGGTGTCACGCGTCATGAAGACATCGTATTTGCCGATGGCCGCGAGCTTGTCGCGCAACTCCGTGGCAAAAGCCAGCGTGACGTTCTTCTCTATGGTGCCGTTCAGGCCCTCGGCGCCGCCGTCGATACCGCCATGGCCGGGATCGATGACGACGGTGAAGCGGTGGCCCGGATTGGAGACCGGGCCGGTGCCGACCCGCCCACCCTTGTCGGTCGAAACCGTGGAGCCGGTGGTCAACGCCTGGTTGGCGAGCGCGGTGTCGAACTCACGTTCGGAGGCCGCCGACATGTCGATGGCGATGCGATAGCCGGATCCGTCCTCGTTCTTGAGCACATCGAGCTTATCGACGGCGAACGGTCCCCTGCCGGTGAGGATCAGCCGCGAAACGCCGTCGCCGATCTCGCCCAGCCGCACACCCTTGACCAGGCCGCGCGGCTTCAGATCCTTGGCGTCGATGGCCAGCCTGCTATTCGCAAGGTCGATGACCAGACGATTGGGCCCACGCAGCAGGAACCATTTGATGTCCGGTTCGCGATCGAAATCCATGACGATGCGCATCTTGGTGGCATCGCCCGCCATCTTGTAACCCTTCGCCACGAGCGGCGCATCGGCGGCATTGGCAACAGAGGAGCAGCCAAAGAAAATCGCCATCAGCAGCAGGAGATGGAAGGCGCCGAGAATCTGGCCGCCAACACGACATCCCTTGTCTGTGAAGTCTGCCAGTCCCATCTCTCTTCCAGTCGCTCACGGTTTGGCGCCAGGCGCCTGCTCGTTTCACCGAAGTGCCGGTTAGGCCGCGAATTCGATTAACGATTGGTATCCAGAGAAGGTTAACCAAGCCTTTTCATGCAAGGTTGGAACCCAGGGTTACGCTGCGGAACTGCTTTTTGCCGGCATCGGAAATCGGGGTTGCCTTCCAACCCGCCAAATCATAAAAGCGATAGTGGATCACTGCAATCCTGGAACCGCCCTCCTCCGCAGCTTCCTGCTACAGGGTCAGATGAAAGGCGGCTCCTTTCGCTTCACGCGAGAAGGCTACAGGTGATCGCGACGAATTTCGCAGGTGTGCGCCCGTGGCGGGGGAATCGCCTGCGTGAGGAAAACGGCCGGGTTTGTTCCCGTGCCGGCTCTATATGAGCAAACAAGCTGGTCCGGTTTCCGGGCTTTGGTTCAAAAGTTCTGCTGGTGACGATGGCTTCAAGCGCAATCATGGAAAGGTCCGCATCAAACCGCGCCAATATGGCTGCGGGCGGCACCGCCATGACACGCGGGCAGCGTCCGGCGGACGTTCAATTATCCGGCACCCACATTCATCCAGACACACAGCAGCGGGCTTTGCCCCGCCAGCTGCGGCTGACGGCTGCCGGGGGGAAACGAAATAATGCCCAACAAAATGCTGATAGACGCCTCCCACCCGGAGGAAACACGCGTTGTCGTCGTACGCGGTAACCGTATCGAAGAATTCGACTTTGAATCCCAGGACAAGAAGCAGCTCAAAGGAAATATCTATCTCGCCCGCGTAACGCGCGTCGAACCCTCCCTTCAGGCAGCTTTTGTCGAATATGGCGGCAACCGTCACGGTTTTCTCGCCTTCAGTGAAATACACCCCGACTACTACCAGATTCCGGTCGCCGATCGTCAGGCACTGCTGCGCGCGGAAGCGCAGGAGGCCGAAGACGAGGAGGACGAGGATGGCGATGGCGACGACCGCCAGAACCGTGACCGCGGACGGCGCGGACGCCGGCGCGGCGGCAAGAGCCGCGACCGTGCCGAGCACAAGCGCGATGCCGGTTCAGCCGATTCCGACGAGGCAAACGAAGCCGCCGGCGAGACAGGTGAGGACAACGGCCATGGCGCTGACGTCGTCGCCGAGGACACCTCCCACGTTTCGGAAACCATCGAACATGCGGCGGATACCTCCGAACATGCCGATGCATCCGAACACGCCGACGAATCCCACCATGATGAAGGTCCTTCCGAACAGGGCGACTCTTCTTCCGAAGAGGGCGAAAACGAGACCCGCGACGGCGGCCCTACTTCGATCGCCGCCTCCGTCGAAGCCGATGTGATTTCCGAGCCCGCCCCGCAGGCGGAACAGGGCAGCGAAGCCACCTCCACCGACAATGATCGTGGCATGCTGGAGGAGGTCCAGTCCTCGCATCCCGACGATCATGAGATCGAATCGGTCGGTGCGGAGGATGCGCTGGAAGAAGTGCGCAACCGCCGCAAACCGGTGCGTCGCCAGTACAAGATCCAGGAAGTCATCAAGCGTCGGCAGATCCTGCTGGTGCAGGTCGTCAAGGAAGAGCGCGGCAACAAGGGCGCCGCACTCACCACCTATCTGTCGCTTGCCGGCCGCTATTCGGTGCTGATGCCGAACACGGCGCGCGGTGGCGGCATTTCACGCAAGATCACCAGCGCGGTCGACCGCAAGCGCCTCAAGGAAGTCGTTGCCGATCTCGAAGTGCCGCAAGGCATGGGCGTCATCCTGCGCACCGCCGGCGAGAGCCGCACGAAGGCCGAGATCAAGCGCGACTATGAATATCTGATGCGGCTTTGGGAGAACGTGCGCAATCTCACGCTTCAATCCACCGCCCCTGCCCTCGTCTATGAGGAAGGCAGCCTGATCAAGCGTTCGGTGCGCGACCTCTACAACAAGGATATCGACGAGATCCTTGTCTCGGGTGAGGAAGGCTATCGCGAGGCCAAGGACTTCATGCGCATGCTGATGCCGAGCCACGCCAAGGTGGTTCAGCCATTCCGCGACACGACACCGATCTTCGTGCGCAACGGCATCGAGGCGCAGCTCGACCGCATGCTGCAACCG
The DNA here is from genome assembly GCF_006442395.1 of Mesorhizobium sp. B2-3-5. Taxonomy (NCBI): domain Bacteria; kingdom Pseudomonadati; phylum Pseudomonadota; class Alphaproteobacteria; order Hyphomicrobiales; family Phyllobacteriaceae; genus Mesorhizobium; species Mesorhizobium sp. B2-3-5. The sequence continues at coordinate 37,317 of NZ_VFVX01000034.1, read as the reverse complement.
CAGGTGACGCTGAAGAGCGGCGGCTACATCATCATCAACCAGACCGAGGCGCTGGTCGCCATCGACGTCAATTCGGGCCGCTCCACCAAGGAACACTCGATCGAGGACACCGCCCTCCACACCAATCTGGAAGCGGCCGAAGAGGTAGCCCGCCAGCTCAGGCTGCGCGACCTTGCCGGCCTGATCGTCATCGACTTCATCGACATGGAGGAGAACCGCAACAACCGATCCGTCGAGAAGCGGCTGAAGGATCACCTCAAGAACGATCGTGCCCGCATCCAGGTCGGGCGCATCTCGCATTTCGGCCTGATGGAGATGTCGCGCCAGCGCATCCGCGCCAGCGTGCTGGAATCGACCATGAAGCCATGCCCGCATTGCGGCGGCACGGGCCATGTGCGCTCCGATTCGTCGGTGGCGCTGATGGTGGTCAGGGCGATCGAGGAATTCCTTCTCAAGGATTCGCGCAGCCACATCACGGTTCGCACGCCGGCGGCAACGGCACTCTACGTGCTCAACCACAAGCGCGGCACGCTGGTGGAACTGGAAAGCCGCTTCGGCCTGACCATCACCATCGAGGCCGACGATGCGGTAGGCGCGCAGCACTACGCGATCTTCCGCGGCGCTCTGGCCGAAAAGCCCGAAGGCTTCGTCGAGGTGCGCAGCCTGCCAGCCTATACCGAGCCGGAAGAGCCCGAGGACGAGATTGTCGTCATCGACGAAGAGGATGAGGCATCGGCGCAGGCCGAGCAGCCGCGCCAACAGCCGCAGCAGCATCAGCAGCCGCGGCCTGCCGGCGAGGACGGCGAAGGTCGCGACCGCAAGCGTCGCAAGCGCCGCAGACGTCGTGGCGGCAGGGACCGCGACCGCGAACATGGCGCGCCGACTGACGGAGCCTCCATTTCCGCTCCGGCCGGCGACTTCGCCGAATCGGCAAACGCGGCGGACAGTGACGACACGGAAACAGACGATACTGCTCCGATCAGCACCGCCGAGCCCGACGAAACGGTGCAGGCTTCGGAGGAAGGCGCGGGCAAGAAGCGCCGGCGCGGCAAGCGCGGCGGCAAACGCAACCGCCGTGAGGATGGCGAAGGCGAGGCCGAGGCAAGTGCGGACGAAACGACCGAGCCGTCCGAGGCTGATGCTTCGGAAAGCGAGCCCGCGTCGATCGAACCGGTGGCTGTCGCTGCGGTGGAAGAACCTGTGGCTTCCGTGAGCGACGAGGTGCCGACCACCGAGAAGCCGAAGCGGGCGCGTCGCGCAGCCAAGCCGAAGAAGGCAGCCGCCGAGACCGTCGCCGAATCAACGGGTGCCGAGGCGGCCGCGGAAACGCCGGTCGAAGCTCCGGTGACCGTAGCCGAGGAAACAGTGATAGCCGCCGTCGAGGAAGAGCCTTCGAAAGCCCGGCCATCGCGGCGTAAGCCGGCGGCCATCGATGCACCGGTCGCGCCGGTGGTTTCGTCAACCGTGGCCGATGAGCCGGAAGCCAAGACCGAAGAAAAGCCGAAACGTGCCGGCTGGTGGCAGAGGAAAGGTTTTTTCTAAGCCTTTCCAAAGGCTTGGAATGATTTTTTGATAACAAAATCCCGCGCCAATCGACATATGGCGCGGGATTTTTCATATCTGGCGGCCAATAGAGCGCGAGGCTTTTAAGGCGCGAAGATCGACCAGTTCATCGTCCTGGCCAGCTTTTCCAGCGCGATCGAACCCAGCTTGGAATTGCCGTTGGCATTGAGACCCGGCGACCAGACGGCAAGCGAGGCGATGCCCGGCACGATGCCCAGTATGCCGCCGCCGACACCGCTTTTGCCGGGAATGCCGACGCGAAAGGCGAAGTCGCCTGAGCCATCATAGTGGCCGCAGGTCAGCATCATGGCGCCGATGCGCCGTGCCCGCTCCGCCGACACCACGGAATGCCCGGTCGCCGGGTTCTTGCCGCCATTGGCGAGGAAGCGGCCGGCCATGGCCAGTTGCCGGCAGCTCATGGCTATGGCGCAGTGGTGGAAATAGACGCCCAGCGCCAGTTCCGGCGCATGATGAATATTGCCGAAGGATTTCATGTAGTTGGCGAGCGCGAAGTTGCGATAGCCGGTGGCGCGCTCAGACGCGGCGACCTCGCGGTCGATAATGATCGTCTCGTCGTCGGCGAGGAACTGGATGAAGCGCAGGATCTCGCCGATCGCCTCGCGCGGCTGGTGGCCGGCAAGCAGGATGTCGGAAACGACGATGGCACCGGCATTGATGAACGGGTTGCGCGGAATGCCGTTCTCGTGCTCGAGCTGGACGATTGAGTTGAAGGGATTGCCCGAGGGTTCGCGCCCTACCCGCTTCCACAATGCGTCGCCGACATTGCCGAGCGCCAGCGTCAAGGTGAACACTTTCGAGATGCTCTGGATGGAAAATGCCTGGTCGGCGTCACCCGCCATCAGCACGCGGCCGTCATTGGTGACGGCGGCGATGCCGAATTTCCTTGGATCGACCTTGCTCAACTGCGGGATATAGGAAGCAACCTCGCCGCGATCAGCGCGTTCGGCCATTTCGGCGGCGACTTCGGCCAGCGCCTGTTCGAGTTCCGGCATGACGCTACCTCAACCAGCGTTCGATGCGCGCCAGCGCCTCGACCATGTCGTCGTTGCTGCCGGCATAGGAAAACCGCATCGTGCGGTGCCCCGCCTGGGTGTCGAAGTCACGGCCCGGCGTCGCCGCCACATGCGCCTCGGCCAGCATCCTGCGCGCGAAGGCCATGCTGTCATTGGTGTGCCGGGTGACATCGCAAAAAGCGTAGAAGGCGCCGTCCATGGGCGCGGCCAGCGGGAAACCGAGTTCGGGCAGACGTTTCATCAGGAGCTCGCGATTCCAGGCGTAGCGGCCCTTCACCGCTTCCAGTTCCTCGGTTGCGGCAAAAGCCTCGATCGCCGCGATCTGCGACAGTTCCGGCGGCGAGATGTAGAGACTCTGGGCGATGCGCTCGACGGGCCGCACCAACTCTTCCGGCAAGACCATCCAACCGATGCGCCAGCCGGTCATGCAATAGTATTTCGAGAAGGAATTGATCACCGTCACGCTGTTGCTGTAGCGAAGCGCCGTCGTGTCAGGCGCGGCGTAGGCCAGCCGATGGTAGATTTCATCGGAGATGACAGCGATCCCCAGGGCCTCCGCCGTCCTGATCAGCGCCGACAGCTCGTCGGCCGGTATGACCGCGCCGGTCGGATTGGCAGGACTTGCAAACAGCACGCCCTTCAGTGGCCTTTCGCGGTGCGCGGCCTCCAGATGACCGGCATGCAAGTAAGCCTCATCGCCGAGTTCGATCTCGACCACGTCGATGCCGAGCGCCGCCATGATGTTACGATAGGCGGGGTAGCCGGGCGCGGCGATGGCGACGCGGTCGCCCGGATCGAACATCGCCAGGAAGGCGAGATTGAAGGCCGCCGACGATCCCGTCGTCACCGCGATCCGGCCAGGATCGACATCAAGCCCATAATGATCGGCGTAGTGCCCCGCGATCGCTTTGCGCAGACCGGCCAGACCCAAAGTGTCGGTGTAGCCTATGCGGCCATCCTCCAGGGCCTTGGCCGCTGCGGCGCGAACGCGTGCGGGCGCCGGGTCGGACGGCTGGCCGACCGCCATGGAAATCACCGGCACGCCTTGGGCCTTCAGCCGGTTCGCTTCGGCCAGCACATCCATGGCGTGGAATGGCTCGACATTGCCGCGGCGTGAGAGTGAAACGACCATTTTATCCCTGCCCCGATGATTGAGGATGCCATGCCCCTGACGCATGCGCCGCACAAATGCCCGATTGATGTGAGGATCACAAGTTGAGGAAGTTTCCGGTGCCGACTTTTCATCTTTCGCCCGCTCGTCTACCAGTGGACACGTTATGTTGAGCCGACCCAGACCGACGATAGCCCAGGCAGCGCGTGTCTTTGCCACGCTTTCGCTCGGCTTCGCCGTTGCCGTGGCGAGTTCGGTCACCGCCTTTGCCCAGGGCGTACCTGTGATACGTGATGCCGAGATCGAGGCTCTGGTGCGCGATTACGCACGGCCGATCTTCAGGGCTGCCGGATTGGCGAATGATGGCATAGACATCGTGCTGGTCAACGATTCCAGCTTCAACGCCTTCGTCACCGGACGCCGGATGTTCATCAACACCGGCGCGCTGATGATGGCTGAGACGCCCAACGAAATCATTGGCGTCATCGCGCACGAAGCCGGCCATTTGGCCGGCGGTCACCAGCAGAAATTGCGTGACCAGCTCGAGCGCGCCAAGACGATGGCCGTCATCGCGACGTTGCTTGGTGCCGGCGCGATCGTCGCCGGTGCGACCACGAATAGCCGCGGTCTTGCCGGCGCCGGCATGGGCGTCGCCGCCGGCGGCGGCGAGATGGCCCAGCGCAGCATCCTTGCCTACCAGCGCACCGAGGAGATCACGGCCGACCGCTCCGCGATCACCTATCTCAATGCCACCGGTCAGTCCGGCATGGGCATGCTGAAGACCTTTGCCCGCTTCCAGACGGCCTTGTCGTTGTCGGGCGCCCAGATCGATCCCTACCGGATCAGCCATCCGATGCCGCAAGAGCGAATCGCCAACCTCCAAGTGCTGGTCAAACAGAGCCCTAACGTCGACAAGCTCGATCCGCCGGCGCTGCAGCAGCGCCACGACATGATACGGGTGAAGATCGCCGTCTACATGGGTGGCCAGGCCGCCGCGGCGCGGCTGATGCAAAAGATGCGGGGCAGCCTGGCCGCGCAATATGGCGATGCCCAGTCGACCTACCTTTACGGCAACCTTCCCGCAGCGCTCGTCAAGACCAACGCCCTGATCAAGGCGCAGCCCAAGAATGCCTACTTCCAGGAATTGCGCGGCGACATACTGATGAAGGCGAACAAGCCCGGGGAAGCGGCGGACGCCTACGCCAAGGCGGTCAGCCTCGATCCGGCGCGGTCCGGCCTGCTGCCTGTCTCGCTTGGCCAGGCGCTGATGGCCGTCGGTACACCTGACTCGCTCAAGAAGGCTGTCGTGCAGATCAACAATGGTCTGGGTCGCGACAAGGAAAATTCCGAGGGGTACCGTTATCTGGCGCAGGCGTACGGCGAATTGGGAGACATACCGGGCGCCGAGCTTGCCACGGCCGAAGGTCATTTCTATTCCGGCAACTACAAGGACGCGAAGATCTTCGCCATGCGGGCGCAGCAGCGGATGAAGCGCGGCGAGCCGCGCTGGATACGCGCCCAGGACATCATAAATTACAAATCGTCAGGCAAGATCTAGTAATCTCATGAACCTTCCGGCCATGCGCTGCGACACAGCCGGACCGGGAAACAGGCAAAAGGAACGAAAACGATGAAAAAGGCACTGCTGCTGGGCACCACGGGGATCGCTGTAGCCCTTGCCATGCTGGCTTTCGGTTTCGTGGCCGGCAGCCCGCAGATCGCGAAGGCCGGCACGGCACAGCCTGTCCAGGCGACTGTGGCCGATACCAAGATCGACCGCACCGAGGTCGAAGGAATCATCCGCGACTACCTCTTGAAGAACCCGGAAGTACTGCTCGAGGTGCAGGACGCGCTGGAGGCCAAACAGAAGGAAGAGCAGCGCATCGCTCATCTTGGCGTCATCAAGGACGCCAAGGACCAGATCTTCAACTCCGCCTTCGACGGCGTCGTCGGCAATCCGAACGGCAAAGTAACGATCGTCGAGTTCTACGACTACAATTGCGGTTTCTGCAAACGCGCCATCGAGGACATGCGGGCGCTGACCAAAACCGATCCGGATCTGCGCTTCGTGCTCAAGGAATTCCCGATCCTCGGCCCGGATTCGCAGAAGGCGAGCTTCGTTTCGATGGCGTTTCACCTGATGATGCCGGAAAAGTACGGCGAGTTCCACAACGCGCTGCTTGGCGGCCAGGGACGCGCCACCGAGGCGACCGCGATCAAGATCGCGCTTTCGCTCGGCGCCGACGAGGCGACATTGCGCGAGAAGATGAAGGACCCGTCGATCCCCGAGGCCTTCTCCAAGACCTATGATCTCGCCAACAAACTGTCGATCACCGGAACGCCGTCCTATGTCGTCGGCAACGAGGTCGTGTTCGGAGCTCTTGGTCAGCAAGTGCTTGCGGAAAAGATCGAGGCGGCGAAAGCCGCGCTTTGATCCGCCGCGGGTTTTGCTCACGGTCGCATTTCCGCCTGTTGTGGACAGTGAAAGAACGCACTTGCGCTCTTTTCGCGGGCGGCTATGCCCATTATAGAGAGCCAGCGCGGCGGTTTGATACCGGCGCCGGAAAAGGTCGGCTTTTTTGAAAACGGTTTTCGTCCTGAACGGTCCCAATCTCAACGCGCTCGGCAAGCGCGAGCCGGGCATCTATGGCGGCAAGACGCTTGCCGCGATCGCCGATGACTGCAAGCAGGCGGGCGTATCGCTCGGGCTTGAGATCGATTTCCGCCAGTCGAACCACGAGGGCGACCTTGTCGACTGGATCCAGGAAGCCGGCGACAAGGCTGCCGGCATCGTCATCAACCCGGGCGCCTACAGCCATACATCGATCGCGATCCACGACGCCATTCGTTCGGTGGCGCCATTGCCGGTCGCCGAAGTTCATCTTTCCAACATCCACGCGCGGGAATCATTCCGCCATGTCTCCATGGTCGCGCCGGTCGCCGTCGGCATGATCTGTGGTTTTGGGCCGCTCGGCTACACGCTGGCGCTGCAGGCGCTGGCCGCACGCCTATGACCGGCCAACAAACAGAAGGCTCGAAAATGTCGATAAAGAAGACCGGTGTTGACCAGCAGCTTATCCGCGATCTTGCGGGTATACTGAACGACACCAACCTGACCGAGATCGAGGTTGAACTGGGCGACCTGAAGGTGCGCGTGTCACGGCAGGCACCTGCCGTCCACGCGATTGCCGCACCCCAGCCCACCTATGCGCCGGCGGCCGCCGGCCAGCCTGCCACCGCGGCCGCCCCGGCGGCAGCGGTCGACGTATCGAAGAACGCGGTGGCCTCGCCGATGGTCGGCACCGCCTACCTGGCGCCATCGCCGGACGCCAAGGCGTTCATCGAGATCGGCCAGAAGGTCAAGGAAGGCCAGACGCTGCTCATCATCGAAGCGATGAAGACGATGAACCAGATCCCCTCGCCGCGCGCCGGCACGGTGACGGCGATCCTGTTCGAGGACGCGCAGCCGGTCGAATACGGCATGCCGCTCGTCGTGATCGAGTAGAGCAGGTCGGATGTTCCAGAAGATCCTCATCGCCAATCGCGGCGAAATCGCGCTTCGGGTTCTGCGCGCTTGCAAGGAACTCGGCATCCAGACGGTGGTCGTGCATTCGACCGCCGACGCCGACGCCATGCATGTGCGGCTCGCCGACGAGAGCGTGTGCATCGGCCCGCCGCCATCGCGCGACAGCTATCTCAACATCCATCAGATCGTCGCGGCCTGCGAGATCACCGGCGCCGACGCCGTGCATCCAGGCTACGGATTCCTGTCGGAGAACGCCAAGTTCGCCGACATCCTGGCCGCGCACAACATCACCTTCATCGGCCCGTCCGGCGACCATATCCGCATCATGGGCGACAAGATCGAGGCCAAACGTACCGCCAAGCGCCTCGGCATTCCGGTCGTGCCCGGTTCCGATGGCGCGGTGAGCGAGGAGAAGGAAGCCAAGCGGATCGCCGCCGAGATCGGCTACCCCGTGATCATCAAGGCATCGGCCGGTGGCGGCGGACGCGGCATGAAGGTGGCCCACAGCGAGGCCGACCTCGAAGTCGCCTTGCAGACTGCGCGCTCGGAAGCGGGCGCCGCCTTCGGCGACGACGCCGTCTATATCGAGAAATACCTGCAGAAGCCGCGCCACATCGAAGTGCAGGTGTTCGGCGACGGCTTTGGCCGCGGCGTGCATTTCGGCGAGCGCGATTGTTCGCTGCAACGGCGTCACCAGAAAGTCTGGGAAGAGGCCAATTCGCCAGCGCTCAATGCTGAGGAGCGGTCCCGAATCGGCGGCATCTGCGCCAAGGCCATCGCCGATCTCGGCTATTCCGGTGCCGGCACGATCGAATTCCTCTACGAGAACGGCGAGTTCTATTTCATCGAGATGAACACACGCCTGCAGGTCGAGCATCCGGTGACGGAAGCGATCACCGGCATCGATCTCGTGCACGAGCAGATCCGCGTTGCTTCCGGCGGCGGACTTTCGGTCAAGCAGGAAGACATCAAGTTCAATGGCCACGCCATCGAATGCCGCATCAATGCCGAGGATCCGCGCACCTTCACCCCCTCGCCCGGCACCATCACCCATTTCCATACACCTGGGGGTCTCGGCATCCGCGTCGATTCCGGCGTGTATTCCGGCTACAAAATCCCGCCTTACTACGACAGCCTGATCGGCAAGCTGATCGTGCATGGGCGCAATCGCGTCGAGTGCATGATGCGCCTGCGCCGGGCGCTCGATGAATTCGTCGTCGACGGCATCAAGACGACGTTGCCGCTGTTTCGCGATCTGGTCGGCAATGCCGACATCGCCAATGGCGACTATGACATCCATTGGCTGGAAAAATATCTGGCCAAGGAAGAATAGTTCGGGGACGCGATGACCCGTCCTTACGCGCCTGGCTATCGCATACCCACCGACCTTCTGCTCAAGGCCTACGCCTCGGGCGTCTTCCCGATGGCCGAAAGTGCCGGTGATCCGGAGGTGTTCTGGGTGCGGCCGGAGACGCGCGGTATCATACCGCTCGACGATTTTCATATACCCAAAAGCCTGAAGAAGGCGATTCGCAGGAATCCGTTCGACATTCGCTTCGACTTCGATTTCGAGGCGACGATCGACGGCTGCGCCGAAAAGCGCGAGGAGCGCCGCTCGACCTGGATCAATGCGCCGATCCGCGAGGCCTATGTGCAACTGCACCGCATGGGTCATTGCCACTCGGTCGAGGCCTGGCGCGATGAGCGGCTGGTCGGCGGCCTCTATGGCGTCTCGCTCGGACGGGTGTTCTTCGGCGAAAGCATGTTTTCCAAGGAGACAGATGCGTCGAAGATCTGCCTCGTGCACCTTGTCGAACGCCTGAAGTCACGCGATTTCGCGCTGCTTGACACGCAATTCACCACCGAGCACCTCAAGCGCTTCGGCGCGGTCGACGTGCCGCGCGGCAAGTATGAGAAGATGCTGGCGGAGGCTCTGAAGGGCGAAGCGGTCTTTTTCCCGTAAAGGATCTGCCTTACTTCACTGCGGCGGATTCCAGCGGCGTTTGCGAATGGAACATCATCTTCCAGCCGTTGACGCGATGGACGTAGCCGGTGCTGACCAGCGCTGCGTAGGGCTCGCCATTCTCGCGCGTCGCATGGGCCTCATAAGTCAGCATGACGATGTCGCTGCCGGGTTCGATTATTCCTTTGAGCTCGATGTCCAGATTGCGCCACCGGTTGGGCTTCGACGCGGTCTTGGCCAGATCGGCGTTATCCATGGCCTGCGCCATCTGCGGGAACGCCACAAGGCACTCGGTGTCGGCATTGGCCGCGTAGTAGGCCGCATCGCCTGTCCAGAACCCCTTTTCGAGTTCCAGCAATTCCGCCTTGTTGGCCGTAAGCCGCTTGCTGTCTGACATCGGAATATCCTCCACGCGCACCGATGCGCGGTCGTCGTGGTCCAACGCGTGGTGGCCGCGACGGTTCCGGAGGATCAGTTGGTCGTGGTCGTATCCGGTTCCATGGGGTCGGACTGTTCCACGTCCGGAGTGGCCACCGGCTTCGGCTTGGCCGAAGCGGGTTTGGGCTTGGCCGCGGCCGGCTTCGAAGCGTCGGCCTTGGTGGCGTCAGCCTTGGTGGCGTCTGGCGCCGGCACATCCGACTTCTGCTTGCATTCCTTCAACCAGACGTCATAGACGGCATGTTCGACGGCATTGAGACCCGGGCTTTCGGCAAACATCCAGCCGGTGAAGATGCGGCGGATCTTGCGGTCGAGCGTGATCTCGTCGACCTCGACGAAGGAATCGGTCTTCGGCTCCTCGTTCTGCGGCCGGGAATAGCAGACGCGCGGCGTCACCTGCAAAGCGCCGAACTGCACCGTCTCATTGATGTAGACATCGAAGGTGATGATGCGGCCGGTGATCTTGTCGATGCCGGCGAACTCGGCGACGGGATTGGTGATGCGATCGGATCCCGCGGGCGGCGCCGGCGCGGGTGCAGCGGGTGCAACCGGCGCGGGCGATGCCGCAAAGGCCGCGGTGCTGACGGCAAGGCTGGCGGCTAGCGTGAGACCGCCCGTCGATATCAGGTTGAAAAAACTCATACAGGGGTACCGGAGGTTCGCGCCCAGGTGATTTCGTCGATCGCCAAGGCTAATCGCCGTTTTCTGATCAGCAAGCAGCTAAACACCAATTGTGGCGATAAAGGACCGGCCTGAATCTTTGCGCCGTCACAAGCCGGGGCCGTTACGACCCGGGCGTCCAGGCGTCGTAGTCGCCCGTGACCTGCGGGCGATGTTGGTTGGTCAGCACCGAGCCCTTCGGGCGATAGGCCGCCGGCGTACCGGTCAGATTGGGCTCATGCGGCTTCTGCCAGTCGCGCGGCTTATAATTGTCGCTCGGGGGTGCCGTATCGACCCGGTGATGGATCCAGCCGTGCCAGCCGGGCGGGATCGCCGAGGCTTCCGAATAGTTGCGGTAGATGACCCAGCGGCGCGTGCGGCCTTCCGAATCGATGCCGCCCTCGTAATAGACATTGCCGACCTCGTCCTGGCCGACTTTCTTGCCAAATCGCCAGGTGTGCAGGCGCGTCCCCAGCGTCTGGCTGTTCCACCAGGTGAAAAACTGCGTCAGGAAAGTCTTCATTTCGGAACCCTTCGCGCTGGCGGCGCCTATTTCCTGCTTATGGCGTCAGGCCTTCGCGAAGGCAAGGGTTTTGCCGCCGGGAGTGCGCAAATGGCGCGCCAGAGGCCCGACACGAGCCTGTGATCCATGCAAGCGGCAGGATGCCCGCTTGCCAAGCCTTTCCGCTCTTTCTAAAGCTCAGCGCCATGCGGGTATTCATCCGGCCACCGGCCGAAGGAGGTGACGATTGGCCACGCAATTGCCGACCACCGACGTTCGCATCGGCGCGGAGCTGATTCGTCGCCGCAAGGGCGGCACACCCTTGGTCTGCCTCACAGCCTATACCTACCCCGTCGCTCGCCTGCTCGACCCCCACGTCGACCTGCTTCTGGTCGGTGACAGCGTCGCCATGGTTCTGCATGGCCATGAGACGACACTGGGCGCCTCGCTCGAGATGATGATCGCGCACGGTCAAGCCGTGATGCGGGGCTCTGCCAGGGCTTGCGTGGTTGTCGACATGCCGGCCGGGACCTATGAGGATTCGCCGGCGCGGGCGGTCGTCTCGGCGCGGCGCATCGTTGGCGAGACCGGCTGCCAGGCGGTGAAGCTCGAAGGTGGCGTCGGCATGGCCGGGCAGATCGCGGCGATCGTCGCCGCCGGCATTCCCGTGATGGGTCATATCGGCCTGCTGCCGCAATCGGTGGAAAAGGATGGCGGCTACAAGATCAAGGGCCGCACGGATGAGAATGTCGCGGCACTGATCGCCGACGCGCTCGCGGTCGAAAAGGCCGGAGCGTTCTCCGTGGTCATCGAAGGCACGATCGAGGCCGTCGCCGCCGATATCACACGCCGCATCGCCATACCGACCATCGGCATCGGCGCCAGCAGCGACTGCGACGGCCAGATCCTGGTGATCGACGACATGGTCGGGCTGACGGTCGACCGCGTGCCGAAATTCGTCAAGGAATACGCCGATCTGCGTAGCGTGATCGCGCAAGCCGCGCAGCGCTACGCATCGGAGGTGCGAAGCCGGACATTCCCCGGCCCCTCCCACATCTTTTCGAGCACGAACGGCGGAGATGAGGCATGAACCGGCCTGACGTCGTCGACAGCGTCGCCGCGCTTCGCGCGCGGGTCCGCGACTGGCGGCGCGATGGCCTGCGCGTCGCCATGGTGCCAACCATGGGCGCGTTGCATGACGGACATCTCTCCTTGATCCGGATCGCAAGGGAAAAAGCCGAGCGTTGCGTGGTGTCGATCTTCGTCAACCCGGCGCAGTTCGCGCCGAGCGAGGATCTCGACAAATACCCGCGCCAGCTCGCCCGCGATCTGGACCTGCTGGCTATGGTCAAGGCCGATCTTGCCTTCACACCGACGGTTGACGCGATGTATCCCGCCGGTTTTGCCACCAGGATCTCGGTCGGCGGCCCATCCGCCGGGCTCGAATCAGACTTTCGCCCCACCTTTTTCGAGGGCGTCGCCACCGTGGTGGCCAAACTCTTCCTGCAGGCAACGCCCGACTATGCGGTCTTTGGCGAAAAGGATTACCAGCAGCTCTGCGTCGTCAGGCAGCTCTGCCGCGACCTTGACCTGCCTGTCGAGATCATCGGCGCGCCGACCATACGCGACACGCATGGCCTCGCCATGTCGTCACGCAATGCCTATCTCGGCGAGGACGAACTCCAGACCGCCCGGGAGTTCAACGTGATCCTACGCAAGGCCGCAGCGGCGCTGGCGACAGGTGCCGGTAAGGAAGACGCGATCGCCGAAGCCATCCACGCCTTGATCGCCACCGGTTTCCGGAAGGTCGACTATGTCGAGGCCCGCGAAAGCCTTACACTCGCGCCATGGCGGCACGACCGCGCGGGCCGCGTTCTCGCCGCCGCCTGGTTGGGAAAAACCAGGCTGATCGACAATGTGGCAGTTCCCGCCGCCCGAGTGTGAATTTCAGCCTCTCGATCCGGTTCGCGAATCGGCATGCGCAAAATGAACCCCGAATTTGCCGATACGCGAACTGTCGCCGCCGCGTTGCGCTCACGCTGACCTCGGCCTTTCCCTTTCCCTTCCCTATCCCTACCCTGCTCCCCTCGATCTATTCCTCGGTCGGCATATGCAGGTACATCGACTGGATGCCGACGCGGCCCGGGCCGGTGAAGCGATTGACGATGAAGTTCATGTTGGCGCCGAAGAAGCCGCTCGACAGGCGGTCCATCTTGGTTTCCATCCTGACCGAGGCATCCTTGAACAGCCAGCCGCCCGGCTCGATGTCGATGGTCTCGCCCGGTGCGAGCGTCTTTTCAAAGACGTTGCCGTAACCGTGCAGCCAGACGATGCCGTCGCCGGTATCGCCGCGAAACCGGTCGATGAAGAAGCCGCTCTGGCCGAACAACATCGTCGCCAGGCCTCGTACACGCTCGAATGTATAGTCGATGTTGCCGGTGGCGGCGAGAAACTGATGTTCGCGCACCTGGATTTCCTCGCCGCGCCTGAGATGGATCGGCACGATGTGACCTGGCCCGTCGCGGCTGAAGGCGATGATGCCCGGCCCCGACGCTTCGGTGACGAAAATCTGCATGCCGGCCATCATGCGCTTCAGTGCGCCCTTAAGCGATTTCAGGCCGATGGTGATGCTGGAGTTCTTCCACAACAGGATGTGGTGCTCGAAATAGACCGGCATGCGCGTCACATCGACCGAAAGCACGGGCACAAGTTCGCCCGCTATGTGATAGGTGACGCCGCCAAAGGTTTCGTCCGACACCTGTGTCGGCATCAGTTCCGGCAAGCTTGGCATGATTCCCCCCGCTGGCCAGGGCCGGTTTATTCCGGCTTCCGCATGGTCAGTTGGGTCAGCTTTGGTGCCGGATGCTTGGGCCGTCAAACGAAAACAGGGTCTCGGGCGCACCGCTCTCGCGAAGGTGATCCGGCCGCGGGCAAACAAATGAAATCAAACGGCAAGAGCCCTGCGGTAGACAAGCGTCGGCTTTCCGGACGAACCGCCCTGCTCACCGGCCTGCGCTGAGCGCACAAAGCCATTGGCTTCATAGAAGGCGATCGCTCGCGCGTTCTGCTCCTCGACCTCGAGGCTGACGGCGCTGGCTTCAGGGAAGCTCTCGATAATCTCGTCCAGCAGCATCCCGCCGATGCCGCGCCCCTGCAGGCTTGGCAGCACGTAAAGCTGCTTCAGGGTTACCAATTTGCCGCCGTCCGTACTTTCGGCAAAAGCCATGCCGCCGATGCGCTTGCCATCGTCAGCAACGAGGAACTCCGCATTGGGCTTTGCCAGCCGGGACCTTAGCACCTCGATGGAATGCCATTTACCGGTGATCTCGGTAACCCGTTCTGAACCGTAGATCGCATCGTAGGTCGCATGCCAGGTTTCGACCAGCAGCGCGCGGATGGCACCGAGGTCGCGCTCTCCGGCGGTGCGCACGAACATGGCGGCTACTCTATGCCGAGCTTGGCCTTGACGAGGTCGTTGACCGCCTGCGGGTTGGCCTTGCCGCCGGTTGCCTTCATCACCTGACCGACGAACCAGCCGGCCATGGTCGGCTTGGCGCGCGCCTGTTCGACCTTGTCCGGATTGGCCGCGATCACCTCGTCGACCGCCTTCTCGATGGCGCCGGTGTCGGTGACCTGCTTCATGCCACGGCTTTCGACCAGTTGGCGCGGATCGCCGCCCTCGTTCCAGACGATCTCGAACAGGTCCTTGGCGATCTTGCCGGAAATCGTGCCATCCTTGATCAGGTCGATGACGGCACCAAGCTGATCTGGCGAAACCGGAGCGCTTTCAATGTCCTTGCCGGCCTTGTTCAATTGTCCGAGCAGATCGTTGATAACCCAGTTGGCGGCTAACTTGCCGTCGCGGCCGGCAGCCACCTTCTCGAAATAGTCGGCGATCGACTTCTCCGACACCAGGATCGAGGCATCATAGGTCGACAGGCCGAGCGAGGAGACCAACCGCGCCTTCTTGTCGTCGGGCAGTTCCGGCAGTTCCCTGGCCAGCGCATCGACATAGGCCTGGTCGAACTCCAGCGGCAGAAGATCGGGATCGGGGAAATAGCGGTAGTCGTGCGCCTCTTCCTTGGAGCGCATCGAGCGGGTCTCGCCTTTGACGGCGTCGAACAGCCGTGTCTCCTGCTCGATCTTGCCGCCGTCCTCCAGAATGGCGATCTGGCGGCGCGCCTCATAATCGATGGCCTGGCCGATGAAGCGGATCGAGTTCATGTTCTTGATCTCGCAGCGCGTGCCGAAGGCACCCCCTGGCCGGCGTACCGAGACGTTGACGTCGGCACGAAGCGAGCCTTCGTCCATGTTGCCGTCGCAGGTGCCGAGATAGCGCATGATGGTGCGCAACTTCGTCACATAGGCCTTGGCTTCGTCGCCTGAGCGCATGTCGGGCTTCGACACGATCTCCATCAGCGCGACGCCGGAGCGATTGAGGTCGACATAGGACATGGTCGGGTGCTGGTCGTGCATCGACTTGCCGGCATCCTGTTCCAGATGCAGCCGCTCGATGCCGACCTCTATATCCTCGAATTCGCCCTGGCGGTCAGGGCCGACAGAGACGATCACCGTGCCCTCGCCCACGATCGGCTGCTTGAACTGCGAGATCTGGTAGCCCTGCGGCAGGTCGGGGTAAAAATAGTTCTTCCGGTCGAAGACCGACTTGTGGTTGATCTGCGCCTTCAGGCCGAGGCCGGTGCGGATCGCCTGGTTGACGCATTCCTCGTTGATCACGGGCAGCATGCCCGGCATCGCCGCATCGACCAGGCTGACATTGGCATTGGGTGCCGCACCGAAAGCGGTCGAAGCGCCAGAGAAAAGTTTTGCCTCCGAAATGACCTGCGCGTGCACCTCGAGGCCGATGATGATCTCCCAGTCGCCGGTGGCGCCTGATATCAGGCGTTTTGCGTCGGGTGTGCGGGTATCGATGATGCTCATAGCCTGCCGTCAAATTTCGGATGAATGCCGAATGCGCTGCACATTCAGCAGGTACAAATCGTACCCGCTTCGCTAGTGCAAACCGCCAAAAGAGACAAGCGCAAACCCTCGGCGCTGTTGGACAGCGCATCCTCCACCTGCTCGCACAGGGCGGACGCATCGAATTCGAAAAGAACCAGGAGAAAACGGATCACCTCCGTCAAATGCCTGACCCGCGACGGCTGGCATTATGCCGGCGTCGATCTCGACCTGTTTCGGAAGCTGAAACGCAACAAGGCGGTTCCGTCGTCGGACGGCACTCCCTAGCGCATCAAGGCGCGGGCTGGAACTCGTCCGCTCCGAACTCGACAAGCGTAGACCATCGGTTCCGCCGGTCAGCCCTCCGACCGGCGGTTTCTTTCGCCGCTCAGGCGGTGGCGATGTAGGCGCGTATTTCCTCGGCCTCGCGCTCGACATCCTCGATGCGACGCTTGACCACGTCGCCGATGGATATGATGCCATCCAGCAGGCCGTCCTTCTCCACGGGCAGATGGCGGAAGCGGCCCCTGGTCATGATCTCCATCACCTCGTTGACGGTGTGGTTCTCATTGCAGATCTTCACCTTCGGCGTCATGGCCGAGCGCACCGCAATGTCGAGCGCGGCGGCTCCTTCCTTGGCGATCACCCGCACGATGTCACGCTCGGAGAGAATGCCGACGATCTTTCGATCGCCATTGGTGATAACCAGTGCGCCGATCTTGTGTTCTGTAAGGATGCGGATGGCTTCGCTGAGTTTTTCGTTTGGCCCGAGCGTCAACACGTCATGGCCTTTTTGCTCGAGAATGGCCTTAACCGTCATGGCGTCCTCCTCTACTTTGCCAACCGGTTCCTGCCCTGGCCGGCTTTCACTTGAGAGTGAACATCGTGCGCCGTGATCGGTTGCATTTCAAGTGTGGTCGGGGGCTTCCCACTCGAGCGCCTGCCATCGGCGGTCGAACCAGCGCAGGCCGAAGAAGCCGGCGACAAAACCGCCAATGTGGGCCTCCCAGGCGATCTGGCCGTCTACCCCGGGGGCAAAGCCAAGCAGGCCAGTGGCGAGATTGATGATCATCCACATGGCGAGGAAGATCACGACGCCGCGCGAGCGCAAAACAACCGCGATCGGCAGCACGGGACCGGCGAAGGCCGCCTTGCCGGCCGAACGGTCGGTGCGGAAGCCGAAACGCGCCGCCGCACCCATCATGCCCGATATGGCGCCTGATGCACCCACCAGCGGCGCCTCGCCATAGGGGTGCATGGCCCAGAACAGCGCCACGGAAGCCAGGCCGGTGACAGCGAAGAACAGGGCGAACCGGAACCCGCCAAGGCGATTGGCCAGTGGCGAGCCAAAGGCGGCGAGCCAGACCATGTTGATGGCGATATGGGCAAAGCCGCCATGCATGAAGGCATAGGTGAAGGGGCGGGTGAACAGGAACCAGTCGAAGCCGTATTGCCCGGTGTAAAGGACAGGGATGAAGGCCCCGTCGTACAGCAGCGTCATTTGCTGCGCATCGCTGAGCACGTACTGCTGCAGCAGATAGACGACCGCGCAAATGCCGATCACCGCCAGCACGATCGGCGGCAGGTTGAATACCGGCTCGCGCGCCGGCGGAGGCGCGCTCTCGACCTGTTCGGTCTCGGAAGGATTTACCGGTTCGCTCATCTGCAATCGCACTCGGTGCTGGTTCGATCTTGGCGAGCATCTAGATCACCGCCAATGGAACCGCAAACGGCGAATCGTCCCGGTGCGAATCAAAAAAGAGCCGTCCAAGGTTTCCCTTGAACGGCTGGTCGAGTCCCCTGCTCCCCTGAAACTCTTGACTGAAGTGCTGCCGATCGTCGCGAAACGACCGCTTTTGGAGTGGTTTTGGTGTGCCACAGGGCTCGCTCAAGCGCAACGTAAACCACTTGTTAACCTTAACGGCCCCGACCCGTGAACAAGTGTTAACGACGCTGGCACGCTTCCTGCTCCGCAACGCATGTAGGTCATCGGAGGGCGCCCTTCTGTTCACCGATGGGACATCAGACGACAGAATGCGCGGAGCAGCATACCATGAACCAAAACGGATCGATCACGCTGTTCCATTATTGGAACCGACTGCGTGACGGGCGCCCTGCTCCGAAGCGATCGGAAGTCGAGCCGGCCGATATCAAGTCGCTGTTGGCCGATACGTTCATCCTGGAAAGGGACACCCGCGGGCAAGCCGTATTCCGCCTCGCCGGCACCAGGCTCTGCGCCTGCTATGGCCGCGAACTCAAGGGGTTCTCCTTCCCGTCATTGTGGCGCGAGAAGGATCAGCGGCTGGTCTCGCGGCTGATTCATGGGGTTTTCGAACAGAAATCCGCCGTGCTGATCATGTTCGAGGGCTTCAGCCGCAACGACCGTTCCAACAAGTTCGAATTGCTTGCCTTGCCGCTTGACGGCGGCGTCGAAAACCCGCGCTGCCTCGGCGTGGTCAGCGCTGCTGAGAAGCCATTCTGGCTGGGCGCCGACCCGATCACGGACGCACTGATCGATTCTATCCGCGTCATCGACCCGGAGAAGGAGCTCCTGAACAACCGTCCGGCGATCAGCGTTCCCTCGCTCGTTCCCGACGACATCGAGGCGCCCGAAACGATCTCGGCACTCGGCCGCGCGCGCCGCATTCGCCATCTCGTCGTCTTCGATGGCGGGCGCGAGGAATAGTTGACGATCCTACCGTCCCGCCAGCCCGCTTTTCCCCTTTGTTAACCCGCTTTGTTGTACTTCTCTGCTGAAGTTCCTCGCATCCACGCGCGGGAATGCCAACCGGGGTGTAGGCAGTCATGAGGTCAGCGGCGGTCGACTATGCGCCGTCCCAAGCTGAAAGGCGTAACTTTCAGCGCGTCCGGGTCAAGATATACGGGCGATTCATGCTGGAAGACCGAACCGAGCATCCTTGCCAGGTCGTCGACATGTCGCCCGGCAACGTTGCGCTTCGCACCGACCGCGTCGGCATGCCCGGCGAAAAGGTCATCGCCTATATCGACCATATCGGCCGCATCGAGGGCGTCGTCACCCGTACGCTGCAGGACGGCTTCGCGATGACCGTCATTGCGTCCGACCGCAAGAAGGACAAGCTTGCCGCGCAATTGACCTGGCTTGCCAACAAGCACGAGCTTGACCTGCCAGAAGACCGCCGCCACGAGCGCGTGGCGCCGCGCAACCCGACCAGCGTGCTGCAGCTCACCGATGGCCGTCAATACCAGTGCCGGATCATCGACCTGTCTTTGTCCGGCGCCGCGATCGAGATCGACGTCAAGCCGGCGATCGGCGTCCAGGTCATGCTGGGCACCATGCGTGGCCAGGTCGTTCGTCATTTCGAAGATGGCGTCGCCATCGAGTTCGCCGTGATCCAGCGCCCCGAGACGCTTGATTCCGAGTTCAATACGCCGCGCGCCTGACCGGATCGGACAGCACGCCTCAATCAAACCGGCCTTCGCGGCCGGTTTTTTGTTGTGGCGACGCCATTGAATTTCTCGCAAGCGCCAGAACCGCTCGGACAGCCCAAGCCCGTCATCTGTGGCGCATGGCGCAAGCCTCATATCTAAAGGGCCGGACGGGATCCAAACAAATCAATACTCAAATGATTCAAATTTTATGTTTATTCTACAGGCGTTTTACTTAAAATCTACTTCGCACCTTTGCGTCAAATAAATCCGCCTGTGGCAATGTCTCCTTCGAACGGGGAGACTAGAAATGAAAAGAACGAGGGGCAAGCTGTTGCTGATGGCAATGGCGATACAGCTTTCCGCTTGGGGATCAGCATATGCCGCGGGACCGGCCTATATGCACACCGGCGGCCGCACCACACAGCCCGTTGGCCATTATGAATTCTGCCAGCGCATCCCTGGCGAATGCAACGAAAAGACGCCAAAGGGAGCGCCGGTCGAGCTGACCCGCAAACTCTGGGCGACGATCGTCGATATCAACAATTCAGTCAACACCCGCATCAAGCCGCGCACCGACATGGAAAACTACGGTGTCGAGGAGTACTGGGCCTATCCGGATAATGGCTATGGCGATTGCGAGGATTACGCGCTGGAAAAGCGCCGCGAACTCATGGATGTTGGCGTGGCCGCCGGCGACCTGCTGATGACGGTCGCGCGCCAGCCCAATGGCGACGGCCACGCCGTGCTGACCGTGCGCACCAGCCTTGGTGAGTTCATTCTCGACAATCTTGAAACCAAGGTGCTGTCCTGGACGGACACCGACTACACCTATCTCAAGCGTCAATCGACGGAGAATTCCGGCGTTTGGGTGACGATCAACGACGGCCGCTCCGACGCGGTCGCCAGCGTCCGCTAAGGATGCCGATGCAGTCCGCGGCTTTGGGACGGCGGCGTGCATGAACCGAGATCAAGCGCGTCGCGTTGACGCGACGCGCTTAAGGAGAAACCCGGTCGAGTCCCCACCCTCCCCGTCCCCAACGACCGGGTCAAAGGAGCCGGCCCCGTCCCCGGGCCGGCTCCGCCATTTCTGGACCAGACCCTACTATGGCAAGTTTCCCCCGGTTTAGACCTTGTTAGCTGAAAGATCTGGCTGACAACCGTCTTCCTCCTGCTATTCCGGTCAACTCGACGGTCGCATCGGCGGCGGCTATGTTTTGCCGGAAGGCCCGGCCAGAGCCAAACTCTGGGGGACGTCAGTCAAAGAAAGCGCCGCATGCCGACAGAAGCCAGATCTCCACGCCTTGCGGTTCTCATCGATGCAGACAATGCTTCCGCCAAGATTGCGGATGGCTTGTTCGAAGAGATCGCGAGGATCGGCGAGGCCAGTGTCCGCCGCATCTACGGCGATTTCTCAAGCGCTCG
This sequence comes from Mesorhizobium sp. B2-3-5, assembly GCF_006442395.1. Classification (NCBI taxonomy): domain Bacteria; kingdom Pseudomonadati; phylum Pseudomonadota; class Alphaproteobacteria; order Hyphomicrobiales; family Phyllobacteriaceae; genus Mesorhizobium; species Mesorhizobium sp. B2-3-5. The sequence goes on along the minus strand of NZ_VFVX01000034.1, from coordinate 16,728 downwards.
ATCCAAGGGGTGGGCCGACGTTCTGGCGAAGCACGCGATCATACCCCAACAACAGTTCGCCTATACGACGGGAAAGAATGCGTCTGATATTACCCTGGTGATCGATGCCATGGACCTGCTCCACAGCGGTCACCTTGATGGCTTCTGCCTGGTTTCGTCCGACAGTGACTTCACGAGACTTGCCGCCCGAATCCGCGAACAAGGCGTCGATGTGTTCGGCTTTGGAGAACAGAAAACCCCGGAGAGTTTCCGGCAGGCATGTCGACGTTTCGTTTACACCGAAAACCTTCTCCCTGGCGTGGCAAGCGTTCAAGACGCGGCGCCGGCAAAAAGGCCACTTCAGTCGCCAAGCGCAGCAACCCCAATGTTGAAGAAAGCCATCGGCCAGATGGATAGCGAGGATGGGTGGGTGCTTCTCGGCACCTTCGGTAAGCAACTCGCAAATCTCTTTTCCGATTTCGACCCTCGCACCTATGGCTTCAGCAAGCTAAGCGATCTGGTGAGAGAAACCGCTGCATTCGAAATCGAAAACCCTAAAGGCGGGGCTATGCGAATACGCCTCCAACCTGCTGCCCCGAAAAAAGCGAAAAACAAAATCGGATAAGTGTGCCGGAGTTCTGATCCTGTCCGGCTTCCCAGGGACAGTCAATCAATGCACTATCGGCTGTCCATCCCGCTTCGGATCATAGCGATGCTGGAAATCCCGGAAGATCGGTGCGAACGCCATCGGCTGTTCAGGGCCATCGACGATGCCTTCAAGGTCGGAGATTTCGGGACTTTGGGCGCACTTCTGGGCGGCTCGCGATGTTGGTTTGATGAACAGATGCCGTCCGAGCTCGGCCTCGGGCATCCTCTGGAATACGCGATCTATTGGAGTCCCCTCGCCTTCATTTCCACCCTGCTGAGCGCGGGTTCGAATCCGAACTACAGCCATCACGGCGGATTTCCGTCTATCATTGCGGTGCTGTCCACGGAGCGCGCCGACAAATTGGAAATCATCCGGATCTTGATTGATGCTGGCGCGGATCTCGACATGCGGGGCTTGAACGACTGGACGCCGCTTCACTATGCGGTGGCGGTCCGCGACGCCGATGCGATCCGCCTGCTTCTGTCGGCCGGCGCCGACCCCTCGCTCAGAACGCGCGTCGATGACCATGCAACAGCCCTGGAAGGAGCGGAGCACGCCGGCTTCGATGCTGGCGCTACGCTGCTGCGCGAGGCGATGACCAGGCGCGGCTCCGACGACACCTGTCGATAGGCCTCAAAGCTTTTTCAGCCCCGCCTTGAAGCGCTTGCCGTTGGCGACGTAGTGCGCGGCCGAGCCGCGCAGCCTGGCGACGGCCGCGTCGTCCAGCACCCTGATCGCCTTGGCCGGCGAGCCGACGATCAGCGAATTGTCCGGAAATTCCTTGCCTTCGGTGACCAGCGCGCCGGCGCCGACCAGCGAATTCCTGCCGATCCTGGCGCCGTTCAGCACGATGGCGCCCATGCCGATCAGGCTGTTGTCGCCGATCGTACAGCCATGCAACATGGCCCGGTGGCCAATCGTACAGCCCCGCCCGATCGTGATCGGAAAGCCGGGGTCGGTGTGCATGACCGTGTGTTCCTGCACATTGGTATCGGCGCCGATGACGATCGGTTCGTTATCGCCGCGAATGACGACGCCGAACCAGAAGCCGGCGTTGCGGCCAACGCGCACATCGCCAATCAGCGTCGCATCGGGCGCGACCCAGTTCGATTCTGCGTCGGCGAAGCTGGGTTCTGTTCCATCGATCGCATAAAGCGGCATTGTCGGTCTCCGAATCGTCTCAGGCTGGAATGCCGGACCCTAGGAGACGGATCGTCCATGAGGCAATGGCAAGCACGATGATGCCCAGCGCCAGGGCCCATGCAATCGCGGTACAGCCGCATGATAAGAGCGCCATTGTCGAAATGCGGTTCTCGCGGCGGGCATCGAGGGCATCGTTCACCAGCATGAAGGGCCCGGCGCCGGCGGTGACCGCCAGCGAGCGCAGCACATGCGAGGGCGACACATAGGGCTCCGCGAAGGCGACCTTGCGGCCGGACACCAGTTCGATTGCCGAGCCCGTCAGACCGCACGCCGTCAGCCCGACGACAAAAGCGAACAGAGTAAGGTCGATCTGGCCCATCTTTACCATCCATTTACCACGAAACTGCACAGTCGCTCTACCAAGGCTGCAAGAGCCATGCCCAGCGATGTGTGCCGCCGAGGGACACCCAGGGCGCAGGCAAGCCGGATCCGAGGACCGAGATGAACCAGGCAGCGATCGCCGACGGCCCTGAACTCACCGTGGTCGATTCCATGCTGATGAAGCGGGTGTTCTACGCCTTCGCGGCGCTGGCGCTGCTGTCGGTGGCGATCAGTCTTGGCGGCAAATGGTTCGGCCGTTCCATCGCCATGGCCGGATACACCGACGACACGACGGTGCGCGAGGTGGTGATCGGCAACAATGTGATTTCCGTGCCGGCCAATTTCATCCGTTTCGAACAGGCCCGCCGCAACGGTATTGCCTCACGTCTCGACCTTTATCTGCGTTATCCCCAGATGGACGGCTACAGCGAGGCGGCCCGCGACGATTTCAACCATTCCGGGACCAACAGGAACATCATTTTCCTATCCTTCGAACCGCGGATGATGTCGCGCGACATGAGCGGCCGGTTCGCGCCGATCTACAGTGCGCTGATCGTCATGCCCGGCATTCCGGGACCTGGCGGCACGACGGTCTACGGCTTCAATGAAAAATCAGGCTATCTGAACGAGGTACTGGTGGTCGGCAAGCGCGGGGGCAAGGACCCCTTCGTGGCCCGCTGCCTGAGCGGACCGAGTGCCGGCGAATCGCTGGCGCCCTGCGAGCGCGACATCCATGTCGGCGACGATCTCAGCCTCACCTACCGTTTTCCCAGGGAATTCCTTGGTGACTGGCAGACGCTCGACGCTGCGATCACGGCCGAGGCAGGACGTATCCTGAAAACCGGACATTGACGGACCGGTGGGGCAGGCCGCGCTCGGCGTGGCCCGCCCTCGGATTGCTGGCTCAGCCCAGATCGATGTCGAGGATCGCCATCGAGAAATTATAGTCGCCGTCGTCCTCGTCCTTGAAGACGATGCCGAGGAACTCCTCACCGACATAGACTTCGGCCGAATCTTCCTTGCGCGGCCGTGCCTTGACCATAAGCTTGGGGTTCTGGAAGACGCGCTTGAAATAGGCGTCCAGCTTTCTGATTTCGTCCGGCTTCAACAGTCTTCTCCGATCATCGGGCTTGCTGGTTTGAACGGCGCTTCTGGCACGCCGACAATGGCGATGTAAAGGCAAGCCGACCGTATTGCACCGGAAGCGCCAGCGCCGCCGGGCAAAAATCGCGATCACTCCGGGGGTTTGCGCCGGTGCGGAAAAATCAGATGTCGAAGCTCACGACCTGGTCCATCGACTGCGACGGCAGGAGCTGGTCCATCTGGCGCGAAGGCTGATCGCAACCGGTTTCGCCGACCACGCGGGCCGGCACGCCGGCGACCGTCTTGTTGTGCGGCACGGGCGATAGCACCACCGATCCGGCGGCGATCTTGGAGCAATGGCCGACTTCGATATTGCCGAGAATCTTGGCTCCGGCGCCGATCAGCACGCCACGGCGAATCTTGGGATGACGGTCCCCGCCGGCCTTGCCGGTACCGCCCAGCGTCACGCCGTGCAGGATCGACACGTCGTCCTCGATGACCGCGGTCTCGCCGACGACAAGACCGGTGGCGTGATCGATGAAGATGCCCTTGCCGATGCGCGCCGCCGGGTTGATATCGGTCTGGAAGACCGACGATGAGCGGCTTTGAAGGTAGAGCGCGAAATCCTTGCGGCCCTGGTTCCACAGCCAGTGCGCCAGCCGATGGGTCTGGATGGCGTGAAAGCCTTTGAAATAGAGCACCGGCATGATGAACCGGTCGCAGGCCGGGTCGCGGTCATAATAGGCCTGGATGTCGACGCGCACCGTCGTCGGCCAGTCCTTGTCATCGGCCAGCATCGACTTGAAGGTCTGACGGATGAGGTCGGAACCGATATCCTGATGGGCAAGCCGCTCCGCGATCCTGTGAATGACCGCTTCCTCCAGGCTCTCCTGGTTGAGGATCGTCGAATAGAGGAACGCGGCCAACAACGGATCGCGGTTGACCGCTTCCATGGCTTCGTCACGGATGGAGCGCCAGATTGGATCGACCGGCTGCAATGCGCCGTGGCGGGAAATGCTGATGCTGTTCATCGACGTCTTCTTATCCTGCGTCCTGCGGGCTTGCCTGTTGTGCGGCCGCACATATAAGCCAGATCATAGCACGGTTGAACTCAATTTTCCTTAGTGCTTTGTCAAATGGATTTGGTTCGCAGGAATTCAAGCCGCGATGGAAAACGAACCCTTGATCGACAAGGCCCTGAAAACCGAGCTTTCAGCGCTCTACCGCGCCGGGGATCGCCACTACCACAATCTTACCCATATCGAGGCGATGCTTGCGCTGGCCGGCGACTACCGAGGGCTGCTAAGCGACCCGGAAGCCGTCGAAGCGGCGATCTGGTTCCACGACGCCATCTACGACAGCAAGGCCAAGGACAATGAGGCGCAAAGTGCCGCCCTTGCCGAGACACGGCTCGCGGGCCGCGGCGATGCCGGACGCCTGGACCGCATCAGCGCGATGATCCTCGCCACAGCCACGCATCAGTTGCCCCGCTTCGAAGACGCGGCGGCAATGCGCGACGCCAGTCTTTTCCTCGACATGGATCTTTCGATCCTGGGTGCCGCGCCGGCCGCGTTCGACGCTTATGAACGCGCGGTCCGCCGCGAATATGACTGGGTGGAGGAGCCGATGTGGCGCGCCGGACGCGCCGCCGTGCTGAAGGCTTTCCTTGCGCGCCCGCACATTTTCCACACCGAAGAATTTCGCCGGCGTTTCGAGCCTCAAGCCAGGCTGAACATGGCGCGGTCGCTGGAGGCCCTGGAAAGCTCCACATGATTTTTGTCAGGAGATATCATAGCGCTTGCATGTGGCCCTGTATCGGCCTTGCCGCGGGGGCACAGTATCGAAGCGGGCTGCGAAAAACGCTTTCCGAGGGTATCGTCCAACATGAATTCTTCTGAGGTGCCGACATCATGAGCAGCAATTTCTTCCAGCCGGTCGACGCCTCGGCCGTTCCCCGCTTTGCCGGGCTCTCGACCTTCATGCGGTTGCCAGCGGTAACGACCGCCGAGGGGCTCGACATCGCGCTGGTCGGCATACCCTGGGACGGCGGCACGACCAACCGCGCCGGCGCGCGGCATGGCCCGCGCGAGATCCGCAACCAATCGAGCCTAATGCGGCGCGCCCATCATGTCTCGGGCATCGAGCCGTTCAGCATCGCCAACGTCGCCGATGTCGGCGATCTCTCCGTCAACCCAATCAACCTGCTGGATGGATTGAAGCGCATCGAGGAGGGCATCGCGGCTATCGTGGCGGCGGGTGCCATTCCGCTGGCGGCAGGCGGCGATCATCTGACGACGCTGCCGGCGTTGCGCGCCGTCGCCAAGAATCGGCCTGTCGGCATGATCCATTTCGACGCCCATTCCGATACCAATGACCGCTATTTCGGCGACAATCCCTACACGCATGGCACGCCGTTCCGACGCGCGATCGAAGAGGGCCTGCTCGATCCCAAACGGGTCGTGCAGATCGGCATTCGCGGCTCGATCTATGAACCCGGCGAGCATGATTGGGCGGTCGCCCAAGGTATACGCATCGTCTACATGGAGGAGTTCGTCCGGCGCGGCGCGGCCAGTGTTATGGAAGAGGCACGTGCCATCGCCGGAACCGGACCGACCTATGTGACTTTCGATATCGACTGCATCGATCCGTCGATGGCACCGGGCACCGGCACGCCCGAGCTCGGCGGCTTCACCACCCGCGAGGCGCAGGAAATGGTGCGCCTGCTTGACGGGTTGAACATTGTCGGCGCCGATGTGGTGGAAGTGGCGCCACCCTTCGATCTTGGCGGCATGACGGCACTGGCGGGTGCAACGATGATGTTCGAACTGCTGTGCGTGCTGGCGAAGTCGGTTCAAGAAGCGAGAGTGCCGGACTGACCCCAAGCACGTCTGCGCAGGATCAAAGCGGATATTCGGCGTAGAACTCCAGCACGCGCTGCTTGAAGGTCTTGTCGCCAACCGCCAGCATGTGGTCGCGGCCCTCGATGTGAAAGGCCCTGGCGTTCGGCATCAGAGCGGCAAGCTCGTCCGGCGATCCGCCAATATCGTCGGTGGTGCCGACCGCGATCAGCGTCGGCTGGGCGATGCGGGCAATATCCTGCTCGCTCAGCAATTCGCGCGACGTGGCGATGCAGGCGGCAAGCGCCCTGCGATCGCTGCGGGTCTGGTCGGCGAAGGCGCGGAACGAGCGGCCGCGCGGATGGGTGGTCGCGGCCGGATCGTCGGCAAGAAGGGCCGCCGCGATCGGATCCCAATCGCCGACCCCGTCGATCATGCCGATGCCGAGACCGCCAAAGACCAGCGTCGCCACCTTGTCGGGATCTGACAGTGCCATGAACGCCGCAACGCGCGCGCCCATTGAATAGCCCATGACATGGGCCCTTTCGATGCCGAGATGGTCAAGCAGGACGGCGGCATCCGAAGCCATTTTCGCTGGTGTATAGTCGGCCTCGTCATAGCTCTTCGACGACGAGCCGTGGCCGCGATTGTCGAAGGCGATGGCGCGATAGCCGGCATCGTTCAGCGTCTTGAACCAGCCTGGCGATACCCAGTTGACGTAGTGGCTCGAGGCGAAGCCGTGGATCATGAGCACGGGATCGCCCTTGCCCGATGCCGGCTGGCGGTCGAGGAAGGCGAGATCGAACCCATCATGGGAGAAAAACTGCATTGAGCGATCCTCCGCGCTCAGTCGGAATCGACGTTCGGAGAATCGCTCTTGTTCGCTGGCGACATGCCGGGATCCGGTGCCGTGCCGATCACGGGATGACGCAGCAGATCGCCGTCCGCGATGCCATCCCTAGCGGCGGTGCCGGCCTTGAGCTCGAGCACGAAGCGGACCGGCTCGCCCGGCGACACGATCGCCTCGGATTGCGGCTCGCCATGCTTGATCGCACGGATCCTGCCGTCCTGGCCGACAAAGATCAGGTCGAGGGGCATCGGCGTGTTCTTCATCCAGAAATTGACCTCGCGTGTCTCGTTGAAGACGAACAACATGCCATGATCGGCGGCCATGTCCTCGCGGAACATCAGGCCGGCTTCCCGCTCGGCATCGGTATCGGCGACTTCGATAGAGAAGGAGCGTTCCCCATTTTTCGTCACCGCGATCAGCGGCGCCGGATCGACGGGAAGGATCATCGCCCGGCCATCGGCCGCGCTGGGTACCTGGAAATAGAAGAAGGCGCCCGCGGCGATGATGACGGCGGCAACGGCGCACATCACGCCCGCCGTCAGCCTGTTCATGTGAGTCATGCGAAATCCTCGGCCGGGGTCGCCCTAGTGCGAAACCGGCAAGGTGCCCATATCGGGGTGAATTTCGGCGGCCATAAGGCCTTTGTCACCGCGTCCGAAACGCACAAGCACCACCTGCCCCGGCCGAAGCTCGGTGATGCCGTAGCGGCGCAAGGTCTCCATATGGACGAAAATGTCCTCGGTACCCTCGCCGCGCGTCAGGAAGCCGAAGCCCTTGGTGCGGTTGAACCACTTGACCAGCGCGCGTTCGAGCCCGCTGTCCGGCGTCACCGAGACATGGGTGCGCTGCTCCTGCATTTCCGCGGGATGGACGGCAGTGGTGATGTCCATGGAAAGCACACGGAAGGCCTGCAGTCCGCGCTCGCCCTGTTTGACGAGACAGACCACGCGCGCGCCTTCCAGAGCTGTCTGGAAACCGTCCCGTCGAAGACATGTCACATGGAGGAGGATATCGCCCGAAACACCATCGTCCGGAAGGATGAACCCGTAGCCCTTGGCCACATCGAACCATTTGATGGCGCCGGCAATTTCGGTCAGGTCGGCGGCCTCGCCGCCTTCGTCGCGCTTCACAGCGTCGCCAAGGGTTCCGGCCCGCCCCGTCAAAGAGGCCTTTTCCCCCATAAGAATGCCCCCTTTTATCAAGAACACTGCAACTGATTCTTGATACCAGATTAACACCGCGGCTTCCGGTGAGTGCAAGACCTGACGTGCCTTTTTTCACGGTTCATTACGGGAATACCGGATTTGTTCTTTGCCGGCACTGCCTGCCGCCGGACGATTGCCCTTTGACCGGGCCGACCCTATGTTGCGCCGCAACCCCACAGATCGAGGAAAGCACATGCGCTATCTGCACACCATGGTCCGCATCGCCGATGTCGATGCCTCGCTCGATTTCTACTGCAACAAGCTCGGGTTGAAGGAAGTCCGCCGCTACGAGAACGAGCAAGGCCGCTACACGCTGATCTTCCTCGCCGCGCCGGAGGACGAGCAAAGCGGCATCAGCGAGAAGGCGCCGCTTGTCGAACTCACCTACAATTGGGATCCCGAAGACTACAAGGGCGGGCGTAATTTCGGCCACCTCGCCTATGAGGTCGACGATATCTATGCGACCTGCCAGAACCTGATGGACAAGGGCGTGACCATCAACCGGCCGCCTCGCGACGGCAATATGGCCTTTATCAGGTCTCCGGACGGCATCTCCATCGAGCTTTTGCAGAAAGGCCCTGCCAAGGCCAAGGCCGAACCCTGGGCATCGATGGCGAACACCGGAGGCTGGTAAGGCTTCGACCCGATACCGGGCGGATATCGCCCGGCGACCTTTGGCGTTCGGCGAGACAACGCCTACCTGTCTGACTCGCGCCGCGCTGCAAGCCGGCGCGTTGTCAGACGAATGGGCGCCCCCGGTGGAGAATTCAATCATGCATTCCAGCCATGCCGATGTCGCCACCGAACATGCCAGCCGCTACCTACAGCAATTGTGCAAGCACTGGGCGCACAAATTCCCGGTCGAGTTCGATCCGCACCATGGCACGATCGAACTGTCGCTTGGCCGCACGGTCATGGATGCCGATGCGACCGCGCTGCACATCACGGTGTCGACCGGCGAGGCAGGATCGCTCGAGCGCCTGGAGGGCGTCGTTGCCGATCACATAAAGCGCTTTGCTTTCCGCGAAGAGCTGGTGTTCGACTGGAAGCAGGCTCCGGCAGCGTAAAAACATCCGAAGTCAGCCGCCGCTGCCGGCTTTACAGACCATCTCCAACAATGCCTGCACCGAACGCCAATTGCGCGCGGTGCCTGGTACTTTCAGCGTGCGCCCGATCAGTCCGGCGAACACAGACTTTCCAAGTCCATCGGGGGCATGCAGGTAAAGCACGTCGCCCTTGATCTCGAATTTTTCCGGACCTGTGCATCTTTCCGACAACCTGGCCGCCTCCTCTTTGGTCGGTTCCCGCTCCAGCGCATAGGCGTGGAGCTTGGTCGGCTCGCCGGCAACTTCCGGATAGGGATTTTGCGCGACCAGCCGCTCGAACCAATCCACGTCGCGCACCATGATGCGCGAATGAAAACCCCATTTCTTCTCGAAGGCTGCTTCGATCTGTTTCGTCAGCGTGGCGGCATCGCCCTTGTCGGCCCGAAACACGGCATTGCCGCTCTGCACATAGGTGGCGACGTCGGAAAAGCCGAGATCCTCGAAGAACGAACGCAGTTCCGCCATTTTGACGATGCGATTGCCGCCGACATTGATGCCCGAAAACAGGGCGATGAAGACCTTCCCGCTCATATGATGAACCCCGCCAATGTCTCGTTGTCGGTGATGTCCTGATATTGAACGCCCTCGGCCTCGAAATTCGCCTTCAGCAGGTCGAAATTGCGGCGGTCCTTGGTTTCGATGCCGATCAGCACCGAGCCGAAATTGCGCGCCGACTTCTTCAGATATTCGAAGCGCGCGATGTCATCGTCGGGACCCAGCATCTCGAGGAAGTCGCGCAACGCGCCCGGCCGCTGCGGGAAGCGGATGATGAAGTATTTCTTCAGGCCTTCGAAGCGCAGCGCACGTTCCTTGACGTCAGGCAGCCGCTCGAAATCGAAATTGCCGCCCGATACCACGGCGACGATGGTCTTGCCCCGGATCTCCTTCCTGGAAAAATCCTTCAACGCATCGATGGCCAATGCCCCCGCGGGCTCGAGCACGACGCCTTCGACGTTGAGCATCTCGATCATGGTCGCGCAGAGCCGGTTTTCCGGGATTAGCCGCACCGTGTCGGCGGCGAATTCCTTGAGGTACCGCAAGGGTTCGCGGCCGATTTCGGCCACCGCCGCGCCATCGACGAAATTGTCGACCTTGGCGAGCTTCAGCCGCTTTCCCGCCGCGAGACTGTCATGCAGGCTCGGCGCCCCAGCAGGCTCGCAGAAGACGAAACGCGCTTCCCGGCCCTTGTCGGCGAAATAGTGGGTGACGCCGGCGGCGAGCCCGCCACCGCCGACCGGCAGCATGACGATGTCGGGCATGCGTGCGCCCGGCATCTGGTCGGCGATCTCATAGGCGACCGTGGCCTGCCCCTCGATGATGTCCTTGTGGTCGAAAGGCGGCACCATGTGCACACCGGAGCTTTCGGTGAATTCGAAGGCGGCGCGATAGCAGTCGTCGAAAAAGTCGCCGACCAGCCTGATTTCGACGAAATCGCCGCCAAAAAGCCGGGTCTTGTCGATCTTCTGCTGCGGCGTCGTCACCGGCATGAAGACCACGCCCTTTTTACCGAAATGTCGGCAGACGAACGCGAAGCCCTGCGCATGGTTGCCAGCGGACGCGCAGACGAACATTTCGGCCTGATTGCCGGCGGCAAGCGCCTTGCGGAAGAAGTTGAAGGCGCCGCGGATCTTGTAGGAGCGCACCGGGCTCAGGTCCTCGCGCTTCAACAAAACCCGGGCGCCGGTTTTCTTCGACAGATAGTCGTTTTCCTGCAGCGGCGTCTCCGGAAAGATCTGGCGGATCGCGGAGGCAGCGATGGCGACGCGCGAGGCAAAACTGGTCATGGCAAGATCATCCCGGTCCGCCCGCAGGCGCGTTAGACAGAAGGCTATCGCACATCCGGCCCCGCAAGACCATTGCCAGGTTGGGCTTGCGCCTGCAACGGGCATTCCCGCCATGCTTGCAGGCGCTTGGAGGCGTTTGTTCATGCCAGCCGCATCGAGGTGTCCACACCTTCACGGGCATTGTGCGGCATCTCCGGCGTCGACCCAAAGCGCTGACCTTCTCCTGTTGTGGCCGCTCCCGCCGACATTTTGGCTTTCGCGCAACAGTGCGATGGCCGCTGCCGGACGCCAACCACATTTCGGCGGGAGACGACTTACTTCCGCCGCACTTCGCCTGCTGGGGAGATGTCGTGGAGGGTGGAAGGCCCTTTTGGGCTCGAGTGGAATTTTGACGTGCATTTGAAGACGATTTGCATTCTTGCACTTGCCTCGCTGGTGGCAGGCTGTGGTGGCGGCCGCAAAACCGAGGAACTGCTCGGCAGCGCGGTCATGTCCGTGCCGGTGACGGAAATTGCCGGCAACCACTCGATCTTCATTGCCACGACGCGCAAGCCTTCCGATGACCCCAACAAGGTTTTCGACGGCGAACGCTCGGCGACGCTGAACTACGCGCGCGTCAATGTCACTGTTCCCGGCACCCACACAACCGGCCAGATCGAGCGGCGCTCACGCGGCAAGTCGAATGATCCGACGAAGTATTTCATGGCTTCCGAAGTCGTCGGCTACGACACGCAGCCGAAATTCGCCAGCGCGCTGAGCACCGACATCGCGGCGCGCGGCGACCGCGTCATGGTCTTTGTCCACGGCTACAACACCGGCTTTGACGACGCCGTCTATCGCTTGACCCAGATCGTTCACGATTCCGGTTATCCCGGCACGCCGGTGCTGTTCTCCTGGGCCTCGGGCGCCAAGACGACGGACTATGTCTATGACAAGGAAAGCGCCAGTGCCGCGCGTGACCAGCTTGAAGTGACGTTGCGGATGCTGGCACAGACCGGCGCGCGGCGCATCGACATCGTCGCCCACTCGATGGGAACCTGGGTGACGATGGAGACGCTGCGCCAGCTCGCCATCACCGGCGACCGCGATCTCGGCGGCAAGCTCGGCGACGTGGTGCTCGCCTCGCCCGATATCGACGTCGATGTGTTCAAGAGTCAGATGCGACGCTATGGCAAGCCCAACAAGCCGTTCATCCTGCTGTTGTCCGACGACGATCGTGCGCTCCGGCTCTCCGGCCTGATCGCCGGTGCGCGGCCGCGCGTCGGCGACTACAAGGATGCCGCCGATCTTGCCTCCTATGGTGTTACGGTCGTCGATCTCTCCAAGGTCAAGGGTAGCGACAGTTTCAACCATACGAAATTCGCCGACAATCCCGCTTTGGTGAAGATGATCGGCCAGCGGCTGCGCGAGGATGACGGCTTTGCCAGCGATCGAGACGTGACCGACCGCATCAGCCTGCTCGGACAGTAGATTCGGTGCGATGGCGTTCGGTGGTCACATCCACGATTGCCGCACCACCGGTCCACTTTGAACTGGACCGGGCCGGACTCTGTCTTTATCGACATGTGCATTGACGTCACGAGCCTGGCGTTGCTTGCGGGGACTGTCTGGCCGTGCCTTCGAAGCGCTTCCTCATAATCGCCTTCGCGTTGCTTGTCGCAGGTTGCGCCGGCCAGAACACGCATGATCTTCTGAACAGGACGATGGTCGCGGTGCCTGCCTCGGACATCGCCGCCACTCACGAGATTTTCGTGGCCACGACCCGGCAAAGGGCCGCAAAGGAGCCGCGGCAGGTGTTCGATGGTGATCGCTCGCTCACCACCAGCTACGCCCGTGTCGATGTCACGGTTCCTAAGAGCCACAAGGTCGGCGCCATCGAGCGCGCCAAGGGGTCCGCGAACAGCAACCCGGCCAAGGACTTCACCGCGAAGGACGTGATCTACTACAAGGATGCACCGCAATTCGCCAAGGCGGTTGGTGCCGACATCGCCATGCGCGGCGACCGCGCGCTGGTCTTCGTGCACGGCTTCAACAATGGTTTCGACGACGGCATCTACCGCCTGACGCAGATCGCCCACGATACGAAATATCCCGGCACACCGGTGCTGTTCTCGTGGGCCTCAAGCGCCAAGACAACCGGCTATCTCTACGACAAGGACAGCGCCAATGCCGCGCGCGACGACCTCGAGGCGACGCTGCGGATGCTGGCCAAGACCCGCGTCAAGAGCATCGACATCATCGCCCACTCGATGGGAACCTGGTTGACCATGGAAGCGCTGCGCCAGCTCGCCATCACAGGCGACCGCGATCTTGGCGGCAAGCTCGGCTATGTCATCCTGGCCTCCCCGGACATCGATGTCGATGTGTTCAAGAAGCAGATGATCCGCTACGGCAAACCGACCAAGCCTTTCGCCATCCTGCTTTCGGGCGACGACCGGGCACTGAAGCTCTCGTCGTTCATTTCTGGCGACAAGCCGCGCGTCGGCGACTACGGCAATGCGGCGGACCTTGCCAGCTATGGTGTGGCGGTCGTCGATCTGACCAAAACCAAGGGCGGCGACCAACTGAATCACGCCAAATTCGCCGACAACCCGTTCCTGGTGCAATTGCTTGGCGACCGCCTGCGGGCGCCAGCCGGCCTGGCTTCGGACGAGGCTCAACTCGACGATCTCGGCCAGGGCCTCGGCAAGGCTGTCGGCTCGGTCGCCGAGGTCGTCATCACAACGCCGTTCAAGGTGCTGACCATTGCCACCGGCGGCTGAGAGCGAAGCGCCGGCGGCTGATCTCAGACGAACAGGTCGACCTTCTGGAAGGTCGTCACGTCGATCAGCCCGACGTCTGAAATCCTGAGCTCCGGAATGACCACCAGCGCCAGCAGCGAGTGCTGCATGTAGGCGTTGTTCAGCGAACAGCCCATCTTGCGCATGGCCTCGGTCAGTTTCTCCGCCTTCGCGGCGACGATCTCGGCGCGCTCGTCAGACATCAGCCCGGCGATCGGCATTTCGACCAGCGCCAGTTCCTTGCCCTTGGAGAACAGCACGACGCCGCCGCCGACCTCGCCCAGTCGGTTGACCGCCAGCGCCATGTCCTGCTTGTTGGTGCCGACGCAGATGATGTGGTGGGCGTCATGCGCCACGCTGGAGGCCATGGCGCAATCGCTCATATAGCCGAAGCCGGAAACAAAGGCGTTGGTGACGCCGCCGGTACCTCGGTGACGCTCGACCAGCGCGATCTGGCAGATGTCGTTGCGGCGATCCATGGCGACCAGCCCGTCCTCGACGGCAAGGTCGGCCTCCAGCGCGCGCGTCGGCGCCTGATTCTCGATGACGCCGATCACCCGCACCCGCACTTCGTTGGCGCCCTTGGGGGCCACGATGTCGAAATCGGCTGCCTTCAGCTTCTTGCCGAGCTTGACGGTGTTTTTCGCGGTCTTCGGGTAGTCATAGGCCGGAATGTCGATGTCGAGCTTGCCGCCCTTGGCCAGTCTCACGCCGCGCGCATAGACCTCGTCGATGGTCATTGCGGCGAGATCGGACACAATCAGCAGGTCGCCCAACCGGCCCGGCGCGATCGAACCGATCTCGCGCTCCAGCCTGAAATGCTGGGCCGTGTTGATCGTCGCCATCTGGATCGCCGTCACCGGCTTCAGCCCCTGTTGGATGGCGTGACGGACCACCCGGTCCATGTGCCCTTCGTGGACAAGCGTGCCGGAATGGCTGTCGTCGGTGCACAGGATGAAATTGCGCGGACCGATGCCGCCTTCCGTCACCGCCTTGATTTGCGAGGCAACGTCGTACCAGGCCGAGCCCAGCCGCAGCATCGCCTTCATGCCCTGGCGCACGCGGGCGATGGCGTCCTCGGCGCGCGTGCCTTCGTGATCATCCTCGGGTCCGCCGGCGACATAGCCGTGGAAGGGCAGGCCAAGATCGCGCGAGGCATAGTGGCCGCCAACCGTCTTGCCCGCATGAACCGTCGCGGCGATCTCACCCGACATGACAGGATCGTTGGCGGCGACGCCGGGAAAATTCATCACTTCGCCGAGCCCGATGATGTTTTCCCAGGTCATCGCCTCCGCCACATCGGCGACCGTCAGCTCGGCGCCGGCATGTTCTAGCCCGGGTGCCGAGGGCACGCAGGACGGCATCTGCACATGCACGTTGATGGGCATCGCCACCGCCTCGTCATGCATCAGCCGCACGCCAGGCAGGCCCAGCACATTGGCGATCTCATGCGGATCGATGAACATTGACGTGGTGCCGTGCGGGATGACGGCGCGGCAAAATTCGGTCACCGTCACCATGCCGCTCTCGACATGCATATGCGCGTCGCACAGGCCAGGCACCAGATAGCGCCCGCCGGCATCGACCACCTTGGTGCCCTGGCCGATGGCGTGGCTGGCGTTCGGTCCGCAATAGGCGAAACGGCCGCCGGCAATGGCGATGTCGGTCCCGGCGATGATCTCGCCCGAGTGAACGTTCACCCAGCGGCCATTGCGGATGACGAGATCAGCCGGCTTGCGACCCATGGCGACGTCGACCAGATGCGTCGCCATCTCGGTCCAGGGCTTGGGTTTCGTCGCATGCGCCGCCGGCTTCCTTGCCATGAAGAGACTCCTGTTTGCGCGACTGTGCCAAGCCTGCCCGGTTTTGGCCAGCGCCAAACAGCGGATAGGGAACCTACTGCGTCTTCACGTCGGTCACTTTCGCATTCCCGACCGAAATCCGTTTCGTTGGTGATGACAGGACTTTCTCTCCGCGAACCGCCGATCTGCATGCTGGCGCTCCTATGGCAATGCCACGCCCACGGCTTGCCGACGCGGCAGGCCGCATCGGTCGCGGTGAGAAATCTGATTCCGTTTTGCGGCAAACCGGGTTACGCTACCCGCAAGGATTGTGCTGACTCTTCCCTTGAGGAGTTCGATGTATCGCCTGGTGATCGCAAGTGCCGGTCTTCTTGCCGCTTTGTCCGTGCCGGCTTTCGCAGCCGACCAGACGGTCGACGTGCCAATGACCGCGCCCGGCTTCGACTGGACCGGCTACTACGCCGGCCTGCAGGCCGGATATGGCTGGGGGCAATCGGACATCACCGGGACAGGCGGCGGCGCGTTGTCCTCGCCCGACATCGATGGCGGTTTCGTCGGCGGCCACATCGCCGGCCTGTGGCAGTTCGACCAGGCAGTGATCGGTGCCGAGGCCGAACTCAACTATTCCTCGATCGATGGCACGGCCGAACCCGAACCGGGGAATGTGTTCGGCACAGACATCAAGTGGTTCGGATCGATGAATGCCAAGGCGGGTTATGCCATGGACCGCGTGCTTGTCTATGGCATAGGCGGCGTCGCCTTCGCCGGAGTCGATACCTCGCAGGCCGCCGGTCCAGCATTCTCCAACACACGTACGAATGTCGGCTGGACCGTGGGCGCCGGCGTCGACTACGCGCTGACGGACAAGTTCGTCGTCGGCGCGCAGTATCGTTACTACGATTTCGGCTCCGAGCACTATGACGGGTCGAACGGCTTCACCGACCGTGATCAGGACGTGAAGTTGAACACCGTCGGCATCAATCTGAGCTACAAGTTCTGAGCGTGGCTCTTCCGCGCCATTGCGAAGGGAAAACTGTTACACACCTTTGCTGGAATTGCTCTGACAGCGCCACTTCTGGATCGATCCTGCCGGATGCGGCCGACGCCCGCAGGGGGCGGGGGAATGGGG
>NZ_VFVX01000033.1:0-64889 GCF_006442395.1 Mesorhizobium sp. B2-3-5 | reverse complement strand
CCGACCGTCTGCACATAGCCGTTCGGCAGGACTTCATAGACCTTCTTGCCGGCATAGCTGGCGTCAAGCCCGCCGAATGACCAGCTGCCGTCGGCGGCGGTCACGGTCTGGTTGGCCGCGCCGTCGTCGTTGGCCCCGTTGCCGTTCTTGTCGATGAAGATCGTCACGTTGGCCAGCGGGGTATCGTCGGCCGACAGGCCGTTGCCGGTGATGTCGGTGTATTTGTGGCCCGAGATCGAGAACAGCTGGAAATTCCCGAAGTCGTTGTTGTGGCTGGACTGCCCCGCTGCCAAAGTGACGGTGTACTCGCCCTCTGGGGTGTTCGGCGCATCCTGCGTCCATCCCGCTTGCGGCACCTCGCGGATCGTGTAGGTGCCGGGCGTGACGGTGAATTTATAATACCCGTTCGCGTCGGTGACCGCAAACGGCTCGCCCGCATCCAGGTGGTTGTTGTTGTTGGCATCGAGATAGATCGTCCAGCCGCTGAGAGCCGGCTCCCCGGCCTCCCAAATATGGTCGGTGTTCAGGTCGTTGAACTTGTGGCCATCGATCACCTGGCCGATCTGGCGGTTCCATTCCTCGAAACCGGAATTAGCCGCCCAAGTGCTCGGCTCCGATTCGTTTGGCCCTTGATAGCCGCCGGCTTGATAGCCGAACGCAGAATAGAGATAGATATAAGGCTGGCTCGCATTGAAATCGGCGACCGGAACCAGCAGCGACATGTCGGTGGTGTTGCCGCTACCCGGCTGGAGCTGGCCGTTCAACCCAACAAACGTATCGCCGCCGCTATCCATATTGTAGATCAGCGAAGCGTTGTCGGCCCCCGGGAAGCCGCCCGTACCCTGTTCCGGGGTCGCTCCGGGATCGTAATCATGCAAATCAGCGGTAGGTGCCTGCCAGATCTGAAGTGTATCCAATGAAAGGTTCTGAGCGACGCCTTTGTTGGCCTGATTGATGTCAAGATCAAACCGATAGTAGCCGACACCATCTACGAATTGAATCGGAATGTCGGAAATATTCAGTGAATGAATGAAGTTGGTGCCGCCCTTTCCGGCATTATCCAGGACGAAATCGTTAAAATCCGTATTATATCCCTGCTCCGTAGTGCCGTTTCCATGAGCCTGGACTTGGGAGAAAGGAGCAAGCAGACCCGTTCCGGCACCGATGACGAGGTTCGAGGACGAAAAGAGTGCACCGTTAATCGTTACGGTGTTTTCAAAGGTCAGATCGTTGGGTGGCGGGTTAGGCGGCAGCGCATCGGTAAAGTTCGCCGTTGCCGAGGCGCCGGAGGCAGCGTCGGTCGCGGTCAGCACGAAGGCCTGGTTCGCCGCGTCGGCATTGACATACCATGAGGTCTTGACCGAGCCGTTGACGATCCCATCCAGGTCGCCGACGCCACCGTCGGTGACGGTCCAGGGCGTACCGGTTCCGGTGAGATCGTAGGCGAGCACATCATCCGCGGTGCCGAGGATCCCATCAGCGCCTGCGGCGATGTGGGCGACCTGGAACGTGAACGTGCCGCCGTCCGCGATATCGGTGGTCGTGATCCCCACCGTCTCGCCGGGCACGTAGTCCGCATCCGCATGATCGAGCGAGACTGCAAGTGGCGGAACGGGATCGGTGCTTCCCGTCGTGGTGGGATCTGATGTCGCAAGCAGATCAGTCGTCAGATTGTCCGTAATATCGCTAGAGGCCATGATTTTTCCCCTTAACTTTGAATGCGGCACCGTCGGGTGCGGTTACTTATCGTCGTTTCTATTTTCATTTCCCGCCTGAGGCGGGTTTTTTACTGTCTGAAGGCTCTGGTGATCTGGTCCTGCAACGGCTTCACGAGGTAGGACATCACCGAACGGTCCTCGGTCTTGATGAAGGATTCCACCGGCATGCCGGGCACCAGCTTGACCTCGCCGAGGCGCGCAACCTGGGCGGCGGTCGTCCTGATGCGCACGGTGTAGTAGCTGACACCGGTGCGCTGATCGGTTGCGATGTCGGGCGAGGTCCGCTCGACCACGCCGTCGATCTGCGGCGTCGTGCGGGTGCTGAATGCGGAAAAGCGCAGCGAGGCCGACTGGCCGACCCATAACTTGTCGATGTCGCTGGGCGCGATCCTGGCTTCCACGGCAAGGCTGTCATTGTCCGGCACGACCTGCATGATCGTCTGGCCGGCCTGAATCACGCCGCCGATCGTATAGGCGAGCGACTGTTGTACGACGCCGTTCTGCGGCGCGCGAACGTCGACCCGCTTCAACTGGTCCTCGGCGGCGACCTTGCGCTCCAAGAGCTCGCCCATCTTGCCGTCGATGTCGCGCAGGTCGCTGTTCACTTCGGTGCTGAGGTCAAGGTCGATCTGGATGATCTGCAGCTTGATCTCCGCGATCTTTCCTTGAGCCTGCGCCTGCGCGGCAACGAGCTGGCCGCGTTCGCCGTCGAGGCGCGTGGCTTCGCGCTCGGCCGAGGTCAGGCGATCGATGGAAATGAGCTTCTTGGCCCAAAGCGCGCGCACCGAAGCGAGCTCCTTTTGCTCCAGCTCGATCTCCTTGCTCTTGGCATCCGCCTGTGCGACGTCGCCGGCGATCTCCTTCTCGAGTTGGGCGATGCGTTCCCCGAGCTGGCTTTTCTGACCGGCGCGGGACATGCGTCGGGTCTCGAAATGCTGCTTCTCGCCAGCCACCGCCTCGGCGACGTCGGGATCAGCGACGCGATCCAGAAGATCATTCGGGAAGATGATGGCGTCGCTGCCGCGGCGCTCCGAATCGAGACGGGCCTTACGCGCCGTGAGCTGGTCGAGCGCCTTGCTCACCACCGCGAGATTGGCGGCCGGCATGGTGCGGTCGAGGCGAAGCAAAAGGTCGCCGGCCTTGACGCGGTCGCCGTCGCGGGCATCGATCTCGGCAATGATGCCACCGGTCGCATGCTGAACGTTCTTGACGTGAGAATCGACGACGAGCGTGCCGGGGGCGATGACCGCGCCGGCAATCTCGGTGACCGAGGCCCAGCCGCCGACGCCTCCGCCGAGCAGTAGCACGGCTCCGAGCCCAAGCCTCGTGTAGAAGCGGATCGACGCATGCGAGGCGCCCGACGGAGTCATGTCAGTTCCCTCCCTCAGTTCCGTTAGCGACAGCCGGGGCGCCGGATTCCGCGGCCACCCTCAGCGTTGGACCGGCGGCCGGTACGGGCCGCAGCGTCGGGAACATCTTGGCGAAGACCTCGTCCTTCGGTCCGAAGTCGTGGATGCGCCCCTGATTCATCGCCAGGACAAAATCGACCGCCGTCAGCACGTTCGGACGATGGGCGACGATGACAACCACGCCGCCGCGTTCGCGAACGCCAAGCATGGCCCGGATCAATGCCTGCTCGCCATCCATGTCGAGGTTGGAATTCGGCTCGTCGAGCACCACGAGGAACGGATCGCGATAGAGCGCGCGGGCGAGCGCAATACGCTGGCGCTGTCCGGCCGAAAGCGCCTCGCCATGCTCGCCGATCTCAGTCTCGTAGCCCTGACGGAACCCCACGATCAGTTCGTGCGCGCCCGCGGCCTTGGCCGCGGCGATGATTGCATCCGCATCGGCGTCCGGCTCGAAGCGGGCGATATTTTCGGCCACGGTGCCGGCGAACAGTTCCACATCCTGCGGCAGGTAGCCGATATGGCGGCCACGCTCTTGTGACGACCACTGGTCGAGATCGGCGCCGTCCAGCTTGACGCGACCGCTTACGGGCTGCCAGGCCCCGACGAGAGCCCTGACTAAGGTCGACTTCCCCGAGCCGCTTGGGCCGATGATACCCAGCCCGTGGCCGGCCTCCATGGCGAAGCTGGCATCCTGCACCAGCAGCCGCTGGGTTCCCGGGGCCACGATGGCGGCGCCGTGCATCATGACATTGGCGTTTGGCGCCGGCAGCAGCATCGCTTCGGCTTCGGCGGGCATAGCCGCAAGCACCCGGCTCAGCCGTTGCCAGCCCTGGCGCGCGCCGACGAACCCCTTCCAATTGGCGATCGCGAGATCGACCGGCGCCAGTGCGCGGCCGCTGATGATGGAAGCGGCGATGATGACGCCCGCCGTCGCCTGCTCCTCGATAACCAGCCATGCGCCAATGCCGAGCATGGATGACTGCAGCAGCATGCGCAGTACTTTCGAGACCGCGCCGAAACTGCCGGCAACGTCGCTCACCTTGCGCTGGTCGGCAATGTATTCGAGGTTGGCATCTTCCCAACGTGCGGCAAGCCCGCCAGCCATGCCCATGGCGGCGACGACTTCCGCATTGCGGCTGCCGGCCGTAATCAGCCCGCTACGCCGGTTCCCGCTCAAGGTTGCGGAAGACACCGGTTTTCGCGTCAACCGCTCTGCGAGCAGGGTCAGCAAGACCAAAACGATCGCCCCAAACAGCGCCGTCACGCCAAGCACCCAGTGGAACATTAAGATGATGATCAGATAGATCGGCATCCATGGAAGGTCGAACAGCGCCGTTGGACCCATGCCGGACAAGAAGCCGCGCACGCTATCGAGATCCCGCATCGGCTGCAGGCTGTCACCCTCGCGCCCAGCCTTCAGCGGCAGTCTCAGCATCGACGTATACACACGGTGACCAAGAGCCTCGTCGAGAGCGCCGCCGATCCTAACCAGAACCCGCGCGCGCACGAAATCGAGAAAGCCCTGCCCGCAGTAAAGGATGATGAGCAGTATCGAAATGCCGACGAGCGTCGGCAGGCTGCGGCTCGGCAGCACGCGGTCATAGACCTCGAGCATGTAGAGCGAGCCTGCGAGCATCAGCAAATTGAGCATGCCGCTGAACAAGCCGACCGCAAGGAAGGCCGACCGGCACCTGGCAAGCGCCGCGGAGAGCTCCGAGCGAGCGGAGCCGGCCGGCCGCTGGCCGATCGGTCTCGCCGACGGCTTGCCACGTGCCACGGTCGGATGATGTGCGTCGCCGATGGCATTTCGTACGGCGTCGCCGCGAGCGCGGAATATGGCCAGGCAACCGAAACTCGCTATCGCCACCGCGCCGAGCATCGAGCCCGGCGATGTATGCCGGCCGGAACCCAGGAGAAAGAAACTGACGACGCATGCGATGAGGATCAAGCCGAAAAGCTTGATCTTTGCCTGCTGCGATCGAAACGTTGCCTTGCCCATCATTTGCAGACCGACGCCTTACTGAACTGCACAGTCGCAGCTTTCCTTGCACATCCCGGACACGTAAGCCGCCGGGATTGGCATGTTGGCCGCGCAAGGCGGCTAACTACCCCATGCCGAAAGGCGTGCGGCGCCCAATTTTTTGCGGGAGAAGAAGGATCAGAGCGCCACGCGAACCGCGCGCAACCATTCAATCCGGCCCTGAGCGGCCAGCCGATGGCGGTACACGGACGAGCGTGGCTAAATAATAATGGCTGCGACGACTATAAAAGCCGCGCTTCGTACCTCCCGCCCCAGTAGCGCCGCAACTCATCGTAACCGATGAAAAATATTAGCAGCACCTTATATTAGCAAATCCTTAACTCTACCGGTGCCGTGCGTCAACGGGAAATTCAATGAAGACTCAGTGACAAGCCTCAAGCTTACGCCTCGTTGTCCTCGATCACATGCCCAGCGACGCTGCTTATCGGCTGCGATAACAGCCTACCCATGAGCTTGATGAACATCGACACTGCATCGTCGGTGAGCTTCTGGCCACATGGCGGCGCTCATTCGGCCACCATGGAAGTGGTGTGGATGCCGGTGTCGTTGATCAGGATATCAATCCGCCCAAGTGCCCCTTCCACCTTCTTGACAGCACGCGCCGTCGGGTCGAGCGCGGAGGTCGGCTCGTGTAGGACAACGAGTTCGGCTTGGTGACCATGGCGCGTCCAATGCCGACGCCCTGCTGTTGGCGGAGGAAAGCTCGGATGGATAGGGGTCCAACATGGCAGGCGCCTTTCCGCGACCGGAGGCGCCGTCAATGCCCCCAAGTCTCATCGACTTCAGATTCTGGAAAGGCACGATCAGCCTTTCGTTGCAGCCGCGACGAGATATTTTTCCCGAGGGAAAGCTGATCGCGATCATGCAGCCCCCCGCACAGGCGGTGGGCATGCCGGTCGCGCGCTCAGCGTGTAGAGCCATGCCGAACAGATCGTGCGGTTCGTCAGGGTCAGCCAGCGTGTCGGGGATCCTGGGGCTCAGGGCAAGCGACGTCTAAAGGGAAGGTCCCAGATGGATGGGACTGCCGTCGCTGAACCGGGACAGACGGAACCGGTGAAGGTTGTGCCCTGTCTGGTTGCCCTGAATCAAATCGGACAGGATACGGCCAATCCCAGGGCCTATGCCGAAGCCGTGACCGCTCATTCCTGTCGCAATGGCCAGGCCGGGAAGCGCGGCCGCGCGGTCGACAACAGGCACGACGTCCGGCATCGCATCGATCATGCCGGCCCATCTGGCCTTGAGCGGCACCGCGTCGAATTGCGGGAAGAGGCTCCTGAAGCCGGCGTCGATGGCGCGAAGGGCCCTGGCCTCGGGAGCAGGATTGAGAACGCGCATCCTTTCGAACGGGCTTTCCTTGTCCGCATCCCATTTGCGTGGGGTCGACCAGGCGTCCGGATAGGCACGGGGTGCCGCCGGCCGGTAGCGCGTGCCGAACGGACTTGCCTTCAGGGCGGGCAGATATTTCGGTGCGTGGCGAAAAGCGTCCGGCCCTACATAGAGCAGATGGCTGCCTCCCGCCGCCAGCGTATACCCGCCATCCTTTCTACGCCGGAACGCGATGTGTTCGTCCGCGGCGGCGCCCGCGTAGATTTCCGGCATAGGCGCGGTCGCCACGACGGTCGTTCTGACACTGAGCTGCGGGATCGAAACTCCGTGCGCGCGCAGGAACAGCGATGTCCACGCGCCGCTGGCGACAAGCACGTTCGACGTGGCAACGCGGCCTCGTTCGGTCCAGACGCCACTGACGCGCCCGGCGGAGATATCAAGCATGCGCGCGGCACAGTTCTCGATGATGGTGACACCCTGGCGAGCGGCCAGGCGGGCAAGCGCCGGCACAGCGACCCAGGGCTCGGCACGCATGTCCGACGGCGTGGTCATGGCGCCCTTGAAGGAGCGCGACATGGTCGGAATCAGCCTCGCGGTCTCACCCTGGTCGAGAAGACGTGTGTCGACGCCGTGAGCTTCGGCGATCTTCAGGAACTTGGCGAAACCGGCCATTTCCTTGTCGGTGCGCGCAAGGTAGGTAACGCCCGTCTGCGTCAAGCCTATGTCCTCGCCGGTCTCCTCGGCCAGTTGCCGCCAGAGACGCTGCGCTTCGATGACGATGGGCAGTTCGTCCGCATCGCGGCCCTGCTGGCGTATCCAGCCCCAGTTGCGCGAGGACTGCTCGGCGGCGATGCGCCCCTTCTCCAGCAAAGTCACCGGTATGTTGCGCCGCGCCAGGAACAAGGCCGCGGTCACGCCGATGATGCCGCCGCCGACAATCACGACATCCGACGTCTTCGGCAGCGGCGCTTGAAACTGGATTGGAGTGGCTTCAGTGAAGGGGAAGGTCGTCAAAGAGCATTGTCCTTTTGGTACGCCACGGCCCTGCACCGATGGCTGGTCCTGGCGGCGCGAGAGTCGCTCCCCTGGGACGTCGGCAACGCGTGAAGAGAGCGCTGGTCAGCACTACACGGTCGAACTCGGGAATTTGCGTGCCAGCACGATGAAATTGTTGGCCACCGTCGAGGCATCGCCGCGCCCGCTCTGTCGCAAGCTGGTCTTCGAGAAATATGTCGACACCACGCCGATGAGCATCGAACGCATCGAGGCGGAACTGCGGCGCAAGGTCAAAAAAGCCGGCGAGGAAAGCACCGTTGCTTAGCCGGGCAATGATGGCCATGGCATGATGCCGCAACTCAGCTGTTTGTCTCTCGAAGAGCCGCCAGATCAATCTCGGTGACATGCCAGCGGCCAAGATTTGCCGTGTAGAGTTTGTCGCCCTTGAAGGCGATGTTGGTGGGGTGCGCCAGCATGGTTGCCGCCGGGTCCTCGATCAGCACTTCGAGACCTTTGTCGACACGCCAGCGATAGATGCGGCTTGGCTCGTAGCACGAGATGAACAGCGAGCCGTCCGGCGCGAAGGCGACGCCGTCGGGAACGTTGTGCACGCCATCGACGACGACTTTTCGCGGCCCTGCCGTGCCGTCGGCTTGGATCGGCACATGGCTGATGCAGGCTGCATCGCTTTCCACGACATAGAGGCCGCTCCCCTCCGGCGCCATGGCCATGCCGTTGGCGAACGACATGGCCTCCCGGCACCACAGGCCGCCCTCGCCCGTCTCAAGGTGGTAGCGGAAGATGCCCGAGCGATGATCCTCGCCAACGCTGTCGGACACGTAGAGCCAGCCCCTTGCCTCATCGACTATGGGATAATTCGGCACACGGATGCCGGACGACGCGAAGCGCTCCATCCGGCCTGTCGCGGCGTCCCAGCGGAAGATCGCGGCATGCCTGAGATCGCAGGCAAAGCAGTTCCCCGCGCTGTCGAAGGCGATGCCAAGCAGAAAGCCGTCCGTGCCACCCATGCGCTCGACCGAACCGCCATCGGCGGCGAGCCGCAGCAGGTCGCCGGTTTCGGTGCCGCACCAGATCGATCCGTCACGGTGGACCGCAACGCCCTCCGGGTGCGCGACGCGCGGATTGGTGAAGATGCCGTCGAAAAAGACGCGCGCGGCGGACATGTCGAGCAACGGCTTGGCCATGGGTCCTCAGCTTTCGGTGAGCGATCTCTGGGCGGCGATACAGCGTGCGACCATGGCGCGGTCGGCCGCAAGAATCTCCGCGATGAGCGCACCGCGCTCCTTGGCGCTGACGAATTCCAAGCGACGCAGGCCGAGTGGGTCGATGCGGTTTCGCAAGATGGCAAGCGCCTCCCCGGAAGGCAGCGGAACCTCCCGGCAATCGGCGCCGAATGTCACCGCGAAACCGGTGGCGTCGCGGATCTGCCGGTACCTAACGCCGGGCATGATCTCGATGACGGTCAATTCCCTGGATATCTGATCAAGCCGGAAGACGCAGAGATCGGTGAAGACCAGCGCCTTGCCGGTGCGATAGCCCATCGGCTCGCGCTCGGCCGGCGTCAGCAGCCCACGGGCGGAACTCGCGATCTCCACCTTATCCACCAGTGACTGGACCGAATGGCGTGGGAGATAGAGCAAATAGTCGCGATGCATGTTGGCGATGTCGGCCATGCCGCCCTGCCCCGGCAGCCGGATCGGGCCACCGCCCGGTTTGCGCAGTTCGATGGTGTTGACGCGGCCGCGCCGGTCAACCTGGGCGGCGCCGACGATCTCATGGGTCACCGCACCCGCCTGATAGTAGGTCGAATAAGTGTCGTCGCCACCGGCATGCGCCACCGCCGTCTCGCAATCCAGGCTCTCGATCAGCGACAGGATCATCGGGCTCGGCGCGATGTCGAGGTGGCCGCAGCTCATTGTCGCGATGATCATGTCGGGCGCGTGGGTAGCCTTGGCCAGCCGGTAGGCGACGTTGGCCAGCGGCGACACCGCGCCGGCGCTGGCAAAACTCTCATTGTCGAGCTCGGCCGCGATACGGGCGGCAATGATCTCGTCGACGGACGCTTTCATTTCGCCGTGCACCGGCGTGGGCATCGCGACGACCGTTTCCGCACGAACCTTTGCAGCTTCTTGAAGCGGCGCCGGAACACCTTTGGAAGGCAGGCGCAGATTGTCCGCCAGTGGTGTTTCCCGGGCCGCGAATGCCTCCGCCAATCGCTGATAGTCCGTGACATAGAATGGCAGACACGAGGCCGGATAAGCGCCGCCGGGCGCCAGCGCTATGGCCGAAACCTGGTTGCGGGTGAGGATGCTCTGGCGCTCGTCATGCCGAAGCGTCCCGACCGGCACGATCTCCTCGACCGTGACCAGCACCTGTCGCGCGGCTCCCGCCATGGCGAAGTCCAAGGCGCGCGGCCCGATGATCTGCACATTGCCGCTTTCATCCGCGCGCTGGGCGTGGACGACGAACGTATCGAGCCGCAATGGTGGGATGAACCCGGTGGCGGCTCCGGAAATCGGATCGGACGCGGCATGCGCACCTGGCACCCGCGCCAGCATGTCTGATCCCAGCGGAAGCTGGAACGGCATGGACGGCAGGTTTTGCTGGGCGGCGCGCAGCGCCTGGATCATCGCGAGCGCCGTCCAATCGCGAACCGGAATGGCACCGCTCTCAGCGGCGGCACGGAACCGGGGCGGCAGGCCGAAAATGTCGAGGCTGGAAAAGCAAAGGTCGATTTCCGCCACAGCATCTGCTTCGAGCATCAGTTCGAGCGGCAATCCACCTGCCCAGCATACGTAGTGCAAGTCCTTGGCGCCCGATTGGGCTATCGCACGCAGCAAGGCGATCGGCAGCCGGGCGAAATGGTGGCCGCCGACGCCGAGCGAGCCGCCTTGGCCGACCATAGCGGCCAGTCCGGCGACATCAGTGAAACGCGGCCGGTTCGGCTTGACCAGGGACATTGCGGCACGGTTCGTCACAGCGCGGATGCCTCGATGCGATAACGGGTCACGAACGGTTGTTCTGGCGAGAAGTCCAGCGCCGTCGCGATACCGGATTGGGCGATGGGATTGTCGGCCTTAGCGGTTGCCGGGCCGAGCCCGAAGGGCGAGCTGACCGGCTCGATGCCGATGGCGACATGGCGCCCATTCCAGGGAGCCGCCTTGCGGCCGCGATTGGAGTACCAGAGCAGGAGGCTTGGGAAATGCTCCTTCTGCCACCCAAGCGTCACCCGGTACCCGTCCTCATGGTTGGCGAGCGTCGCCATGCCGTCGACGCCTTCGATCTGCAGCAGTTCCTCGGTGTCCGCGGCCAATGGCAGGCGCGAGGCGTCAGCCATTCCGCCGCCTCGGGCGAGCACGCTGCTCAAGTCGGCGAACGTCGAGTTCCGGGCAAACAGCTCAACACCCGGTTCGACATCGTGAGGATAGGTACGGCCCTGCTCGAAGTGGCCGAGTTCTAGCGTGGCCGCGCCCGTCTCGAAAGGCAGCCGGAACACCGGATGCAGGCCGATCGGCAAGCGGCAGGCGCGGCGGACGACGACCTTGAATTCAATGTCGATGGCTGGCGCTGATTGATCAGGTGTTATCGTCCGTTCAACCCGCTCGACAGGGCTGCCCCGGGGATAGTCCAGTATCAGCGACAGCGACCCGCTCCGGTTGTGGTGCCAGCTCCAGTCATGGTTGGAGCTGTGGCCATGGACCTCTTCATCCTGTTCCGGCGGCCCCATGACGCGTGCCCAATTCCCGGGCCATTCGTCGGCAGGCACCGAATAGCCGAAGGGCACGCAAGGCCATTCACCGCGCAGTTTACGCAGGATACCAGGCAGCGCTCCCGCCTCCGGTTCGTTCGACCACGGTGCAACGTGCATTGGCGAGACCTGCCGG
The DNA here is from genome assembly GCF_006442395.1 of Mesorhizobium sp. B2-3-5. Taxonomy (NCBI): domain Bacteria; kingdom Pseudomonadati; phylum Pseudomonadota; class Alphaproteobacteria; order Hyphomicrobiales; family Phyllobacteriaceae; genus Mesorhizobium; species Mesorhizobium sp. B2-3-5. Next base: position 53,494 of record NZ_VFVX01000033.1, on the reverse strand, counting down.
CCATCGGCCAGCAGGAACGTGACCGGCGCCAGCATCGCGCCGAGCCGCTGGACGGTCAGCGCGCCATGCGCCCAGCCCAGTCCGCGATAGTCGTCGTTGCCTTTCACGGCCCGGCCTTCTTCACAGCACTCCTGTCGGCGAATTCCTTGACGCGTTGCTGGCCGATCTCGCCGCGATAGAGATCGCCCAGTATGTCGCGCTCCATGGCGAGGCCGTCGGCCAGATCACCCGACATGGCATGCGCGGTCAGCGCCTTCAGCCCTTCGATGGCAGCGGCGGGCTCGGCGGCGATCATCCCCGCCAGTTCCAGCGCACGCGGCATCAGCCGGTCGACATCGACGATCTCATTGACCAGCCCGGCATGGACGAATTCCGAGGCCGGCACGATGGCTCCGGTCATCAGGAGAAGATTGGCGCGGTTGCGGCCGAGCTTGGCGACGGTGCGCTGCGTGCCGCCGCCGCCCGGGATCAGCCCGAGCTTGATCTCCGGCAGGCCGAGTTTGGCGAACTGGTTGGCGATGACGATATCGCAGCACAGCACCAGCTCCATGCCGCCGCCCAGAGCGAAACCATTGACCGCGGCGATCACCGGTCTGCGGTTGTTCTCGATTGCCGCATACATGCGTGTGCCGGCAGCCTGGAACGTGTCGAATTCGGGGCCGGTTTGCGCGGCATATTCCTTGATGTCGGCACCGGCCATGAAGCCGCGCCCCTCGCCGGTCACCACGATCGCACCGACGCCCTCCTCGGCCGACAGAGCCTCGAAGGCCTCGGTGATCTCGCCCTGCATCAGCCGGTTCATGGCGTTGAGCTGGTCGGCGCGGCGGAAGGTGACGATCGCGACACGGCCGGCGGTTTCGACCGTGAGTGTCTGGTAGGCGCGCATCGTCAGGCCGCATCCACGGTCATGTCGCCGGACGCTTCCAGCGCCGCGATCTCATCCTTCGACAGGCCGAACTCGGCCAGGATCTCGCGGCCGTGCTGGCCGACCAGTGGGGCCGGCCGCTCGATAGTCGCCGGCGTCTCGCTCATCTTGACCGCGGGCGCCACGACCCGCACCTTGCCGCCACGAGGATGATCGTAGCTGGTGATCATGCCCATATGCGTGACCTGCGGGTCCTCGGCCGCGCGGCGGATATCCTTCACCTCCGCGCACCAGATGTCGGCCGCCAGAAGCCGCGCCAGCAAATCCTGCGTGCCGAATTTCTTCGTCTCGGCATTGACCTTCTCGAACACCTCGTCGCGCTTGTCGAACAAGGTCTTCAGGTCGTCATAGAGGGCGAGCTGCGGTGCCTCCAGCACTTCGTACAACGTCTTGAACGGGCTCATGGCGATCGACACGTAGCCGCCGTCACTCGTCTCGTAGATGCCGAACGGCGCCTGCATGCCGGGATGGCCGATGCCGGAGTTCGGGCGCACGAAATCTTCGCCGAGGTTGAGCACGGCGACATATTCCTGGTTGAGATGCGCCAGAAGGCCGGCCAGCAGGTTGACCTCGATCTTCTGGCCCTTGCCGGTCTTCTCACGATAGTAAAGCGCCGACAGGATACCATAGACCATGTTCATGGCACCGATCTGGTCGGCGAGGCCCGCGCCGGCGGGAACCGGAGCCTGGTCACCACGGCCAGTGTTGGCGATCAGCCCGGCGAGCCCCTGGATCAGCATGTCCTGGCCGGGACGTTCGACATAGGGGCCTTCCTCGCCATAGCCCGAACCCGAGCAGTAGATGATGCGCGGATTGACGGCCTTGAAGTCCTCATAGCCATAGCCGAGCTTGGCCAGCACGCCGGGGCGGAAATTCTGCACCACCACGTCGGCGCTCTTGGCCATCTCCATGACGATGGCATGGACCTTGCGGCTCTTCAGGTTCAGCGCGATCGAGCGCTTGTTGCGGTTCCAGGCGAGGAAGTTCGGGCTTTCCGAGCCGCCCACCCATTTGGCGAAGAAGGTCATGCCGCGGAACATATCGCCGGCGCCGGCGCGCTCGACCTTGATGACATCGGCGCCCATGTCGCCGAGCAGCTGCGTAGCGAACGGCCCCTGCAGCAGATGGCTGAAGTCGAGGATGCGGACGCCTTCGAGGGCCTTGTTCATTTCATGTCTCGTTTCAAAGTTTCAAAGCAGTTCGGGAACGTAGCGCGGCGCGGCGGTCAGTCCGCCGTCGACGCGCAGATCAGTACCGGTCGTGAAGCCCGCCGCGTCGGAGGCGAGATAGACAGCCGCCTCGGCCACTTCAGAGGGTTCGCCGATACGGCCGAGCGGATGCATCTTGACCCAGGCCTTGGCGAGGTTGCCGCCGATTTCCTTGATCAGTCTGTCGTTCATCGGCGTGTTGATGGTGCCGGGCGAGATCGAATTGACGCGGATGTTCATCGGCCCGAATTCGACCGCCATCTGGCGCGTCATTGCCATCACCGCGCCCTTGGCGCCGGCATAGGCGGTCCAGCCGTCGAGGCCGATATGGCCTTGTGCGGAAGCCATGTTGATGATCGAGCCGGACTTCTGCGCGATCATGTGCGGCAGCGCATATTTGCAGCCGCGAAACACGCTGGTCAGGTTGACCGACATCAGCCGATGCCACTGCTCGTCGGTCATTTCATGCACGGGCATGCCGCCGATGGCGATGGCGGCATTGTTGACCAGGATGTCGAGACGCCCGGTCTTCTTCACGGCACTGTCGATGAGGCCCGCGATATCGGCCTCACGCGAGACATCGCAATGCACATAGTCGGCCCGATGCCCGGCTGCTCGCAATACCGCCGCAAAGTCCTCGCCCGCGCTATCGGCGATGTCGCCCAGGAAGACGTGCGCCCCTTCCCGCGCCATGGCCTCGGCGATCGCATGGCCGATGCCGTCCGCGGCGCCGGTGATGATAGCGGTTTTTCCTTCAAGACGAGCCATATCAGCCTCCGTTCGCGCGCCGGCGTTTCGCCTCGTCGAAAGCGACGGCCGCAATGATGATCATGCCGGTGATAACCAGCTGCCATTCGGTGGGCAGGCCGAGCCCGCGCAGACCATTGGACAGGAACTGCAGGATGAGCACACCGAGCGCCATGCCGGTCAGGCTGCCGATGCCACCGGCAAGGCTGACCCCGCCAAGCACCGTGGCGGCCACGACCTGGAATTCGAAATTCAACCCCGCCGTATGCTGCGCCGAGCCGACCCGCGCGGCCAGGATGATGCCGGCGACCGTCGCCAGTAGCGCGCTGATGATGAAACAGACGAACTTGACGCGCCGCACATCGTAACCCGCCAGACGCGCCACTTCCTGATTGCCGCCAACGGCGTAGATCTGCCGCCCGAACGGCCGGTGCTGCATCATGTAGCCGAAGGCAACAAGCAGGACGATGGCAATGACCGCCGAATACGGCATGATGTTGAACAGCCGGCCATCCGACAGCGCGATGAAGCTGTCGAGGCTGGCATCGTCCGGGATCGCGCGTTGGCCGGTGTAAAGATAGACGCCGCCGCGCATGATGAACATCGTGCCGAGGGTCACGATCAGCGAGTTGATGCCGGCATAAGCGGTGAGATAGCCGTTCACCGCGCCGATGATCAGCCCAAACAGCAGCGCACCACCGACACCGAGGAGCAAAGAGTTGGTGTCGTTCATGATGATGATCAGCGGCAGGGCGATGGTTGCCAGCAGCGATCCTATGGAGATGTCCACTTCGCCGGAGATGAAGACGACCGCGCAGCCGATGCCAGCGATGAGCGGCAGCGAGGCCTGGCCAAGCACATTGGTCAGGTTGCGCACGGAAAAGAAATTCTCGACCGTGACGGAGAAGAACGCCAGCACCAGGATGAGGCAGACAAGCAGAGCCAGCTCCTGCCGGGCAAAGAGCCGCGCCAGCGTGGATGGCTGGGTTTTTGCGGAAGCCGTGCTAGCAAGGCTCATCGCTTGCTCCCTTCGAAAAGGCTGGGCCGATCGCGAAGCGTCATTGTCTCACCCGATCGCCGCATTGAGGATGTTCTCTTGCGTCGCTTCATCGCGCGACATGATCGCGGTCAGCCGGCCTTCGCACATCACCGCGATGCGGTCGGACAGACCAAGCAGCTCCGGCATCTCGGACGTCATCATGACCACCGCCAGGCCTTCGCCGGCGAGCCGGTCGATCAGCGCGAAGATTTCCGATTTGGCGCCGACATCGATGCCGCGCGTCGGCTCGTCGACGACGATGACCTTGAGGCCGCGCATCAGCCAGCGCGAGATCAGCACTTTCTGCTGGTTGCCGCCCGACAGATTCTTCACCTGCTGGAACAGGCTGGGCGTCTTAATGCGGAAGCGGTCGACATAATCCTGCACCGCGCGGTGCTCTTTCGCTTTGTCGACGAAGCCCAGTCGGGCGAAGGCACCAAGCGAGGCCAGGCTGGCATTCTGGTAGACAGGCAGCTCGCCCATCAGTCCCTCGCTCTTGCGGTCTTCGGTGAGCAGGCCGATGCCGAGCCGGACGCCGGTGCGCGTGTCATGCGGCGCGAGCCGGCTGCCGTCGACGGTGATCTTTCCCGAAATGATCGGATCATAGCCGACGATCGCCTTGGCGAGTTCGGTGCGGCCCGCCCCCATCAATCCGAAGAAGCCAAGCACCTCGCCGGCGCGTGCCTCGAACGACACATCGTCGAGCTTCTTCGCCGTGCTGAGCTTCTCCACCGACAGGGCAACCTTGCTGCCTGCCGCGCCGCGCTGGCGGGGAAACAGATTGTCGATGCGCCGGCCGATCATGTCCTGGATCAGCGTGTCGCTGGTGTGTTCGCCGATCGGCTTGGTCGAGATGTGACGCCCGTCGCGCAGCACCGTCACCGTGTCGGCGATCTCGAAGACCTCGTCGAGCTTGTGGCTGACATAGACCACAGCGATGCCGAGGCTGGCCAGCCGTCGGATGACGGTGAACAGCAGCGAGACCTCGTTCGGCGTCAGCGAGGACGTCGGCTCGTCCATCACCACCACGCGGGCTTCATGGGCGAGCGCGCGTGCTATCTCGACCATCTGCTGCTGGCTGACAGGCAGCGATCCGGTGCGCGCCGCCGGATCGACGTTGAAGCCGATGCGATTGAACAGGGCGGCTGAATCGGCGCGGATCTTCTTCCAGTCGATCGAGCCGGCCCTGCCGGTCGGATAGCCTTCGAGGAAGATATTCTCGGCGACGGTGAATTCGGAAATCAGCGCGATCTCCTGGAAGACGACCTTGATGCCTTCCTTCAAGCTGTCGCGCGGCGACTTGATGTCGACCTCGCGCCCGCGCAGCCGAATGGTGCCGGCATCCTTGCCATAGACGCCGGCCATGATCTTGATCAGCGTCGACTTGCCGGCGCCGTTCTCGCCCATCAGGGCATGGATCTTGCCGGGCTCAAGGGTGAAGTCGACATTGTCCAGCGCCACCACACCCGGGAAGCGCTTGTCGATGCCGCGCAGCTCCAGCGCCGGCACATCCTTGTCGATGACCACGCCTTCGCCGGGGTGAAGAAAATCAACGGACATTGGCTCTGTTCCGGATGATGTCGAGATAGGTGGCCAGGATGATGACGACGCCCGGCACCACCATCTGCAGGTCCTGGTTCCAGCCGAGGATGATGATGCCGTTGTCGATCACCTTCAGCACCAGCACGCCGAGCAAGGTGCCGAACAGCGAACCGCGGCCGCCGAGCAGGCTCGTGCCGCCGAGGATGACGGCGGCGATGACCGTCAGTTCAAAGCCACGGCCGGCGGTCGGCTGGCCGGCATTCATCAGCGACGACAGGATCATGCCGGCGGCGCCAACGCACAGGCCGGTGACGACGAAGGCAAACAGCTTGAGGCGTTCGGAACGCAGGCCGGACAGGCGCACCGCCTTTTCATTGGCGCCGACCGCGTAGAGGTAGCGGCCGAGCGTGGTGAAACGCAGTGTCACATAGGCGACCACGAAGATCAGCGCCGCCAGGATGACGGGAACCGGCACCGCGCCGACATAGCCGGCGCCGAGATCGGTGAAGCTGGCCAACTGGTTGTGGTTCTGCACCGCCTCGCGGGTGAAGAGATAGACGCCGCCCTGCAGCATCATCATGGTGCCGATGGTGGCGATCAACGAATTTACCCGCAATCGGGTGACGACCAGCCCGTTGAACAGGCCGACCCCGCCGGCAAAGGCAAGGGCCGCCAGCATGCCCAGCGTGAGGCTGTGGGTGGAATTGAGCACCGCCATCCCGATGCAGCCGACGAAGGCGAGCGACGCGCCGACCGACAGGTCGACCTCGGCGGTGATGATCAGCATGGTCATGCCCGAGGCGACGATCAGCACCAGCGCGCATTGGCGCAGGATGGCGATGATGTTGGCCTCCGAATAGAACTGTGGCGCGGCGATCGAGATAGCGATGCACAGCGCTGCCAGGATGATACCGAGCACAAGCTGGCTGCTGCCCAGAAGCTGGCCGCCGATAAAGCGCTTCGGCGCGGTGGCGTGAGTAAGCTCGCTCATTTCAGTCCATTCCGGGCCGATTGTCCCAGGCGTCGCGCCTGTCCTTGGCCGTCAACAGCTCTTGACTAGGCGCCCTTCCCGCATTGCGGGAAGGGCAATGTCGGCCGGCCTTACTTCTTCAGGTCAGCCGAGGTCTTCATGCACTTTGCCGGCGGCTGCAGCGCGTTGACGGCATCCCATTTGATGGTACGGATCTTGCCGTCATAATCGTAGTACTTCTTCCAGTCCTCGCCGTTCATCGGCGCGGTCGGGCTGACGATGTGCTCCGGCACTTCCTCTTTGTTGAAGAGCTTGACCGCGGCATCGATGGCGGTGAGGCCTTCCTTCTCCGGGAACATCGCGGCTTCGATACGGTAGGACGGCTCGTTCTGCATCGCGTTGATGAAGGCAAGGCCTTCGCCTCCGGTGCCGACGGTCAACAGGCCGTCCTGCGACTTGCCAGCCGCCTTCCAGGCCTGCAGGCCGCCCAGCGAGGATGAATCGTTGATGCCGTAGATGATGTTGATGTCGGCGTTCTTGGCGAGGGCCGCCGATGACACTTCGAGCGCGCGGTCCGGGTTGCCGCCGCCATCGAGGTCGTGGACCATGACCGCATCAGGGACGATGGTCTTCAGCCCGTCCATGAAGCCGTGCGAGCGCAGCACCGTGGCCGAAAGCAGCGGCAGGCCGACATTCATCACCTTGGCAACGCCGCCGAGCTTTTCCTTGGCATATTTGCCGGCTTCGACGCCAGACATGTAGCCGGTGTCGTAGTCGCAGATGGCGACCATCGTGGTCATGCCCTTGACCGGGTTTCCCTCGAGCACAACGGGGATGTTGGCGGCTTTGGCCTGACGCAGCAGCGGCACCACGCCTTCCTCGTTCACCGGGGTGATGATCAGCACGTCCACGCCCTTGGCGATAAAGTCTTCGGCCGCGGCGACCTGCTTCGATATATCGAGATTGGCGTCCTGCACCTCGACCTCGATGCCGAGTTCCTTGCCGTGAGCCTTCATGCCCTTGATGACGTTCTGATACCACTCATGGGTGGCGTAGTTGGTGACGTAGCCGATGCGCTTGGGCATGTTCTCGGCATGCGCGGCTGCCGCGCTCATCGCCAGCACGGCGGCGGATGCGAACAGGATTGACTTGGACCAGTGCATTTTCTTCTCCCAGGTTTTATCGCTTTTGTTAATCGCTGAACGGGTAGTCCCGCCGTTCCGGGTCGGCACGTAAGGAAGAGGTGGATTCGCCCCAGCCGAGCGCCGCCGATATCTTTTCGGCGGCGGCCCGGGTGCGCTCGAAGACGGTATCGCGGTCGAACCGCGCCGCCTTCTGCGGCAGCAGCGGAACGGTGAGCGCGGCAATGACGGCGCCGGTGTGGTCGCGCACCGGCATCGAGATGTTGGTGCAGGCTTCGACCGCCAGCGAGGCACGCATCTCGTAACCGAGCCTGGCAACCTCGTTCAGCCGCGCTTCGATTTCGGCCCGGCTGCCCTGGCCTTCGCCGGCGGCCACGATGCGCTCGACGATGCGGTCGCGCTCGGCGCGGTTCGAATGGGCAAGCAGCACGGCACCCGAGCTGGTTTCGAGGATCGGAAAATGCGACCCCAACGCCACCGAATAGCGCATGGGCAGCGGTGAATCGATCTGCAGAACCACCAGCGCATTCTGGCCTTCGCGCACCACGAGGTGGCAGCTCTGGTCGGCATTGGCGGTCAATTCGCGCATCACCGGCAGCGCGCATTCGACAAGCCGGTTCACCGGCGGATGCATGTGCGCCAGTTCGAACAGCTTCAGCGAGAGCCGGAAGCGGTCCGATTGCATGCGGAAGATGTAGCCGCGCTTCTCCAAGAGAAGCAGAATGCGGTAAATCTCGTGGATGGAGCGGCCAAGGCCGGTCGCGATCTCGGTCTGGGTCAGCGTTTCGGCGCTGGTCGCCATGAACTCCAGAACGTCGAGCGCTTTCTCCACCGCCGGCACGCGATAGCCATTGCGGCCGCTTTCGCTGTCGTCCAGGGTCTCGGCAACGCTGGCGGCCATTAGGCGATGCTCCGTTCCGGTTGCCTGGTTTCGCGGTAGAGGCGATTGACGTGGTCCGCGAGTTCGGCCGCCGATAGATCGCCGTCTATCGCTGCGGCCGCATGCGGCGCGCATTCGCGGAAGAAGGTGATGAAACCCGGATGCGTCGGACGCAGATAGGAGGAGCTGATCGTCCGCAGCGTGGAGGAGAAGAAATCACCGGAGAGACCGTTGACCCCAGCGTCCTTCCAGGCAGCCAACGATCCGGGCTGTCCGCCCGCCTTCACGTAGTCGCCCCGCTGGTATTCGGGCGAGCACAGGAACAGCGCGTAGTCGATCGCGGCCTGCTTGTGCTTCGACTGGGCGCTGACGCCGATACCGGCACCACCGAGCAAGGCGCCGGCGGCGTGCGGGGTCGGCACGTCGGCAAAGCGCAGATACGGCCTGTCGATTTTCGAGGCGTAGTTCACATAGCCGAATGCGAACGGCACATAGACCACATCGTCATGCGCGATCATGTGATCGTAGCAGCGGATCGGGTTCCATTTCGATGAGTTCGGATGCGACAGCGCCGCAAGCTCCCGCAATTGCCCGATCGCCTGCTCGACCCTTTCCCTGGCAATGAATTGCTGGCCCTTCTCCTGTGGGCTGCCAAGCGTCAGAAGCATGCACATGGCATCCGTCGGTACGAACGGCAGGCCGAGCCACTTGCCGTCCTTGCGCGCGCGCTGGCCGAGTTCGACCACCTCTTCATGCGTGCGCGGCACCGGTCCGTAGCGCTCCAGAAGATCAGGACGGTAGGAGGCGACCTGGCAAGCGGCGTCGATCGGCAGCGCCCACTGGCGCCCGTTCTTTTCGTAAGAGCGCCAGGACGCACCGACTGAATCGTTTTCGAAGAAGCGGATTTGCTCGGCCGACAAATAGGCATCGAACGGCACCATCAGTTCGTCCTGCGCGATGTCGCCGATGAAAGGGTGGTCGAACACGACCAGGTCATAGGTGCCTAGCACCGGGCCGAGGGCACCCTCGCCGAACTCATAGAGGCTGCGGCGGTCCCACTCGATTTCCAGGCCAGGATTGCCAGCGCGATAGGGCGCGACGCTGGCGTCCAGCGGACCCCAGCAACGTCGATGATCCCACGCAAGACCACGCAGTCTTGTCATTTCAGGCAATTCCTCCCTGGAACCGGGCATCTCCACCCGGCCCGCTTTAGTAGCAGGTATTTTCACATGGACAAGTAACTTTTACATATGCAAACAGCCACTCGCCTACCGGGGGCTTCACGCCAGTTCGAACCGCTCCACAGCGCGCATGATGCCGCGCAGTTCGGCGAGGCCTTTGAGCCGGCCGATCAGCGAGTATCCTGGATTGATCTTTTCCTTGCCGATGTCGTCGGCCAGCAGATGGCCGTGGTCCGGCCGCATTGGAATGCGCCAGTCCGCACGGCCTTCCTTCCGCCGGCGCGCCTCTTCCTGCATCAAAGCGAGGATGACGTGCGCCATGTCGGTGCCACCCTCGAGATGCTCGGCCTCGTGGAACGAGCCGTCCTCCTCGATGGTGATGTTGCGCAGATGCACGAAATGGATGCGGTCGGCGAATTCCTTGATCATGGCGACAATGTCGTTGTCGGCACGCGTGCCGTAGGAGCCGGTGCAGAAGGTCAGCCCATTGGCCGAGCTGTCGACGGCATTGAGGATGAAACGCGCATCCTCAGCAGTCGAAACGACGCGCGGCAGGCCATAGAGCGAGAATGGCGGATCGTCAGGATGGATGCACATGCGCACCCCCTCGTCTTCGGCCGCCGGAATGATCTCGCGCAGGAACCAGGCAAGGTTGTCGCGCAACTCCTTCGGCCCGATCGCATCGTATTCCGCCAAGGCCTCGCGAAAACTGTCCCTGTTATAGCTGCGCTCGGTCGCCGGCAGGCCGGCGATAAGGTTGCGCTCGATCTGGTCGATCCGCTCTGGCGTCAGCACCTTCAGCCGCTTCTCGGCCTCGGCAATGCGCGCCGGCGTATAGCTGGCGGCGCCATTCTTGCGCTGCAGCACGAAAAGATCGTAGGCGGCGAAGTCGATAGCGTCGAAGCGCAGCGCGTAGCCCGTCGTCGGCAGGCGATACATCAGGTCGGTGCGGGTCCAGTCCACCACCGGCATAAAATTGTAGCAGATCGTCTTGATGCCGGCCTTGGCGAGCGCGCGTATGCTGTCGCGATAATAGCCGGCATAGCGCTCGCGTTCGGGCGCGCCGATCTTGAATGAATTGTGGACCGGGATGCTCTCGACGACCGACCATGTCAGGCCGGCTGCCTCGATGATCCGCTTGCGCTCGAGCACTTCGGCCTCAGGCCAGGCCCTGCCGTCGTAGATGTGGTGAAGGGCTGAAACCACACCGGTGGCGCCAGCCTGCTTGACATGTTCAAGCGTCACCGGATCATCCGGACCATACCAGCGCCAACACTGTTCCATGAAGCCTCCTAATCGTCAGATGATGCAAACCATATTGTTGGACCACAACTCTGTCAACAGCACCTTTTTGCAACCCTGCAGTTGATTTCCTTCCAATCAAACTCTAATCTGGTCCAACAAATAACAAGGAGGTAGCCGTTGGAACAGGCTGGGCACGATCTGGCGGAAGATGCCGGCGTCAGCAGCTCTGCCGTCGACCAGACGGTGCGGCAGATCCTCGACCTCATTCGCAACCGCGCCATGTCCGTTGGCGACGTCCTGCCTACCGAGCGGGAACTCGGCGAATTGTTCGGCGCCAGCCGCAACACGATACGCGAGGCGCTGCGCACCATCCGCACCTACGGGCTGATCGATCCCAAGCCGCGTGTCGGCGCGGTGCTGGCCGATCGCCAGAATGTCGCGATCCAGAATTTTTTCGCCGCGCAGATGGACATCTCCAAGACGTCGTTCAACGACATCCAGGGATTTCGCCGCATTATCGAGGTGAGCATCGGCGACCACATCATTCTCAACGCCAGCGTCGCCGAACTCGGCGCCCTGGATGAGGTCAACGGCCTGATAGAAACCGCCAAGGATGTCCAGGAAGCCGCGCAGCGCGATTTCGATTTCCACATGGCGCTGATGAAGCTCGCCGGCAACCGCATGCTGGTGCAGACGTACCAGTTCCTATCGCCCGTCATCCAGCACATCATGACCGTCGGCAAATCGATCCGCCCGGTGCTCGGTGAAACACGCCGTGCCCATGGCGAGATTATCGCCGCGCTGCGCGCACGCGACCGCATCGCCTACAGCTACCTGATGAGCCGGCATCTCGATTTCGGCTTGCGCTTCGTCCCGGACGATCTCGAAAATGCCCGCGCCGCTCCGATGGTGCCGTCGCCAGACATGTCATCTTCCAAGGATTTGCCCCATGCTTGATTTTGAGAACAAGGTTGCGCTGGTGACCGGCACGACCGGCATCGCGCTCGCCACCGCAAGGCGCCTGGCCCAAGGGGGTGCTGCGATCATCGCCTGCGGCATCGACCGGACAGCCAACACCGCCATGCAGGAAAGCCTCGCCAAGGCCGGAGCCAAGGCGCTGGTGCAGACCGTGGATGTTTCCGTCTCCGACCAGGTTCGCGATGCGGTCGCGGCCGGTGTCGCGAAGTTCGGCGGCATCGACATCATCGTCAATTCCGCCGCGGTCCATCCCTACGGAACCGCGACGACGACCGACTGGGAAACCTGGAACCGGGCGATGACGGTCAATGTCGGCTCGATCTATCTGACCGCGCATTTCGGCATCCCGGAAATGGTCAAGCGCGGCGGCGGCGCCATCGTCAACGTCGCTTCGGTGCAGGGCTTCGCCTGTCAGCAGAACGTCGCCGCCTATGCGACGACCAAAGGCGCCATCCACACGCTGACACGTTCGCTGGCGCTCGACTACGCGGCTTCAGGCGTCCGGGTCAATTCGGTGAGCCCGGGTTCGATCCGCACGCCGATCCTCGAGAAAGCCGCGCGCGGCGACAATGGCAGCGATGCCGATGTCGAAGAGGCCTACAGGCGCTTCGGCGCGGCCCATCCGCTCGGCCGCATCGGCGAACCGGAAGAGGTGGCGGAGCTCATCGCTTTCCTGTGCTCGTCCAAGGCCGGCTTCTGCACCGGCGCGGACTACAAGATCGACGGCGGCCTGACCGCCGGTATCGGTGTGAAGTAGAAACATGAAGATCGGTCTTGGCCTTTACCGGGAGTCGCTGACCCCGGACAATTTCCGTTTCGCGCGGCAGGCGGGCGCGTCTCACATCGTTGCCCACCTCACCAATTACTTTCGCGGCCGCGACCCTTCGCTGTCAGCCGGCAGCGAGAAAGAAGGCTGGGGTGACTGCTCCACCGATGAACTTTGGAGCTACGAGGATTTCGCCGGCCTGGTGAAGACGGTGCGCGGGAATGGGCTGGAAATCGCGGCGATCGAGAATTTCTCGCCGCGCTTCTGGTCCGACGTGCTGCTCGGCGGACCCGACAGGGTAAAGCAGATCGAAGGGTTGAAGCGCCTTGTCCGCGATGCCGGGCGCGCCGGCATTCCCTGCATCGGCTATAATTTTTCCATTGCCGGTGTCTGGGGCTGGTCGCGGGGACCGTTCGCACGCGGCGAGGCAATGTCGGTGGGGCTCGACCTCTCGGCCATCGACCCCGATCTACCCCTTCCCGACGGTGTGGTCTGGAACATGCGCTACCGCGCCGGACGGCCGGATTCCGAACCGGTGAAAGTCACCAGCGGCGAGCTTTGGCAGCGGCTTGACACCTTCCTGCGCGAGATCGTGCCGGTGGCCGAGGAGGCCGGCGTCGTGATGGCGGCGCATCCCGACGATCCGCCGGCCGAGGCGCTGCGTGGCGCGGCGCGGCTCGTCAACCGGCCGGAGAAATACGACCGGCTGATGGACATCGTCGATTCACCGTCCAACGGGCTCGAACTCTGCCTCGGCTCGCTGCAGGAGATGCCAGGCGCCGACGACATATACGAACATGTCCGCCGCTTCGCGCAGCGCAAGCGTATCGGCTACATCCACTTCCGTAACGTGCGCGGCAAGGTGCCCAGATACCACGAGACCTTTGTCGACGACGGCGACATCGACATGGCCGAGATCGTGCGCATCCTGCGCGACGAGGGCTATGACGGCGTGATGATTCCCGACCATACGCCGGAAATGTCCTGCGACGCGCCCTGGCATGCCGGAAAGGCTTTTGCCCTCGGCTACATGCGCGCGCTGGTCCAGAACGCCGCATCGCTCGGGCCCTCCCGCACCATCCAATCAACCAGCGCCCGGAGGCAAGCCTCATGACCACATCCACCCGCCTCTATGCAGACGACGCTGAAATGTACCGTCTGTTTGAGAAGGAGCTCTTTGTCGCGGTCGTCGGAGACGTGATGGACACGCTTGGGCTGCAGCATCAGTTCCTGCCGCCCGTGTTCAAGCCTGTCGACGAGAAGACGCGGCTGCTCGGCCGGGCCATGCCGGTGCTGGAAACCGATATTTTTCCGTCAAGTGAGCCGACGCGCAATCCGCTGATGACCGAGCCGTTCGGGCTGATGTTCGAGGCACTTGACGATTTGAAGCCCGGCGAGATCTACGTCGCCAGCGGCGCCTCGCCCCGCTACGCGCTGTGGGGCGAATTGATGTCGACGCGAGCGAAAATCCTCGGCGCGCATGGCGCGCTGGTCGACGGTTTTGCCCGCGACACGGACGGCATCAAGGCGCTGGGTTTCCCTTGCTTCTGCACCGGCTACTACGCGCAGGACCAAGGCGTGCGCGGCAAGGTCGTCGATTATCGCTGCGCAGTCGAAATCGGCGGCGTGCGGATCGAACCGGGGACACTGCTGTTTGGCGACAAGGAAGGTGTCCTCGTCGTTCCACGGCAAACCGAGGAAGAGGTGGTGCGGCTGGCCCTGGAAAAGGTGCGCGGCGAAAAGCTCGTCGCCAGGGCGATCCGCGAGGGCATGAGCGCGGTGGAGGCGTACAGGACCTTCGGCATCATGTGATTTCCGATGGAGCCCTGATGCTCAGCTGTTTCACGCCCTCAATGTCCGCAAGGTGATCGAATAGCGATGCTCGGCAAGCGGTGGGATGCTGTGCTCCCATTCGGTGCGCGAAGGGCCTGTCATGAGATAGGCTGACCTCGGCTCGACCAAAATGGTCCGGCGGTCCCACCCGTCACTGTTCTTTCGACGAAGCCGGAAGCTGCAGGGCGCCAGCAGCGAGACGCCAGCCACATCTTCGAAATGCGGCTTGTCGCGATGCCAGCCGATGCCGGCACCAGGCCGGTATTCATTGATCAGCACCTGCGCGAAGGCCTCGGCAGGCCGGCGCGCAAAGGCCGCGACCTTCTCGCGCAAAGGCAGCAGAAAATCGGGGATCGGCGGCGCCTCGACGACTTCGCGCCGATCGTAATCGTAGCGCAGGCCGAACCCGACGACGCGCCGGTTTGCGAGATGGCCATGGAAATCGAACGCCTGGAAAGGCAGTTCTTCCAGATGCTGGACGAGCTGTGTCTCTTCCTGCGCGGTGATCAATCCGGCCTGGTAGGCGAACCCCTCCGGCAGATCCGAGGTATCGCCAAAGAGATCGTGCTGGAGTGCGACGTTGCGGGCGGTGGCTTTCGATTTGAGCGGCGACATCCCGCCTAGATGGTGAGGAGCGTACCCCAAGGCAATATCGGCACCCGCTCCAGACGTGACACAGATTATGGCTGCACGGAACCAGACGTTGCCCTGGCGGATTTATCCGGCTGAGCAGTCAGGTTGCCAAGATGCCGTCGACAGCGATCCAAAACACACAATACGATCCCGCGACCAGGATCCTCTCCGTCTGGTTCGTGCCGACCGGCTATCGTTACGACTACATGGACGTTCCCCTCGCGACCTATACCGCTTTCAGGAAGTCCTCCTCGAAGGGCCGCTTCTTCAACGAATACATCCGGGATAATTATACGTATCGTCGCGTGGCATGACCCGACGCGTATGCGTTCGGCACCACTTCCCTGTCATGTCTTCTTGTCCAGTTCGGCAGGCGGATTATCCGGCGCTGCCTCCCAGCCAAATACACTGCGGCCGCCAAGCAGATGCGACTGGTCGAATTCGCCGGCGACAATCTCCTTCAGGCTGGGACCGGTGACATACCGCTCGACCTGCCGAGCCTGATCGTCGAGCCGCCTCAACGCGCCGATTTCCTCCTCGCGGCCAAGCTTGGCCTTGTGCACGGCCGACTTCAGCACGCCGATCGTCTCGTCATAGACCTTGAGCGGAACGGGAAACGGGTGCCTGTCCTTGCCGCCATGCGCGAGCGAGAAACGGCCGGGATCGGAAAAACGGCACGGCGCGCCATGCACCACCTCGGCGACGAGCGCCAGCGCGCGCACCGTGCGCGCACCCACGCCTGGCACGAGGAGAAGTTCGGAAAAATCCGCCGGGCCGCGTTCGGCGGCCGCCGCCATGTTTCCATGCAGGCGACGCATGACGACATCGCTTTCGCGAACGTCATGGTGAGCCGGCATGACCAGATGCGGCAGCAGCGGCTGTTCCGGAGCCGGCAGAGTGCCCGAATTCAGGGCAGCGAACTCCCGCAGGATGCGATCCGGGCCGAGGTCATGAAGCAGATCCAGTTGGCCCAGACGCGAGGCCTCGGCACGATGGTCGGTCAGGTTGACGATCTCGCCCTGGTTGGCGCCCTCGATGGCGGCGTGCGGCTGATCGACGAAACTCTCCAGACCTTCGGAGAGCCAATGGTAGCGGCGTGCCACCTTGCTGTCGCCGTTCATGCCTTGCTGCACCACCACCCAGTCGCCGTCGTCGGTGACGATGAAGCCGTGCAGATAAAGATCGAAACCATCCTGGACCGCGGCGCTGTCCACCTTGGCGACAAGCCGGCTGGCGGTAGCCAGGCGCGCGCCGTCGAAGCCGATGCGCTCGCCGATCGCGGCAAGTTCATGCGGGGTCTTGCGCGAATGCGCGCCACGGCCGCCGCAGACGTGGATGCCGAGTTCGCCAGACAGCGGCGTGAGGCCGCGTTTCAAGGCGCCGACGACGCTGGTCGTGATGCCGGAGGAGTGCCAGTCCATGCCCATGACGGCGCCGAAGGACTGGAACCAGAACGGATGCGCCAGCCGCCGCAGCAATTCGTTGCGGCCATAATGATGGATGATTGCCTCGCACATCACGGCGCCAAGACGCGTCATGCGGTCGCCCAGCCATTTCGGCACGCGTCCGCCGTGAAGTGGAAGATCAGCACTGCCCGATCGCTGCGCCACGCCTGTTGCCCGTTCCGGTGTCTGTCCGGACAGATAAGTCTCCCGGGCGGTTCAGGGAAGCCCGGAATGGGCCTATCCCCGGTGGCCGATGAGAGTCTAGCCGGTTTTCAGCCCGCCGCGAGCCGAACCCGTCCGGCTATCTCACCACGCGTTTCTCGAGCTTGCGGGCCAAAGTGCGCCGGTGCAGGCCAAGCCGGCGCGCGGTTTCGGAGATGTTGAAACCGGTCTCGACGAGCGTTTCGTGGATGCGCTCCCATTCGAGATTCTTGATCGAGGTGGGACGGCTGCTCAGCGAAACCGAAACGTCGCCTTCGGCCCGGCCGAAGGCGGCTTCAATGTCATCGGTATTGGCGGGCTTCGCCAGGTAATGGCATGCGCCGAGCTTGATCGCCTCGACCGCCGTGGCGATGCTGGCGAAGCCGGTCAGCACGACGATCCTCATCGAAGCATCACGGGCGCTCAGGAGCTTGACGCACTCCAGCCCGGAGCCGCCGGCTCCCAGCTTGAGATCGACGACGGCGTAGGCCGGAACAGCCGTTTCGAGGGCGCGAGCCAAGTCTTCCCTGCCGTGGCAGACCATGACGTCGTAGTCGCGCTTTTCGAAGGAGCGCTTCAGCGTTTTCGCGAAGGTCGCGTCGTCCTCGACGATAAACAGGGATCGATCAGCCTTCATGATCATCTCCATCGGTCAGCGCCGCAAGCGGCAGCGAAAGGGTGACACAAGCCCCCTGCTCCATGTTGCGCGCCGAAAAGTCGCCTCCCAGCTTTCGAACCACATTCATCACCAGGAAAAGACCAAGGCCACCGCCCGGCCGTCCCTTGCTCGACATATAGGGCTGGCCGAGCGCCGCCAGAATACCCTCGTCGAAACCAGGCCCGCGGTCGCGCACGGTAATCACCAGTTTCTCGCCCTGCCGCTCGGCGGTGACGCCGACCCAATCCTGCGATGCCTCCTGGGCGTTGTCGAACACGTTGAAGATGACCTGCTTCAGCGCCGTGTCGGACACGATCTGCTCGTCGGGTTCGAAATCGTTCCTGTAATCAAGGTTGAGCGGCTGGCGGCTGACACGCCATTCCTGGACAAGATCGTCGAGGAAATGGCGGATGCTGGTGCGGATCGTGCCCTCGCCCCTTGCTTGCCCCGAAGACATGAGAATGCCCGACACGATGCTTTTGCAGCGCTCGATCTGCGCCTGCATTTCGGCCAGGTCGCCGGCCAGCTCGCGGTTGCGGGTGACGCTTCGCATCTGGCGCCAGTCGGAGAGGATAACGGAGATGGTCGAAAGCGGCGTGCCCAGCTCATGCGCGGCACCCGAGGCCAGCAGGCCCATGCGCACGATGTGGTCCTCCTCGGCCGAGCGCTGGCGCAGATCGGCGAGATAGGCATCGCGTTCACGCAAATTACGGTTGATGCGCGTCATGAAGATGACGATCAGTCCCGCTGCCAGCACGAAGCAGATGAACATGCCGCGAATATGCAGGGCCAGCAGGTCACTGCCGCCATGATGCGGGATCGCGATCGGCAGGAACTGGAAGGTGAGGAAGACGAAGCAGGCGGAGGCGGCCACCACCAGGATCCAGGTGGACCACGGTGTCAGCAGAGCGGCGCCGAGGGTGATCTGCAGCAGGTAGAGCGACACGAACGGATTCGAGGCGCCGCCGCTCAGGTAAAGCTGGATCGTCAATGCCGCCATGTCGAAGATCAGCGCGACGAACAGCTGTGCGTTGCTGATCGGCCGCTGGCCACGCAAGACCAGGAGGCTGAAGATGTTCAGCCCGATCAGGAAAAGCACGACGCCGGCCATCTCCGGCAAGGGCAGCGGGATGGCGAACCAGTATTCCGTCACCAAAATGGTAAGCACCTGACCCGCCACCGCCAACCAGCGCAGCTGGATGAGCAGGAACAGGTTCTTCCTGTTCGCCGCATCGGGATTGGCGGCCGCACCACCCTTGCCGGCAATGGACGCCGCCGCGAAGGACTTGTCGTTGCGAAGTGCTTGCGTCGGGATGCTCATCTTGCCGGCCCTTGCCGGGAGCGGCGGCCGATCATCGGCGCGCCCAGGGCTGCGGCGAGCATCGCAGCGAGCGTGAACCAGGTCAAAGCATAGACCAAATGGCTGTTGCGGAAATTAACGACGGTCAAACCGCCGCGCGGCCAGTTGTCCATGTCGGACGCTTCCGCATCGACGAAATAGGGGGCGACATCCGTCAGGCCGCGCACGGCTGCGATGGCGGCAACGTCCCGCGAGTACCAGCGATTGTCCGCGGCATCGTTCTTGCGCAGGAAGCCGCCGCCGGGTTCGCTCATGCGCAACAGCCCGTCAATGACGGCCGGCGCGGTGAAACCACTACTCTCCCGCTCGAATTCGGCCTTGCGCTCCTGCGGAATGAAGCCGCGGTTGACCAGCACGACGAAGCCGTGGTCGGTCCGCATCGGCGTCAGCACCCAGTATCCGCCGCCAAGCTCCGTCACCGCCTGCACCAGCGTGTTGGCGCCACTCAGAAAGCGTCCGGCCAGTCGCACATGGCTGTATTCGGACCCCGCCGCGGTCAAGCCGTTCCAACTGACCGGGCCAGGCGCATCGACGACGGGAGCATGGATACGTTGATCGACGCGGGCGATCAGGTCAAGTTTCCAGACGCGCCTTTCCAGCTGCCAAATGCCAAGCCCGACAAACACCAGCACACCGAGGATCCCGAGCAGCAGGAGGAAGAGACGCGACGCGGGCGATCTGCCGGCGTCCTTGCGTGACGCGGTGCGCAGACGGATGCCGGCTTGGCCGTCCCGTGCCTCGATAGTGGTCCTCCCCGCGCCCGGCGGCGGGCTCATGGCATCTCGTGCATGTCGTGAAGCCCCGGCATCATGTTCGCGTTGAGGTGGTACATCACCCAGAGCGAGCCGGTCAGCACGATGACGACCAGGATCAGCGTGAAGATCAGCGCCAGCATCGACCATCCGCCCTCCGAGGCGGTGTTCATGTGCAGGAAAAAGACCATGTGGACCACGATCTGCACCGCCGCGAAGACCATGACCACGATGGCCGTGGCCTGCCTGTTGTCGATGGCGCCGGTCATGACCAGCCAGAACGGGATGGCGGTCAGGATCACCGACAGGACGAATCCGGTCAGGTAGCTTTTCAGCGTTCCGTGCGCCGCGCCGCCATGCGCGGGGCCGTGATCGGCGGCGTGATCGTGAGCGTTCATCGCAACATCCCCATCAGATAGACGAAGGTGAAGACGCCGATCCAGACGACGTCGAGGAAGTGCCAGAACATGCTGAGGCACATCAGGCGGCGGCGGTTCGCCTCGATGAGGCCAAATCTCGCGACCTGCACCATCAGCGTCACCAGCCAGACCGTGCCGAAGGTGACATGCAGGCCGTGCGTTCCCACCAGGGTGAAGAAGGACGACAGAAAGGCGCTGCGCTGCGGCATGGCACCCTCATGGATCATGTGGGCGAATTCGTAGAGCTCGATCGACAGGAAGGCCAAGCCGAACAGGCCGGTCACAGCGAGCCAGGCCTGTGTCGCGGCCACGCGGCCCTTGTCCATGGTCAGCATGGCAAAGCCATAGGTGATCGAGGAGAAGAGCAGCATGGCGGTGTTGACCGCCACCAGATCGAGGTCGAACAGGTCCTTGGGCGCGGGACCGGCCGCGTAGTTGCCGCCGAGCACGCCATAGGCCGCGAACAGCATCGCGAAGATCAGACAATCGCTCATCAGGTAGAGCCAGAAGCCAAGCATGGTGCTGCTGCCTTCGGCATGCGCATGCTCTTCTTCCAGATGAAAGACCGGCTCGGTGTCGGCCGTGATTGTCCTCGATAGCATGCTCAAACCCTGGACTGAGCGGCGAGAAGCGTCGTCCTCGCCTCTTCCGTTTGCGTGACCTCGGCCGCCGGAATGTGGAAGTCGCGGTGATAGTTGAAGGTGTGGCCGATCGCGGTGGCGATCAGACAGACGAAGCTCAGCGCCGCCAGCCACCAGATGTACCAGATCATGCCGAAGCCGAGCGCGACGCTGAAGGCCGCCAGGATGATGCCGGTGCCAGTGTTATCAGGCATATGGATCGGCCTGAAGCCGGAAAGCGGGCGCCGATAGCCGGCCTTCTTCATGTCCCACCAGGCATCGTTGTCGCGGATGACCGGCGAGAAAGCGAAGTTGTAGGCCGGCGGCGGCGAGGAGGTGGACCATTCGAGCGTGCGACCGCCCCACGGATCGCCGGTGACATCGACGAATTCGGCACGCCTGCGAATCGAGACGAAGATCTGGATCAGGAAAGCGCCGATGCCGAAGGCGATCAGCACCGCGCCGAAGGCGGCGATCACGAACCAGATCTGCAGCGAAGGATCGTCGAAGACGCGCATGCGGCGCGTCACGCCCATCAGGCCCAGGATGTAAAGCGGCATGAAGGCGAACCAGAAGCCGACCACCCAGCACCAGAACGAGACCTTCCCCCAGAATGGATCGAGCTTGAATCCGAAGGCCTTGGGCCACCAGTAGGCAATGCCGGCGAAAAGGCCGAACAGCACGCCGCCGATGATGACGTTGTGGAAGTGCGCGATCAGGAACAGGCTGTTGTGCAGCACGAAGTCCGCCGGCGGCACCGCCAGCAGCACGCCGGTCATGCCGCCGACGACGAAGGTGAGCATGAAGGCCACCGTCCACATCATCGGCAGTTCGAAGCGGATGCGGCCGCGATACATCGTGAACAGCCAGTTGAATATCTTCGCCCCGGTCGGGATCGAGATGATCATCGTGGTGATGCCGAAGAAGGAATTGACGCTGGCGCCGGAGCCCATGGTGAAGAAGTGATGCAGCCAGACGAGATACGACAGGATGGTGATGACCACCGTGGCGTAGACCATCGAGGTGTAGCCGAACAGGCGCTTGCCGGAGAAGGTCGAGGTGACCTCGGAAAAGACGCCGAACAGCGGCAGGATGAGGATGTAGACTTCCGGGTGACCCCATATCCAGATGAGGTTCACATACATCATCGGGTTGCCGCCGAAGTCGTTGGTGAAGAAGTTGGTGCCGACATAGCGGTCGAGCGACAGCATCGCGAGCACCGCCGTCAGCACCGGGAAGGACGCCACGATCAGCACGTTGGTGCAAAGCGACGTCCAGGTGAAGATAGGCATGCGCATCATCGTCATGCCAGGCGCGCGCATCTTGATGATCGTGCAGATCAGGTTGATGCCCGACAGCGTCGTGCCGACGCCCGCCACCTGCAGCGCCCAGATGTAATAGTCGACGCCGACGTCAGGACTGTAGCCGATGCCGGAGAGCGGCGGATAGGCGAGCCAGCCGGTGCGGGCGAATTCACCGACGAACAGCGACGCCATGACCAGGATGGCGCCGCCGACCGTCATCCAGAAGCTGAAATTGTTGAGGAAGGGGAAGGAGACGTCACGTGCGCCGATCTGCAGCGGCACGACGAAATTCATCAGCCCGGTGACGAAGGGCATCGCCACGAAGAAGATCATGATCACGCCATGGGCGGTGAATATCTGGTCGTAGTGATGCGAATTGAGATATCCCTCGGAGCCGTTGAAGGCGATGGCCTGCTGGAGCCGCATCATGATGGCGTCCGAGAAGCCGCGCAGCAGCATGATCAGGCCGAGCACGATGTACATGATGCCGATCTTCTTGTGGTCGACGCTGGTGAACCACTCGCGCCACAGATAGGCCCACAGCTTGAAATAGGTGATCGCGCCGAGAAGGGCGATGCCGCCGAGCGCGACCGCGACGAAGGTGGCGACGACGATCGGCTCGTGCAGGGGCAGCGATTCCCAGGTGAGACGGCCGAAGATGAACTTGGTCAGCGAGTCGGGCATCGGCTATTTCTCACAGTTCGCGCCGCAGCAGGCCGAGCGGCGGCGTATCCGCCTCGGCGCGACGGCTCTCGGTCCCGGGCCGCAGCAGCCCCGCCCCGCGAAGCGGGGAGAGATCCTTCGCCGGCCAGTCCGTCGGCGTGGCATCGGCGGCGTGCCCCGCCGCGGCAGCCTCCTCCGCCGTGCAGATGCTGGCGACGTAGGACGGGTCGTTGCCAAATATCGCGCCGCGCCGGGCGAGCTTGTCATATTGCAGCGGCAGCGTGTTGCGGACGCCCGCGAGACCAAGGCCACCCTTGGCATCGATCGACATCATCTCATTCATGCACATCTTGCCGCGCTCGACGCACAAATTGAGGATGGCGCCATAAAGGTCGGAAGCGACGGAAGCGTAGTGGCGGACCGGTTCGTTCTCGCTCGGCTTTTCGAGTTCGAGATAGCTGTCGCGGTTGAGCGCCGCCGACGCGGTCTTGGCCTGTGCCACCCACTGGTCGAAAGCCTGGTCGGACAGGCCGTGGAAAGCGAAGCGCATCCCCGAAAAGCCGGCGCCGCTGTAGTTGGCCGAGAAGCCGCTATAGGTGCCCGGCTGGTTGATGACGGCGTGCAGCTTCGTCTCCATGCCGGGCATGGCATAGATCTGTCCGGCAAGTACCGGAATATAAAAGGAATTCATCACCGCCGACGAGGTGATGCGGAAGTCGATCGGCTGGTTGACCGGCGCCGCCAGTTCGTTGACGGAGGCGATGCCATAATCCGGATAGATGAAGAGCCATTTCCAGTCGAGCGCCACGACCTCGACCCTGAGAGGCTTGTGCAGTTGGGTAACGGGCTGGCCGGACTCGATCCGGTCGATCCGCCGGTATGGGTCGAGCAGGTGCGTGCCGAGCCAGGTCAGCGCGCCAAGGCATATGATGATGAGCAGAGGGGCGGCCCAGATCACCAGTTCCAGCTTCGTCGAATGATCCCAGTCCGGCGTGTAGGTCGCCGAGGCGTTGGATTGCCGGTAGCGCCAGGCGAAAAAGACAGTCAGCGCCATGACCGGCACGATGATGACCAGCATCAGCAGGGTCGAGACCACGAGCAGGTCGCGCTGCTGGGCCGCGACGTCGCCCGCGGGCGCCAGCACGACCAGATCGCAGCCGCTCAACAGCCCGGCCAGGGGAAACAGAAGCAAGGCTCCAAATCGTTTCATCAAACGCTGCCCTCGATGGACCGCGGCAGCCGTTCATGCTGCAGCACGGTATCGATAAGGGGCTACCGCTGGCGGCGGCGCGGTGACATTGGACAATTTGTCCAATGCCCAGCCGGGGTGGCTTTGGCACAGTGTGCAGCGCACAATGGGATCCCGGGAATTAGGTCCCTGACACCTCATTCCACTCAGTGACGACGGACAAATGGCTCAGACTTCGAGTGCCGAAACGAACAGCGGGCTGATCGGCTCGGATCATGGCCAGGTCAGCGCGGGCGATATCGCGGTCGGCGTGATCGTGGGCAGGACGTCGGAATTCTTCGACTTCTTCGTCTATGCGATCGCCTCCGTCATCGTGTTTCCCAAGCTTATGTTTCCGGCGCACGATCCGCTCGTCGGCACACTCTACTCCTTCTGCATCTTCGCGCTGGCCTTCGTCGCGCGCCCATTCGGCTCCGTGCTGTTCATGGCGGTCGATCGCGCCCATGGCCGCGGCGCGAAACTGACGATCGCGCTGTTCCTGCTCGGCACGTCGACCGTCGCCATCGCGTTTCTGCCTGGCTATGGCGACATTGGTGCTGTCGCCGTCTGGCTGCTGGCGCTGGCCCGCATCGGACAGGGGCTGGCGCTTGGCGGTACATGGGACGGGCTGCCCTCGCTGCTGGCGCTGAACGCGCCGCGGAACCGGCGCGGCTTCTATGCCATGATCCCGCAACTGGGCGCGCCGATCGGCCTCATCGTGGCGAGTTCCCTTTTCGCCTTCTTCGTCGCCAACCTGTCGGCCGACGACTTCTTCTCGTGGGGCTGGCGCTATCCCTTCTTCGTCGCCTTCGCCATCAATGTCGTGGCTCTGTTCGCCAGGCTGCGCATCGTCGTCACACCCGAATTCGCAAGATTGTACGAGAGCGGGGACCTGCAGCCGACCCGCATCAGGGACACGATCAGGGCCGAAGGCCGCAACGTCGTCGTCGGCGCCTTCGCACCCCTGGCGAGTTTCGCCCTGTTCCACATGGTGACGGTGTTTCCGCTCTCCTGGGTGTTCCTGTTCACCAATGAGGGACCGGCGCGTTTCCTGGTGATCGAGGCGGTGAGCGCACTGTTCGGCATTGCGGCCATCGTCGCATCGGGTCCGCTGGCCGACCGCGTCGGACGGCGCGCGCTGCTCGGCGGCTCGGCGATCGCAATCGCGACATTCAGCGGTTTTGCCCCGCAGCTTCTCGATGGCGGCACCATCGGCGAGGCCTTGTTCATGGTGCTGGGCTTCATCCTCCTGGGGCTGAGTTTCGGGCAATCGTCCGGCGTTGTCGCATCGAGCTTTTCCCGACAGTACCGCTATACCGGCTCTGCAATAACCTCTGACTTGGCATGGATGTTCGGCGCCGGCTTCGCGCCGCTCGCAGCCCTGCTGTTGGCCGGCAATTTCGGCCTCATCGCCGCCGGTGCCTATTTGCTCTCAGGCGCGGGCTGCACATTGCTTGCCCTGTGGATCGACGGCGGGCGCCCAGTCGCGGGCCGTCGAGGCGACTGACCAGGCGCGACGACGGACGCTGGTCCCGGATCAGAGCCTTTGCGCATGCCACTTCAGATGGTCGTCCATGAACGTCGAAATGAAGAAATAAGAGTGATCATAGCCGTCCTGCATGCGCAGCGTCAGGGGAATGCCGGCCTTGGCGCAGGCTGCTTCCAGGAGCCACGGCCTCAGCCCATCATTGAGAAATCCGTCCGACTTCCCTTGATCGACGAGGAACTCCGGGAAGCGGTGGCCGTCCTCGATGAGCGAGGTGGCATCCCAGTTCCGCCATGACGCCTCGTCCGCGCCGAGATATTTCTCGAAGGCCGGCCTCGACCAGCCGGCGGTGCTTGGCTGCACGATCGGCGCAAACGCCGAGCAGCTCTTGAAGCGCTCGGGATTTTTGAGCGCGATCGTCAGCGCGCCATGCCCGCCCATCGAGTGGCCAAGGATCGCCTGGCGCGTCATGTCGGCCGGAAATTCCCGCGCGATCAACGCCGGCAGCTCCTCGGTCACATAGGAATACATGCGATAGTTCCTGGCGTAGGGCGCTTGCGTCGCATCGACGTAGAAGCCGGCGCCGCTGCCGAACTGCCAATTCTCCTTCTCGTCGGGAATATCGGCGCCGCGGGGACTGGTGTCGGGACAGACGACGATCAGGCCAAGCTCGGCGGCCATCCGCCTGTACTCGCCCTTGTCCATTACATTGGCATGGGTGCAAGTCAGGCCGGAGAGGTACCATACGACCGGACAAGGTTTTTCACGGGCCTGCGGCGGCACGAAAACGGCAAAAATCATGTCGCAGGAGCAGGCATCGGAAGCGTGGGAATAGACGCCCTGCTCGCCGCCATGCGACCTGGCAGAGGAGATGGTCTTCATCCGGTCCGACATGTGGTTCTTCTCCGCCTTTGGATTGTTCACGGGCGCCTGTCTAAGGCATTGACCGGGATCACGGCAAGGCTGGTGGATTGGACCATGACCGGCGGCACGGGCATTTTTTGGCGCCGCCGGTGTTGCGATCTTGCATGTCCTGAAGCGGCCGCAAAGCGAGGGGGCCGGAGGCTACCGGCTGGGCCTTCCCTGCACGATCCGATCGATGATCATGGCGCAGAGCAAAATCGCGAAACCCGCCAGCAGCCCCTGCCCCACCGCCGCATATTGAAGGGCGTTCAAGACGTCCTCGCCAAGTCCCTTGGCACCGATCAGCGAGGCGATGACGACCATGGACAGGCACATCAATATGGTCTGGTTGATGCCGGCCATGATCGAGGGCATCGCAAGCGGCAGATCCACCCGCGTCAGCAGAAACCACCTTGTGGCGCCATAGGCCTGCGCGGCTTCGCGGACGGCCGGCGGCACACCTTGCAGGCCAAGCGCCGTCAAACGTACCACGGGCGGCGTGCCGAAGATCAAGGTGGCGATCACGCCGGGGGGTTTGCCGATGCCGAACAAAGCGATCACTGGGATGAGATAGACGAAAGCGGGCATGGTCTGCATGAAGTCCAGCACCGGCCGCAATGCCGTGTAGACACGCGGCCTGCGCCCACACCAGATGCCGAGCGGAATGCCGATGGCCAGGCAGAGGACCGCTGCGGTGCCCAGCAAGGCCACTGTCTCCAGGCTTTTTTCCCAGAAGCCGAGGACGGCGAGATAGGCCAGCGCGGCGGCGGTGAAGATGGCGACGCGCGGCCCCGCCAATTGCCAGGCAAGGACGAGGATGATCGCCATCGTCACCGGCCAGGGCATTCCCGTCAGCGCATAGGCCAGGCCGTCGAGAACCAGGGATATCGCCCCGGTGACCACGCCGAACACGCCTTCTCCGCTATGCGATATCGCCGCCATCAAGCCATCCAGTCCGGAGGACAGGGCGACCTGCCAGTCACGATTGGACGGCGCGACGGTGAGCCAGGCGGCCGGTGCCGCGATGGCGAAGCGATAGATTGAAAGCCCGTAGGCGAGGAGACAGAAGACGAGCGCTCCCGTGGCGAGCGGATAATCGAGCCCGTGCCGCAGCGTGGGCTGCGAACGCCATCGCGCGAACCGCCGCTCAAGCATCCTGTTGGCGAGAAATCCGGTGATGAGCTTGGCAACAAACAGCGTGAGGAGACCCGCTCCGATCAACAGCGGCACTTTCGCCCTCGCCGTTTCGACCTGCTGCCTGGCGGCGCTCGCGGCCTTCTCCAAGGCCGCGGCAGACGATTTCAGGCCTTCGGCATTGTCGGCTCCCGCCGCCGTCGCGGCCTTTGCCTGCTCGGCGCGCGCTTCGGCCTGCTTGGTGAGCCGTTCGGCCCGCGCCATCTCCGCACCGCCCAGATTTCCGGCAGCGCCAACACCGATCTGAACCACCGCCAGCATCTCGAGGAAGAAGGCGATCCAGAACAGCACCATTGTGCCACGGGCGGCCGCCCACACCGGACCCAGCAGCGCCGCCGCGATGTTGAACGGCCAGACGGCATTTCGCGCGTCCCTGATGCGGGCGAACATCTCGACGTAGTAGGCCGAATTCTGGACCACGAATTCCCGGACAAGACCTTCTTCCGACGACCGGTCGTGCCCGACCATCGGCTTGGCTACCGGATCATGAGCGTTCACGGTCGTGCGCCCTTTCTCAAACCCTCGAGGAGAGCTTGCCTGTCGACGATGCCGACAATCCCGCCGCCATCGGTTACCGCCAGTGGAGCGGCATCCTGGGCGGCGAGTTCGACAAGCTCGGCCAGCGGCTGCTGCGAGGCGACCTTGCGCAACCGATCGATATCCAGCATTGAGCGATCCCGTGCCCTGAAGCTCTCGACGGGTTCCATGATGCGCCGCGCGGTGATGACCGTCAGGCGCGAAATGTCGGCGACGAACTTTGCCACATATTCGTGCTTCGGCGCGGTGACGATCTCCTCGGGCGTGTCGATCTGGATGATGACGCCATCCTTCATGATCGCGATGCGGTCGCCGATGCGGATCGCCTCGTCGAGATCATGCGTGATGAAGACGACCGTCTTGCCTATCGATCGTGACAGGGCGAGGAATTCGTCTTGAAGCTGCCGCCTTATCAGCGGGTCAAGCGCGCTGAACGGCTCGTCCATCAAGAGGATCGCCGAATCCGCGGCCAGCGCCCGGGCCAGTCCGACGCGCTGCTGCATGCCGCCCGAAAGCTCGTGGCAATAGCGATCGCCCCAGCCGGACAGGTTGACCTTGGCGAGCGCTGCCTCGGCGACATCGAAGCGACGCTGCTTGCTTGCCGCCTGGATTTCCAGCGGCAGGGCGACATTGTCGCGAACCGTCCGGTGTGGAAGCAGGCCGAAGCTTTGAAACACCATGCCGATCTTGCGGGACCGCAGCGCCCTGAGTTCGGACGGCGTCTTGGCCATGATGTCCTCGCCGTCGACGAAAATCTTGCCGGCCGACGGTTCGAGAAGACGGTTGATATGGCGGATCAGCGTCGATTTCCCGCTGCCCGAAAGCCCCATGACGCAGAATATCTCCCCCGGAGCGACCGAAATGCTGACGTCGGCCACGCCGACCACGCAGCCGAAGCGCTTGACCACCTCGTCCTTGTCGAGGTGCTCGCGCAGGATAGCCGTCATCGCCTCCGGCGCGCGGGCGCCGAAGACTTTCCAGACATCGTTCATGACAATGGCGGCGGGACCGGCGGCGGCGTCCACGTCTATCGATCCCGCTCGGCGGCGAACAGGTGATGCAGGCTGTAAACCGTACGCCGGCCGACCGTCAGTGGCCGAACCACTTCGCCACGTCCTGAGGATGGGCCTTGATCCATTCCTTGGCCACATCGTCCGCCGGTTTCTTGTCGACGATGATTGCATATGCCCATTTGCTGATGTCGTCCGGGTTGAAGGTTATGCGCTCCAGCGCCGCGGTCAGGTCCGGCTGGCGTTGCGCAAGCGAGGCAGCATAGGCAACGTGCACGGTTGTGTCAGCATAGGCGGATGAGACTTTCGACTTTTCAAACCATTGCGGGTCGTCGTTGGGCTGCACGACGACAAATTTCGCCGGATCGTTTTTCGGCTCGGTCAGGAAGGCGAGCTTGTAGCGGGCGAAATTCTGGTGCGGGCTGTAGCAGTAGCCGACCCATGGCTTGTCGGCCTTGGCAGCGCGGTCGAGCGAAGCTGCCGCCACCGCTTCGTCGGTCACCTGCAGGTCGAAGAAATCGGCAAAGCCATAGTCGCGGGCACGAACCTTCTCGATGTTGGTGGATTGCCAGCCTGACGCGCCGATCCAGATTTCGCCCTTGCCGTCACCATTGGTGTCGAAAAGCTTGGCATTGTCCGGATTGGCGAGATCCGAGACATCCTTGATGCCATATTTGTCGACAGTGACCTGGGTGACGCAGTAGCCCTGCTTGGCCTCATAGCCGTTTTGCGCGAGCTTCACGGTGCCGGCGCCCTTCACATATTTGTCGACGAGGCCCTGCTGGTTCGGCAGCCAGACATCCGGCCAGATATCCACCTCGCCCTTGTTACGGCTCATCGCCTCCCAGATCACCGGGACGGCGGTGGTGGTCACCGTCGAAACCTCCAGCCCCAATTCCAGTTGGGCGGCGTCCTTGATGACGTTCATGACCGCTGTCGCGGTGGCGTAGTTCGGATCGGGCATCGTCACGTCCGCGGCGAGCGCCGAAGACACAGGCATCAGCAACAGAGCGCCGAATGCCGTTTCGAGTAGGTAGCGTTTCATGATGTTCCCCATTGCGCTGATTTCGTTCAGTCTATCCATCAGGTTAGCGGAACGCGCAGCCAATCCATCCCAAATTTCCTCGCATTAGGAAAAACGATGAGCCGCATAAGGTCATCACCTCGCAGCCGCATGCTCCTGACTGGATGGCACCAGATCAGGATGACGTTTCGCCATCCTGATCTGTCTCTTTGTTGGAGCATGATCTTTCCCGAAAACCGGTTCCCACTTTTTGGGGATCATGCTCTAGAAATACGCCTGATCCGGCTCGCTGGCCTTGCGGCCCGCAATGAATGCCTGCAGCGCCTCGTCGATGGCCGGATCGAGGCCCGGATCCTGATACTCATCGAGCAGCCGTTTCCACTGCCGGTTGGCGCGCTGGGCGGCGTCGAGGCGCCCGTCCTCGTTCCACTGTTCGAAGGAGTTGTTGTCGCTGCTGGTGGATCGGTAGAAAGCCGACAGGAAGTTGGACTGCGTGTGCGCGCTGCCGAGGAAATGCGATCCCGGTCCGACCGCTTCGATCGCCTCCATCGCCTGTGCGTTGGCCGATAGATCGATGCCCTCGAACAGGCTGGCGACCTTGCCGCAAAGATCGGCGTCGATGACCGTCTTTTCGAAGCCGGTGACCAGTCCGCCTTCCAGCCAGCCCGTGGCGTGGTTGATCACATTGGCGCCGGCAAACATCGACATCAGGATCCCCCATGTCGCCTCCTGTTCGGCCTGGGCGTCGGGAAGCTTGGACGCCGACAGCGAGCCGACAGTGTGGAACGGCACGCCGACACGGCGCGCCAGTTGCCCGCACGCCAGCACCATCTTGCCTGCTTCCGGCGTGCCGAAGGTCGGCGCACCGCTCTGCATCGAGATGGTGCTGGCAAAGCTTCCCATCAGGCAGGGCGCTCCCGGGTTGATCAGTTGCACAAGGCTGAGACAAGCGAGCGCCTCCGCCAGCACCTGCGCCAGTGTGCCGGCGACCGTGCACGGGCTCATCGCGCCGGCCAGAGTCCAGGGCGTGCAGGCAACCGGCTGGTTGTTGCGGGCATAGACCTTCAGCGAGCCGGACATGTTGGCGTCGAGCACCAGCGGCGCATTGGTGTTGGACACGTTGTAGAGCACGGCGTTGTTGGCGACGAACTCTTCGCCGAAGACGATCTTAGCCATGTCGACAGCGTCCTGTGCGCGCTTCGAACCGATGAAGGCACCCATGAATGGCCGGTCGGAATGGCGGATGTGCGTGTACAGCATGTCGAGATGTCGCTTGTTGGCCGGCAGGTCGACAGGCTCGCACACCACGCCGCCCGAATGATGCAGGTGCGGGATCATCTGATGGATTTTCACCAGGTCGCGGAAATCGCCGATCGTGGCATAGCGACGGCCACGGTCGAGGTCGTGGACGAAGGGCGGTCCCCAGGACGGGCACAGCACGGTGTTGTCGCCGCCGATCATGACCGTGTTGGCGGGGTTGCGGGCATGCTGCCTGAATTGGGAAGGGGCCGTGGCACGGATGATCTTGCGGCACATGCCCGGTTCGAAGCGCACCCTCGTGCCCTGCACGTCGGCGCCGGCCTCCCGGAAGATGTCGAGGATTTCGGGGTCGTCATGGAACTCCATGCCGATCTCCTTGAGCAGCCGGTCGGCATTGGCCTCGATCAGGCTCAGCCCTTCCTCGTCGAGGATGTTGAAGGTGCCGATCCTGCGGCTGATATAGGGACGGCGCGGCGCCTGCTGCGCCATGCGCTGGCCCTGCCTTCCGGCCCTGCCTCCGGTTCGGGGTGCGTGAGCTTCGGTGGTGATCGTCGCGTCCGTGTTCATCTTTTTCTCCGACATCAGGCAAGCGTGAAGGCAGCCGGTTCCGCGGCATGGACGCCGCGCAGCCGCAAATTGCCGGGATCATAGGGGGCTTCGCGAAGTTCCCGCGCCGCGAGTTCCTTTCCGAGGATAGAGACGCTCAACCCTCCGGTCGGGACACCGGGGCGCAGATAGGCAAGCGCAATGATCTTGCCGGTGCGGAAGCCATGGGCGCCGGAGGTGACGATCCCGACCGGCCGCTCCGCCTGGATCACGGCATGAGCGTAGAAAGGCAGCCTTTCGGCGTCATCATCGATTTCGAGAAGCACCATTCTCCAGGCGCCATCGCCGACGCGTGCGAGCATGGCCTCGCGGCCAGTGAAATCCCGTCCCTCGGTTTTGACCAGGGCGTCCAACCCGGCTTCAAGCGGCGTCCGCTCCGTCGTCAGGTCGGCGCCCCAGGCACGATAACCCTTCTCCAGCCGCATGGCGTTGAGGGCGTGGATGCCGAACGGGCGCAGATCGAAACGTCGGCCGGCCCTGGTGATCGCATCATAGAGCTTGCCGAATTGCGCCAGCTGGACATGAAGCTCCCATCCCAGTTCGCCGGCATAGGACACCCGGAGCGCCGCCGCCTTGATGCCGGCGACCCGGATGATCTGGGCGGAAAGCCAGGGAAATCCCGCGTTGGACAGATCGGCCTCGCTCACCGTCTGCAGCAGATCGCGGGCACGAGGCCCCATGAGGGCGAGCACGCCGCGCCTTTCGGTGACATTGTCGATTGTCACATTCGCAAAGGCTGCGGCGCGGGAGCGCAGCAGGTCCTCGTCATGCCGCTCCGCCACAGCGGCGCTGGTCAGGTAGAACCAGTCATCGCCGAGGCGCGTTACCGTGAATTCCGACGCGACGCCGCCCTTTGCCGTCAGCACATGGACGAGGCCGATGCGACCCTGCCGCGTTGGCGGACGATTGGCGCCAAGCGAATCCATGAAGGCGCTCGCCCCGGGGCCGCCAACTTCGAACTTGGAAAAGGCGGACAGATCGATGGCGCCGACGCCATCGCGCACGGCGAGACATTCGCCGCGCGCCGCTTCGAACCAGCCGGGCTTGCGAAAGGTCAGCGGCGGATCGCGATCGATCCCGCCGATGGCGAACCAGTTCGGCCGCTCCCAGCCATAGGCGGCGCCCAGCACGGCGCCCTGGTTTTTCTGGAGGTCGAGCGCCGGTGTGGTGCGGCGCGGGCGCCCGGCTTCACGCTCTTCATAGGGATAGTGGATGCCGAACTGCAGACCGAACCCTTCGACCGCCCTGTCGATGCGATAATCCCGATCGGCATAGTTGCCGAACCTGCGTGGATCGATGGCGAGCGCGTCGCTCGGCGGCGCCCCGTCGACGATCCAGTCGGCGAGGAAACGTCCGGCGCCGCCGCCTTCCATCACCCCCATGCTGGAACCGGTCAGCAGCCAGGCGTTATCAAGGCCGAATGCGGGACCGATCAGAGGATTGGCGTCCGGGGTGAAGGTGATGGGCCCGTTGACCACCGTCTTGATGCCGGCATTGGCAAGTGCGGGGACGCGCTCCATCGCCAGCGCGATGATATGCTCGACGCGGTCCAGGTCAGGCGGCAGCAACTCCATGCCGAATTCGGCCGGCACCCCGTCGATTGCCCAGGGCTGGGCCGACTTTTCATAGGGGCCGACGATATAGCCGTCGCGTTCCTGGCGCAGATACCAGCTTTCTTCGGGATCGCGGATGATCGGCAATTCCTTGGCGCCGGCGGCAATGCGATCGGCGATTTCAGGCACCCTGTCGGTCACGACATATTGGTGCAGCATCGGCACGACCGGCAGGTCGAGACCCATCATCGCGCCGATCTCGCGGCACCAGGTGCCGGCGGCGTTCACCACATGCTCGGCGGTGATGTCGCCCTGCGTCGTGCGGACGAGCCACTCGCCGGATGCCTTCCGTTCGATCGCCAGGACGGGATTGTGGCGGACGATCTCGGCGCCGCGGGAGCGCGCACCGGCCGCCATTGCGTTGGTCGCCAGCGTCGGATCGACATGGCCGTCATTGGGCTCATAGATCGCCCCGATAATGCCGTCGGTCAGGCAGAGCGGATAGATCTGCTTGAGTTCTTCCGGGCTCAGGATGTGGAAATCATGGCCCACGAACCGGCCGAGACCCTGAACATGGCGGAATTCGTCCATGCGGTCCCGCGAGCGGGTGATGCGTAGTGCGCCGCTGGCATGGAAGCCTGTTGGCAGCCCGGTCTCGGCGGTCAGGATTTCCCGATAGAGCCGCACCGAATGCGCGCGCATCTCCATGATCGTCGCATTATGGGCGAAATGCGTGCAAAGGCCGGCGGCATGCCAAGTGGAACCGGCGGTCAGTTCATGCTTCTCGACGAGGACGACGTCGCCCCAGCCGCGCTTGGCCAAGTGGTAGAGCAGGGAAACGCCCATGGCTCCACCGCCGATAATAACGACACGGGCATGCTGCCTCATGAAATTGTCTCCTCGCAGCCGCGCATCCGCGCTCCAGTTGGGTCATAGGGCGGCTTGTCGAGCGCCCTCAGCATATGGCGCGTGCCGGCCACCGCGATCTCGTAGTCGGAGGCCAGCACCTGTGCTTTCGTCTCACCCGGCTGGCAGGCAACGTAGCCAAGGCAAAGGCTCAAGCCGGTGCGTGAACCAAGACCGCCCGACGTGGTCAGGCCGGCAAGTTTGCCGTTCCGATAGATCGGCTCATCATGAAGTAGAAGCGGATTGGCGCCGTCGACCGCGAAATGCAGGAGCCGGCGGCTGACGCCCCCGGCCTTCTGCGCCAGCAGCGCGTCGCGGCCGATGAAATCATTCTTCTTCCAGGAGACCGCGAAGGACAGGCCAGCCTCCAGCGGCGTGTCCTTCGGGCCGATATCGTGCCCCCAATGGCGATAGCCCTTTTCAAGGCGGCAGCCATCCAGCGCATAATGGCCGCAGAAGACGAGGCCGTGGGCGCGGCCCGCCGCGGCGATCGTGGCGAGCAGGCTTTGCGCGCATTCGACCGGCACGTAGAGCTCGAAGCCGAGTTCGCCGACGAAGCTGACGCGGGTGGCCCGGACACTGACCATGCCGATATCGATGCGGCGCGAGGTCGAGAACGGGAAAGCGGCATCGGAAAGATCGGCGTCGGTCAGGCTTTGAAGCAGGTCGCGGGAGCGCGGCCCCATGACGCCGAGCACGGCTTCCGAAGACGTCGCGTCGAAGACCGAGACGTCGAGGCCAAGATCCTCAGCATGGCGCCTGATCCAGGCAATGTCCTTCTGTCTGGTCGCCGCACCGGAGATCACGCGGAATGCGTGGGCGCCGTCGCGGGTCACGGTCACGTCGGCCTCGATCCCGCCCCGCGCATTGAGCATCTGCATATAGACGGCACGGCCTTCGGCGACATCGACGTCGTTGGCGCAAAGCCTCTGCAACAACGTCCCTGCGTCGCGGCCAACTATGTCGAGCTTGGTGAAAGGGGAGAGCTCGAACAGGCCGACGCCCTCGGCCATGCGGCCGGCTTCCGCTTTCGCAGCACCCCACCATGGCTGCGCGCCGACCGAATAGCGGACTGCTCGTGCGGCCTCATCCCGGCCGAACCAGAGCGGCCGCTCCCACCCTGTCGGCGCACCGAAAACAGCGCCGGCAGCCGCGAAAGTCTGGTGAAAGACAGAACGCCTGACGTCGCGGCCCGCGCTCGGCTGCTTGTAGGGCCAGTGCATACGGAACAGATCGGCGACCGCTTCCTCCATCCGGGCGCCGACAAAGGATCTAGACGCGGCGGACCGGTCGAAGCGGGCAATGTCGAGCGCCCACAGATCAAGGCCTGGCTCGCCGTCGACGATCCATTCGGCCATCGCCTTGCCGGCGCCGGCCGAAGACATCATGCCGGTGGAATTGAAACCGGCGGCGACATGGAAGCCGCGCAGGTAAGGCGACTCTCCCATCAACGGCCGCGTGTCGGGCGTGAAACTCTCGGGGCCGTTCATGAAGTGCCTGATGCCGGCTTGCGAGAGCGCCGGCAGAAGTTTGAGGCCCGCGGCCATGAATGGTTCGAACTGATTCCAATCCTCCGGCAGTTCGAGGAACGGCCTGCCACCCGCCGGTCCGCGGACGTCGAAGATCTTGGCGTTCGGTTCGAACCCACCCAGAACCAGCTTGCCGGAATCGCCCTTGACGTAGATGCCCTCGTCGAGGTCACGCACGATGGGAAACGGATCCTGCAGGCCCGCAATCGGCTCCGTCACGACATACATATGCTCGACCGCCTGCAGCGGCACCGGGACACCGGCAAGAGCGCCGATATCGCGCGCCCAGGCGCCGGCGCAGTTCACGACCGTCGCGCAATCGATGGTGGCGCCCGACGCCAGCTTGACGCCGGCGACCCTGCCGTTCTTCGTCACGAAGCCAGTGCAGACGGCCCCTTCCAGTATCCGGATGCCGGCGGCGCGTGCGCCCTTGGCATAGGCCGCGCAGATGTCGACCGGATTGGCCTGACCATCCTCTTCGACCCACAGAGCGCCCTCGATGCCGTCCGGGACGATGCCGCGCACGCGGCCGGCAACGCCAGCGCCGTCGATCATCTCGACCGTCAGGCCACAGACATCGCCCATATGGGCGATACGCTTCAGCTCATCCATTCGCTCCGGCCTGCGCGCCAGCCACAGGCCGCCTGTGCGCCGATACCCGGAGGCCTGCCCGGTCCGCTCCTCCAAGCGTGGAAACAATTCGGTCGCATATTGCGCAAGCCTTGTCAGATTGAGGCTGGCGCGCAGCGGACCGACGATGCCGGCGGCATGCCAGGATGTGCCGCTGGTCAGTTGGTGACGCTCCAGCAGAACGACGTCGGTCACCCCGAGTTCGGCGAGATGATAGGCTATGCCGAGGCCAATGACGCCGCCGCCAATGATCACGATGCGTGCGCTGTCATTCACCGGGCAAATACCTTTGTTGGGATCGAACGGCGCGATCTTTTCCCGGCAAGCCTCTTGCACTCAATCGAATTTTTGCAACATTAGGAAAACTTATGAAGACATCGCGGACTGGAGTTGGCGGATGAAGAGCGGCGGTTTCGATTTCAACCTGTTTCGATCCATCGAGGTCTTTGCGGCCGTCGTGGAGACAAGGCACGTCACCCAGGCGGCCCAAATGCTGGGCATGACGCAGTCCGCCGCTTCGCAGCACCTGAAGAACCTCGAGACCGCGCTTGGCGTCAGCCTGATCGACCGCAATCTGCGCCCGATCGAACTGACCAAGGCAGGCATCGCATTGCATCGCCGCGCCATTGCCATCCTGGCCGAGGTGGAGGGGCTACGCACCGACGCGCGGCGGGTCAATGCCGCGCCGCTGCCGCTGCTGCGCGTCGCGCTTCTGGCCTCGATCGCGACGACACTGGCGCCGGCGCTTTCCGTGCTGGCCCGAAACACCTTCGGCATTCCCGAACTCAGTCTCTTCGCCGGCCTGGCGACCGACCATGTCGCGTTGTTGCGGGCCCGGCGCGCGGACCTCGCCGTCACCTCCGGCGAGCTTTTCGAGATCGAGGGGCTGACGCGTTATCCGATCATGACGGAGAAGTTCCTGCTGGTAACGCCGAAGGGCTTCGCCGGCGATGTCGGCGACATCGTCAAGCTCTCCAAGAAGCTGGCCTTCGTGCGGTTTTCCAGGGAAACGCCGGTAGGCCTGCGGGTCGACCAGCATCTGAGCCGGCTGCGCATCGAAATCCCGCGCACCATGGAAGGCGACCGTTCGAGCGTGGTCATGGCGCCTGTCGCGGCCGGGATGGGCTTTGCGATCCTGACACCGACCCTGCTCATCGACGGGCTGGCGGAAGGCATGGAGATCGATGTGCACGCTTTGCCGTTCACCGGGCTGTCGCGCAACATCCTGCTGGTGGCGCGGGAACGCGAACTGGGCAACCTGCCGGAAGCCTTCGCCACGCGCACCGCCGAGGTGCTGACCAATGCGATCCGTACGCGCCTGCCTGGCCTTCCTCCCGATTGTTATGTGGTCGACCGCCCCTCATCGCAGGACTAATCGGCTCCATCATTTAAACTGATGGATATCTTTGGCGGTTCACACATTCCTCATTCAGTGTTCAATCCCTGTCAGGTTCCCAACACAGGAGACGGGCATGAATGCTCCTCACGCTCATTCTAATCTGGAGATCGACTGGTCGAGCGAGGCGATCGTCGACCGGCGAAACCGCTTCTATGCGGCCTCGCAGCGCAAGTTCGTGCCCTACAAGGACCCGCTGATCATCAAGCGCGGCAAGGGCCAGTATGTCTGGGATGACAAGGACCGCAAATACATCGACCTGCTCGGCATGAATCTTTGCATTTCCGTCGGCCACGCGCACCCGCAGGTGGTGAAGGCCACCACCGAGCAGCTCGCCGAACTCACGCATTGCACGACGATGTTCTATCACCCGGTTCCCGCGCAATATGCGGAGGAACTGGTGGCCACGATGCCAGGGGGCCATGACTGGGTGGTGCATTTCACCAACAGCGGCGCCGAGGCGATCGACCTTGCCTTGCTGATGGCCCGCAGCCACACCGGCAACATCGATATGCTCGCACTTGCCTCGAGCTATCATGGCGCCACCTTCGGAGCCCAATCGCTGACGGGAATATCGGGATTTCGCCATCCCGTCCCACAGCTCGGCGGGGTGACCTTCGTGGCCGAGCCCAACCAGTATCGTGGTATCCACGGCGAGGGCGTCGAGCCCTATTTGAACGAGGTCGAGCGGGCCATAGCCACTTCAACCAGCGGCAGGTTGGCTGGCATGATCATCGAGCCGGTACAAGGCTATGGCGGCATCGTGCCGATGCCCCACGGCTACATTTCCGGCGCGTTCGAGCGTGTGCGCGCGGCTGGTGGCCTTTGCATCATCGACGAGGTGCAATCGGGCGTCGCACGCACTGGCGATGCCTTCTGGGCCTTCGAAACGCACGGTGTCGTTCCCGATATCGTCGTTGTCGCCAAAGGCGTCGGCAATGGCATCCCGCTTGGCGCCGTCATCGCCAAACGAGACGTCGCCGAATCCATGGCGGACAAGTTTCTTTTCCACACTTACGGCGCCAATCCGGTAGCCTGCGCGGCCGGACGCGCGGTTCTCAAGGTGATCCGCGAAGAGCGCTTGCAAGAGAATGCGCGAACGGTCGGCGCCGCACTGAAGACGAGGCTGCAGGAGCTCAAGAACCATTCTCGCCTGATCGGCGATATCAGGGGGGAAGGTCTCATGCTTGCCATCGAGTTGGTGAAGGATCAGACGACGAAGGAACCTGCACCCGAGGCGACACTCGCGATCTTCGAAGAAAGCCGGCGCAACGGCCTCGTTGCGAGCCGATCCGGACCTTATAGAAGCGTCATCAGGATGTGCCCGCCGCTTTGCCTGTCGATGGCGGACGTCGACGATGTGATGGAGCGATTTGTCAGGAGCTTCCAGAGCATCACAGCTTGATGGTTAACCGTTCGCCATCGCCCGGCCGAATGAGGATCACGCTCCCTTTATCTTTGTGGACCACCGTGCGGACCGCTGACGAGGAGCGCCAACGCATGTCCAAGAGCGATCAGGACTTCCTGATGGAGAAATGCAACGACGCGGCGACGGGCAAGCCTACGCTCCATTCTGCGACAGGATCAGGATGGTCGGCGGCGCCAACAGGTAGCGCCCCCGGAAACGATCTCCACAGGGCGTAAAGGCCCGCCTCGGCTCCAGCGGGGGCGGGCCAGCATTGACGTGGTGGACTTCGGATAGGCAATGCCACGGCCGAGGTGAGGCAGCGCCACATCGAGAATTGCACGAAGGCGGATCCCGACTATGGCGCGGCGCCTCATTCGACATGTTGCTCGGACCGGGGCGGCACGTTCGACAGCAAGGGACCAAGTCCCTCGGCGATCGTCAGATGCGTGATGACGGCGTCGCGCAGCTTCGGATAGGGCAGATTCGCCAGCATCGCCGTCTGCACCGCAGCCAGGACCTCGCCGGCCTCGGAGCCGATCATCGTGAAGCCGAGGATGCGGTCGTCGTCGCCGGCCACGACCACCTTCATGAAACCCTCGGTTTCGTCCGTCGCCTCGGTGCGCAGCACCGCGCTCATCGGCAGCCTGGCGACGCGCACGATGACGCCCTGGCGCTGCGCCTCGCCTTCGCTCAGGCCGACGCGGGCGAGCGGCGGATCGGTAAACATGGTGTAGGGCACCAGCCGGTCGCGCGTGCTGCGATGCCCGCCGGCAAGATTGTCCCTGATGATGCGGAAGTCGTCGACCGATACATGCGTGAATTGCGGGCTGCCAGCGCATTCGCCGAGCGCCCAGACGTCGAGTGCGGCCGTCTCCAGCCGTTCGTTGACACTAATAAAGCCACGGGCGTCCAGCACGACGCCGGCCTCGTCCAGGCCTATGCCGGCGGTGTTCGGGATGCGACCGGCGGCAACGAGCAGATGGCTGCCCTCTATTGTCCGCTCGCCCGAAGCGGTGCGCACCGTCACGCTGACCTCTTCGCCGGAGCGACCGCGCACCGCAAGAGGTTCGGCGCCAACGAGGAAATCGATGCCTTCGCTCTCGAGAAGCCGCTGCATCTCTTCGGCGATGTCGCGGTCCTCCCGACCGACAAGCTGAGGTCCGGCTTCGATCACCGTCACCCGGCTGCCGAAGCGTCGATAGGCCTGCGCCATTTCCAGCCCGACATAACCGCCGCCGAGCACGATGAGATGCGGCGGCAAGGTGTCGAGCTCGAGGGCGCCGATATGGGTGAGCGGCTGGGCTTCCTGAAGGCCGGGAATGCTGGGGATCGCCGCATGCGTGCCGACATTGATGACGACCTTATCGCCAGTGAGCAGGCGCGTGCCGCCTTCGTTCAGCGCAACTTCAATGGTCTTCGGACCAACGAAGCGCCCGCTGCCCATGATCAGCTCGGCGCCGCTGGTCTTATACGCATTGAGATGGAAGGCGACCTCGCGCTCGACCATCTCCTGCTTGCGCCGGCGGACCTTCACCATGTCGGTCGAGACCGGCCCGGTGACGGTGCCGAACTGGGCGGCGTTGCGGGAGAGGTGCGCGACGCGGGCGCTCCACACTTCGTTCTTGCTGGGCAGGCAGGCGACGGCGGGACAGGAGCCGCCAACCCAGCGGCGCTCGACGACCGCGACGCGATGGCCGGATCGGCCCAGATGCCAGGCAAGCGCCTTGCCGCCCTGGCCGCTGCCGAGGATCAGGAAGTCATAATGTTCTGGTTGGGGCATGAGCTTTCTCCGCTGCATTCCGGAAAGGATAATGGCACATCCGACGGTAAGCGGACGAGTCCGTTCGCCTGCCGTCGCTCTTTACGCTTGATGCGGGACTAGCCAGGCAAGCCGTCAGCGCTGCCCGCCGGAGGCGGTGATGCGTTCGCCCGTCAGCCAGGCGGACTGGTCGGAGGCGAGGAACACGGCCACGCGGGCGATGTCGTCGGGCTGTCCGAGCCGTCCCATCGGCAATGTCGCGCCGATGGTCCTGGCGGTCTCGCCCTCGATGCCAGCGACCGCCAGGCCTTCGGTTTCCGTCATGCCCGGGGCGATCGCGTTGACGCGGATCTTGCGGCCGGCGAGTTCGTTGGCGAGCGCCTTGGTGATCGTGTCCACCGCACTCTTGGAGGCCGAATAGACGACCGAATTCGGCACCGGGTTGGCACTCGAAATCGTACTGAGATTGATCACGCTGCCGCCATGGCCGTCAAAAGCCCTTGCCGCTTCCTGCGTCGTCAGGATCGTGCTCAGCACGTTGGTATCGAATTGGCGATGAAATTCCGCTTCCGTCACCTCCTCCAGCGGCCCGAAACGGTAGACGCCGGCATTGTTGACGAGGATGCTGGGTGTGCCGAAGGTGGCCTTCGCCTCGGCGAACAGCCGCTTCACGTCGGCGCCCTTGCTGACATCGGCCTGGATCGCAACGGCCTTGCCGTCGTCGCGCAGGATGTCGCCAACCACCTTGTCCGCGTCTTCCTTGCTCGAGCCGTAGTTGACCACCACCGCGGCGCCCGCCTTTGCGAATTGCCGCGCGATTGCCGCGCCAATCCCTTTCGAGGCGCCGGTCACGATCGCTACCTTGCCTTTCAACTCATCCATGATCTTTCTCCTTCCTGTGAACCGCCGCCAATCGGCGTGTTGCTCAGGAGATAAATCATGCATCAAACAGCGGGTAGCGCCGCTGGCATCATATGATATATACGTATCTGGTATGAATGATCGGCTTCAACAGCTTGCGATCTTCGTCCGCACGGTCGAGACCGGAAGCTTTTCCAAGGTGGCCCGCGAGTTCGCGTTGTCGCAGCCTTCCGTCTCGCGCACGGTGGCGGCGCTCGAGGAGCGGCTCGGCGTCAAGCTGCTGACGCGGACCACGCGCCAGCTCTCCCTCACGGATGCAGGCGAAGCGCTGCTTTCCAGGGCGCGCGAGGCGCTTGCCGGCGTAGAGGAAGCGGAAAACGCCGCGCGCGGCGCGGACCGGCTGTCCGGCGTTCTGCGTGTGGCGCTGCCGGCGACCTTCGGCGCCAGGCAGATCGTGCCGCTCTTGCCTGGTTTCCTCGATCGGCATCCCCAGCTCAAGATCGATCTCATGATGTCCGACCGCTACGAGAACCTCGTTGCCGAGGGCGCCGACATGGCGCTTCGTCTCGGCAATCAGCCGGATTCCAGCTTCGTGGCGCGCAAGCTTGCCACCGCCCGTCGCCTCTTCGTCGCTTCGCCCGACTACCTTGCGCGCCGTGGCACGCCGAGGACCCTTGCCGACCTTGCTCGACATCATCTCGTCGGCGGCCCGGGCGACGGCGGCGAGCAGAATTGGACGGCCCATCGCGACGGGGTGATCGAGGTCCACCCGGTCGATCCGCGGGTGCGGACCCGTTCGGCGACAGGCGCGGTTGCCTCCGCGAGCGCTGGTCTGGGCATCGCGATCGCCTCGGCATGGATGTGCGCCGAAGAACTCGCCTCCGCGAGATTGGTGGAAGTCCTGGCCGATTATCGGCTTGAACCTACAACGGCATATGTGGTTTTCCCGGCAGGGCGGCGCCCCTCGCAGAAAGCGCGTGCATTCAGCGACTACCTCGAGCAGGTGCTGGTGACCGAACGGTAATCGAGCCGCTCGCTGAGGCCACATTGCTGTGCCAGTCAAGCCGGAGAGATGCGAACACGTGCATTGCTCCCCGACCAACGAGGCCAATGCGGCACCATGGTGCTGGGTGGCGATCGCCTTGTGCCGGGCTGGCCAATCGTCGGGCGGTCCTCATATAGTACCTCCATCGTAGCTTGCGGACGCGGCGGACAGATGGACTATCTTCCGGTGAGGGAAAACCGCATGCACCCGTCCGGAGCCTCAACGAAGGGAGAAAACCTTGTCGTCTGCCGATGATCTGGAACGCTGGCCGGACCTGCCTTACGCGGCCTGGAAGGACACGTACGAGACCCTCCACTTGTGGACCCAGATCATCGGCAAGATCCGCTTGATGCGCGAGCCCTGGCTGAACCATTCCTGGCATGTGCCGCTTTACGTGACCGCTCGCGGCTTGACGACCTCGCCGATCCCCATGGGTGGGCGAGCATTTCAAATCGATTTCGATTTCATAGACCATCTGCTGTGGCTGAGGACGAGCGACGGTCACATCCGGCAAATCATGCTCGCGCCCAAAACCGTGGCGGAGTTCTATGGCGAAGTAACGCTCGCGCTGGACGAACTCGGGCTCACGACGCCGATCTTCACCCAACCGTCCGAGATCGCCGACGGCGTCCCGTTCGATCAGGACCGTGTTCATGCCGCTTACGACCGCGACTATGCCAACCGCTTCTGGCGCATCC
Source organism: Mesorhizobium sp. B2-3-5 (assembly GCF_006442395.1). Taxonomy (NCBI): domain Bacteria; kingdom Pseudomonadati; phylum Pseudomonadota; class Alphaproteobacteria; order Hyphomicrobiales; family Phyllobacteriaceae; genus Mesorhizobium; species Mesorhizobium sp. B2-3-5. Next base: position 9,950 of record NZ_VFVX01000033.1, on the reverse strand, counting down.
TGCTTTCGACGCACGCGGTCTTTTCGCGATTTCGCACGGGATACCTGGGCAAGGTCAGTCCCGTGCATTTCTTCTGGGGCGGTTTCGACCTCGCAGTCACGCGCTTTTCCGGCAGGCGGGCACCGCTGCATCCCGGCGGCGTGCCCGGCCTGCCGGACACGGTGGCCCGCGAAGCATATTCGCACGAGGTGTGCAGTGCCGGGTTTTGGCCGGGTGGCGGCCCGATCGACTACCTAACCTTCTATTCCTATGCCTATCCGGCGCCGGAAGGCTATGCATCGGCTGCTGTCCAGCCACCACAGGCGTTCTTTTCCAAGGAGTTCGGTGAATTCCTCCTGCCCTACGATGCCGTGCGCCGGGCGCGGGATCCGGAAGCCACGCTCATGTCGTTTCTGCAGAGCACCTACGAGGTGGCGGCCGACCTCGGCAAATGGGATCGCGACGCACTAGAATGCTCCGTCGGCGTGCCCTGTCGGCCGCGCCCGCTGTAGATTGGTGGCGGTCATGCGTGGCGCGATCACGTGTCCAGGCACCGCCGCCAGGGGCGACCGACAAAGGAATGGCGTGAACGACGTAAACTTTTTTGTCCGACAGGCGTTGTTCGTTCTCCAGACCGGGAGACAGCCATGCCAGATGAAATCGCAAATCGCCGGCTAGGCCGCCAAGCAACGCCAGCGCAACATCGGTACTCCTCGATCCGTCGGCCAGCAGCCTATCGGCGTGCGGCCGTGAAAGGTCGGTGAGATGTATTTAATAGCCTTGGCGACGGATTACGACGGCACTCTTGCATATAACGGGACTGTCTCAAAAAAGACCATCTCCGCGCTCGAGCGGCTGAAAAAGACCGGTCGAAAGCTTATCCTGGTCACCGGCCGCGAATTGCCCGACCTCAAGCAGGTCTTTCCCGAGATGGCGCTGTTCGACAAGGTCGTCGCCGAAAATGGGGCGTTGGTCTATACGCCGGCCAGCGAAGAAGAACGCACCATTTCACCGGCGCCCTCGCCCGACTTTGTCGCCGCGCTGAAGAAGCGCGGCGTCAAGCCGCTTTCGGTCGGGCGCTCGATCGTGGCCACCTGGGAGCCTCACCAGGCAACGGTGCTCGAGGTCATCAAGAAACTGGGACTGGAACTCGAGATCATCTTCAACAAGGGCGCGGTGATGATCCTGCCGAGCGGCATCAATAAGGCGACCGGGCTTGCCGCTGTGCTGGAGGATCTTCGCCTGTCGCCGCTCAATGTGGTGGCGGTTGGCGATGCCGAAAACGACCACGCCTTCCTGAAAGCCTGCGGCTGCAGCGTCGCCGTCGACAACGCGCTGCCGGCGGTGAAAGACACCGCCGATCTCGTGACGCGCGGCGCACGCGGCAAGGGCGTCGAGGAACTTATCAGCAAACTGATCAAGCAGGATCGCGCTATCGTGAAAAAGGGCCGCGACGGCGTCCTGCTCGGAACGGCAGGCGGCAAGGACATCCATCTGTCGCCGATCGATACGGTCCTGATCGCGGGGAGTTCCGGCATCGGCAAATCGACGCTGGCCACGGCGCTCACCGAACGGTTCGTCGAGGCGGGTTTTCAGTTCTGCATTTTCGATCCGGAAGGCGACTATGACGGCCTTCAAGGTGCGGTTGGGCTGGGCGACGGTTCGAGCGTGCCGACAAAGCAGCAAGTGCTCGATCTGATCGAAAAGCCTGATACCAATGTGATCGTCAACGGACTGGCTCTGCGTGTCGACGAACGCCCCGACTTCTTCGCCGACCTGCTGCCAGGCCTGGGCAATTTCCGTTATCGAACCGCAAGGCCGCATTGGCTGGTCATCGACGAAGCGCACCATCTTCTGCCCAGCCGGCGCGACGATACCCGTGCCGTGCTGTCCCTGGAATTGCCGGGCACGATCCTCATCACCGTGCATCCGGAGGCGGTCTCGGCGGATGTTCTGCGCCTGGTGACGGCGGTGATCGGCGTTGGCCCAACAGCCAAGAGCGTCATCCAGACATTCTGTCGTGAGACGAGAACCGAACCGCCAGGGCAAATGCCTTCGCCAAAGGGAGACCGCGTGCTGTTCTGGCGCCCGCAAATGGGCAAGAAACCAATGACCGTGAAGGTAATCGAACCGCGCCAGTCGCTCAGGCGACACAGCCGCAAATATGCCGAAGGCCAACTCGACGAGGCCGGCAGCTTCTATTTCAAAGGTCCCGACGATGCGATGAACCTGAGGGCGCACAATCTGATGATTTTCGCCCAGATGGCGGAGGGCATCGATGACAAGACCTGGGACTATCATTTACGCGCCGGCGACTATTCCGAATGGTTTCGCCATCAGATCAGGGACAAGGATCTGGCGCGCGAAACGGCAGCCGCCGAAAAGGACAAGACGCTATCGCCGCAAGAGAGCCGCAAGATCGTGCTCGACGCGGTGCGCCGGCGTTACACCGCTCCAGCCACAGCGCCGGAAGAGTAGGTTCAATCGCTCATCCGCGTGCTGCCACGGATACGAGCCGGCAAGGCCGGCCAATCCGGCGTCGTGGTCAAGTGACAAGATCCTCGATCCTGATCGGCAGGTCGCGAATGCGTTTTCCCGTTGCATGATAGACGGCGCTTGCCACGGCGGCCGCGGTTCCAACATTGCCGAGCTCACCCAGTCCTTTGACACCGGCCGGATTGACCTCGTGATCGATTTCCGGAACCAGGATCACCTCCACCTCCTTGATGTCGGCGTTGACGGGGACCAGATAATCTTGCAGGTCGCGGTTGACGTAACGCGCGTGGCGCTGGTCGATCTCCGTCGCTTCATGAAGGGCCTGACCGATGCCCCAGATCATGCCGCCCATCAATTGGCTTCGGGCGGTTCGCGTGTTCATGATGCGCCCAGCGGCAAAGGCGCCGACCAGTCGTGGTACCCGAACCTCCCGCGTATGGCTGTTGATGCGAACCTCGACGAACTCCGCGCCGAAAGCATATTTTACCGAATCCTGATCCTGGTCGCCGCCGTGGAACTCCGACTCTCCGGCATAGAGTTTCTTCAGCGCCTCCGGCGAGGAACCCCGTGGCGCGAATTCCGCATATTCCTCGATCGCGCCGATCTGCATGATCTTGAAGACGTCCGACAGAGCTGCCGACTTGCCGTCGTCGGCAACGATCTTTTCTCCTGCCATGTCGAGCTTCGCATTGCCGGAACCGGCCAGCGGACCACCCTCGCCCACGGCGGCCGCAAACAGTTTTTGACGCACCGCTTCGCAAGCCTTGAGAACCGCGGAGCAGACACTGGCGGTGGAGATCGAGCCTCCCGACACCGGTGCCGGCGGCAGGGCACTGTCACCCATTTCGACGCTGACCTTGTCCAAGTCGACGCCGAGGCGTTCGGCGGCCATCTGGCCGGCCACGGTGCGCACGCCGGTGCCGATTTCGTGCGAGCCGCACTGCACCCGGACCTGTCCATCCGCTGTCAGACGAATGCGGGCGGCACACGGCGCTACAGCAGTCGGGTAAATGGCGGTCGCGCATCCCATGCCGACCAGCCAGTCCCCGTCGCGCATCGAACCTACCCTTGCCTCGCGCCTCGACCAGCCGAACGCCCCGGCGGCCTGTTCATAGCATTTGAGCAGCGACCGGCTGGAAAAGGGCTTTCCGCCGATCGGCTCCTTCTGCGGCTCGTTGATGCGTCGGAACTCGATGGGATCCATGCCAAGCGCCACCGCCATTTCGTCCATGGCGTTTTCCAGCGCATAGACATAAGGAGTCTCGGGCGGCGATCGCATGTAACCCGGCGTGTTCCGGTCGGCATGGACCAGCGAGACATGCGTCAGCACCGAGCCATAGTTATACATGCGGGCAGTGGCGGAGGCGCCGCCGACAACGTAAGGATCGGGCCGGGACGTGACCTCCCAGCCCTCATGCGCGAATGCGGTGATGTGACCGTCCTTGCCTGCTCCGATGCGAATGCGGTGACGGGTTTCTGCCCGATAGGTCTGCGTGCCGAAAGCCTGCATGCGGCTGACCACGCAGCGCACCGGCCGACCCACACGACGAGCGGCGACCGCCACGATCGCCGTACGAGCCGTCATCGGTCCCTTGGAACCGAATGCACCGCCAACATAGGGGCTGATGATACGCACATTGGCCGGATCGATCTTCAGCTGCCTCGCCAGTTCGATCTTCCAACCGGTGACGTTCTGGCTGGGCTCATGCACGGTGAGTTGGTCGCCCTGCCACCATGCCGTGGTTGAAAAGAGCTCGATAGGATTGTGATGTTGGGTGGGTGTCGAATATTTCTGGTCGATCTTCACTTCGGCCGAGGCATAGGCGGAATCGAAGTCGCCGACCTTGGCGTCCTCCTTGTACATCGGGCTTTTGCCGGCGGCCGGTTCGATCTTGGTTCCCTGGGAATCGAAGCTTGCGCTCGGGTTTTCCTGCGCGTAGTCGGCCTCAATCAGCATCGCGGCTTCTTCGGCTGCCTCGAAGCTCTCGGCGATCGTCAGGGCAATGATCTGGCCATCATGGAAAACGGTCTTGTCGTGCAACGGACCGATCGAACTAGCGCCGGTATTGCCGAATTTCGGCTTTTCGATCTGATCCATGTCGCCGATGCTGACGATGTCGAGCATGCCGGGGACGGCCCGAGCCCTGTCAAGGTGAAGAGCCTGGATCGCGCCTTTGGCAATCGTGCTGGTTGCAAGCGCGGCATAGGCGACATTCCCAGCGGCAAGGTCGGCGGAATAACCGGCCTGGCCGGTCACCTTCAGACGGGCATCGATACGGGGAACCGGCTGGCCCATGTTCTCCTTCGGCGCGGGAGCGGCTTGGTTCATAGTCAGACCTTCATATCGCGTGTTTCGAGCAGCGCCCGCACCAAAGTGCGTTTGCCAAGTGGTATCTTGAACGCGTTGTATCGCCTCGGCTGCGCTTCCGCGAAAGCGGCGTCGGCGGCCGTCTCGGCCACCTCCTGATCGAGCGTTTTGCCCTGGAGCGCCTCTTCCGCGGCTTTTGCCCGCCACGGCACCGTCGCCACGCCGCCCAGGGCTATTCGCGCATGCCTTATCATGTTGCCATCCAGATCGAGGGCGACGGCCGCCGAAGCCAAGGCGAATGCATAGGACTCGCGGTCGCGTATCTTCAGATAGTGCGAGCGGCGTGACCATGCCGCGAAAGGCACCTCGATGGCGACAATGACGTCGTCCGGCGCAAGATTTGTTTCAATGTCGGGCGTATCACCGGGAAGACGATGAAGTTTGGCGAACTCCATTCTGCGCGCGCCGCGCTTTCCTTCGATCTCGACGGTGGCATCGAGCGCAATCAACGCCTGGGCAAAATCGCCGTGATAGGTGGCGATACAGCCATCGCTTGTGCCGAGCACGGCATGCTGGCGGTTGAACCCTTCCATTGCCGCACAGCCGGAACCTGGATCGCGCTTGTTGCAGGGCCAAGAGGTCTCGCGGAAATACTCGCATCGCGTTCGTTGCAAGACATTGCCCGCAAGGCTGGCCATATTGCGGATCTGACCGCTGGCGGCGAGTTTCAGGCTCTCGGAGAGCAGAGGGCAGATTCGCCTGACATCGTCATTGTCGGCTGCCTCACCCATTCGAACCAACGCCCCGAAGCGGATGATGCCGTCACCGATCTTGATCTGTCGCAAGGTCGGTTCTCTCAGGGCGTTCAGATCGAGCAGCCGCTTGGGCTTGGCAACGCCGAGTTTCATGTAGTCAGCAAGGTTGGTGGCGCCGGCGATGAACTGAACGTCGGCTTTCGTCGGCTGATCCTGCTGGTCAGCAAAGCGCGAGGCGACCGCAACCGCGGCGGAGACGTCGGCAGGTCTTTCGTAGACGAAGGGCCGCATGTCAGGACCTCCTCGTTTCGTCCCGCGCCTGGACAATGGCCGCGACGATGTTCGGATAGGCGGCGCACCGGCAAAGATTGCCGCTCATATATTCGCGGATATCATCTTCCGATCCCGCATGGCCTTCGTTGACGCAGCCGATCGCGGACATGATCTGGCCCGGCGTGCAATAGCCGCATTGGAAGGCATCATTGTCGATGAAGGCCTGTTGCATCGGATGCAGACTGCCATCGGCGGCGGCAAGCCCCTCGATGGTGGTAACGTCGCGGCCTTCGTTCATGACCGCGAAGCTTAGGCACGAGAGCACCCGTCTGCCGTCGACAAGAACAGTGCAGGCGCCGCATTGACCGTGGTCACAACCCTTCTTGGTACCAGTAAGTCCGGCATGGTCGCGCAGCGCGTCCAGCAGACTGGTGCGATTGTCGAGGGCAAAATTGTAGGACTGCCTGTTGACGCGCATCGAAACCGCCGCAAGAGCGCGCGCATTGTCCTGACCGTCGGATGGCGGCTCCTCGGCTTTCGCCGACCGGGTAATGATCGGCATTGTCGCCGCTGCAAGAACGGATCCGCTCATGAAGCTGCGCCGGCTGAGTTTCGAAACGGTGGAGGTGCCGGTTGATATGACCTTGGGCATGGCTGGCTCGCGGCTGGCTTGAGTGGCCCGAACCGCCGAGATGCCACAAGGTTCCCCCCTCACGTCTCTGTGATCGCATTCCTCTTTGACAAGTAACTCCAGCGGGAACCTCCTTCCTTCAGCGGCGGTTCTTTGCCTGAGCAGGAGGCGATTAAGTATGAGCGATCGACAAACCCGCCGTGAGAACGAAGGACCGGTCTTTCCGCACAAGACGCTCGGCAAGGCGAAATCGTCCTGAGAACCCGCACGGCCGGATCATCTTCATCGCCGGGCTGATTGGTATCGTAGCGCTGGCAATCGTGCTGCGCCTTGCGATCGGCTGAGGTGCCAAGCCGCGAGGCGTCATGTCCTTTGGACAGGAACCTTTGCCAAGGCCCTTCGTTGTTTTGCGTCCGCCGCCGGCGTCGACGAAAGCCTCGGTAACCCGAAAGCTATCCCCTTGGACACGAAAGTTGAAAGAGCCGACCCAAAAGCTGAGCGCGTCGATGAAACGCGAGCGGCGCTCCGCCAAGCGCGGGCTCAACGACCGCGTAATAGCGGTAAGGGAGGGCCGGACGCCCCGCCGCGGGACACCGATCTGCTCGGTTTTCCCAGGCGTCATCCCTATGCGACAGCCGCCATTGCCCTTGTGCTGCTGCTGATCGTGGCGGGAGGCGTCATCTGGTGGCTCAATGCCCGCCAGTACGAATCCACGGACGATGCTTTCATAGATGCCCGCACGGTCACCGTCAGCGCCGAAATCGCCGGGCGCATCACCGATGTGGCTGTCACCGACAATCAGCCGGTGCGCAAGGGTGATGTCCTGTTGCGCATCGACGACAGCGACTACCGCGCATCGCTCGACCAAGCCGACGCGGGCGTGGCCGCCGCGCAAGCCGACATCGCCAATGTCGCGGCCCAGATCGAGGCGCAAAACGCCAAGATCGACGCGACGCAGAAGCAGGTTGCCCAGGCGCAGGCGGCGGTCGACTTCGCCAAGGCGGAGGACCAGCGCAATCGCGAATTGCTGGCCAAGGGAACAGCGACGCAACAGCAGGCACAGCAGGCGGCATCGACGCTGCGGCAGGACCAGGCAACGCTCGACAGCACGGTGGCGGACGTGGCCGCGGCGAAGAGCCAGGTTTCGGTTTTGCAGGCGCAGACCAAAACCAGCGAAGCCAAGCTCCGGCAGGCAGAAGCCACCCAGAACCAGGCTCGCACGGCGTTGGCACGCACCACCATAACCGCGCCTGTCGCCGGCCGGGCAACAAACATTTCAGCCGCCATCGGCACCTATACCCAGCCGGGCCAGGTGCTGATGATGTTCGTTCCCAACGAAGTCTGGGTGAAGGCGAACTTCAAGGAAACCCAACTCGACCTGATGCGGGCCGGACAGCCGGTCGACATCGACATCGACGCCTATCCCGACAAGACTTTCCATGGCCGTGTCGACAGCATCCAGGCCGGCAGCGGCACCGCCTTCAGCCTGCTGCCAGCGGAAAACGCCACCGGCAACTTCGTCAAGGTCGTGCAGCGTGTGCCGGTCAAGATCGTCTTCGACAATGCGCCTGACGTGCTTCTGGGCCCCGGCCTTTCGGTGGTGCCGACGGTCAAGGTGCGATGACCGGCGAAGCGACGCGCGGGCAAGACGAAAGCCGTTCGGCCGCCGGCGGCCGCAACCCCTGGCTCATCGCCATCGTGGTCTCCATCGCCACCTTCATGCTGGTGCTCGACACCTCCATCGCCAATGTGGCGCTGCGCAACATCGCCGGCAGCCTGGCGGCCGGCGTGGATGAAAGCACCTGGATCATCACGACCTACCTTGTCGCCAATTCCGTCATCATTCCGGTCAGCGGCTGGCTGGCCAGCGTTGTCGGCCGCAAACGCTACTACATGTTTTGCGTCGCGACCTTCACAATCGCATCGCTGCTGTGCGGGCTGGCCCCGAATCTCGAAATGCTGATCCTGTTCAGGATCCTGCAAGGCCTTGGCGGCGGGGGCATGGCGCCAAGCGAGCAATCCATCCTGGCCGACACCTTTCCACCTGAAAAGCGCTCGCAGGCATTCGCCCTCTACGGTATCGCCGTCATCGTCGCGCCGACGGTCGGACCGACCCTAGGCGGGTGGCTGACCGACCATTTCTCCTGGCACTGGATTTTCTTCATCAACGTGCCGTTCGGCATCCTCTCGGTGGCGCTGGTCCAGTGGTTGCTGGTTGAGCCTAAGGTACTCGAGGACGAACGCCAGGAGAGGCTGCGCGGCGGCCTGAAGATCGACTGGGTTGGCTTCCTGCTGGTCGCCCTGGCGCTTGGCTGCCTGGAAATCTTCCTTGACGAGGGGCAGCGCAACGACTGGTTCGCATCGACCTTCATCACCATTTTCGCCGTGATCTCGGCGATCTCGTTCCTGCTGCTCATCCCATGGGAACTGAGCCGCGACGACCCGATCGTCGACATACGGCTGCTCTTCAGCCGCCAGTTTGGCACGTCGTTCCTGGTGATGATGGCGGTCGGCGCCGTCCTGTTCTCCACCACGCAGTTGATGCCGCAGCTGCAGCAGACCGCCTTCGACTACACGGCGACGCTGTCGGGCTTGTCGATGATGCCGGGCGGCATCGCCATGCTGATGCTGATGCCGGTTTCAGGATTTGCCGCTGGTATCGTCCAGCCCAAATACCTGATCATGCTCGGCATGTCGGTGGTGGCGGTCGCCCTATGGCACATGACGTCGCTGACGCCGGACGCCAGCTTCCTTTTTTTCGCCTTCGCCCGCGTCTTCCTAATGATCGGATTGCCCTTCCTCTTCATTCCGATCTCGACCGCGTCCTATGTCGGCCTGCGGCCGCAGCAGACCAACCAGGCCTCGGCCCTGATCAACGTCGCCCGCAATATCGGCGGCAGCGTCGGCGTGTCGTTGTCCAACACCGTAATCGCTCAAAACGCGCAATTGCATCAATCCAATCTGGTCGCCCACACGGCACAATCGTCCGCGACCTATCAACAGGTTCTTCGCCAGGTGACCGACCATTTCGTCGCCCAGGGCTCACCCTTGGTCGAAGCCAAGCAGCAAGCCATCGGCTGGATCGGCCAGCTCATCGCCCGCCAGGCGTCGCTGCTCGCCTATGTCGACGTCTTCCGTTATTGCGCGGTGGCGACGGCCTTGCTTGTTCCCCTGGCGCTTTTGCTCCGATCTCCCAAGCCGAAACCTCAAGGGCACTAGCCAGGAGGGGGCAAACAGCGCCGGCGGCGTAATCGGGGTGCACCTCGATGACGCCGCCGGTTGACGCCGGGCTTTGGGAACACGCTGACCTGGCCGGGAGGCTGGAGGCCCGCGAAAAGCCTTGGCGTTTCCCTGACTATGGCCGCAGGCGCCGGACTTTCCTGGCCGTCCATAGGCCGAGGCTGAGGCAATCGTAGGGTTCGAGCCCGGTCTTGGCTGGCGGCGTGTGGCTGGCTTCAGTAAACGACGACGCTTCGGATCGACTTGCCCTCATGCATGAGGTCGAACC
>NZ_VFVX01000032.1:0-64890 GCF_006442395.1 Mesorhizobium sp. B2-3-5 | reverse complement strand
ATCGACAATCCGTTCGGCACGAGATTGTCACCCATGTCTTAGGTACGCTCTGTCACCCATGTCTCCGGGCCGTACAAGTTAGGAACTGGTGCCCCCGGCAGGAATCGAACCCGCGACCTTCGGTTTACAAATTTTGTGCCAGCACACCCCAAGAGGTATCAGACGGCAACAGTTTTCGAGCTAAACCAATTGATTTTGCTATGTTTTTGCGGAATTGAGCATCGGTTTGTCTAACAGTCCATAACGTGCAATAACATACCCCAGTTTACCCCGGACGTTACCCCGAAAGCTGGAAAGACAAACCGATGCTCAATTCCGTACCCGGCCAACATCGCAAAGCCGCCGCATTCATCAAGGCGTTGAACGCGACGACAACGCGGCGAGAAATCCCCGACGACGTGCAATCCGGCTTGTACCTAGTCCAGCAACCTAGCGGCGCTTTGTCGTGGGCAGTGCGGACCGCCATTGCCGGCAAAGCCTCTAAAGTGACCATCGGCCGCTATGACGAAATCGGCAGCGACGACGACCGCATTGGGACGGTCATTTCGGCGACCATGGCATTGAACGTCACGCAAGCCCGCGCCGTTGCCGAGCGCGTGATTGTAGACGCCAAGCGCGGCAACGATCCCCGGCAACAGAAGATCGACAAGACCGGCCTTGATGGCTGGTTTGACGATTTCATCAAGACCGCCCGCGCGTCCGGCTTCAAGGGCAGGGCGGTCAAGGCATCGACCGCAGAGGAATACGAACGCATCATCGCGACCAACATCAAACCTCATTGGAAGCACGTCACCGACATCCGCACGATCGATTACCGCGACGTTGAAAAGCTTCTGGCGAAGCTCACACCGGGCGCACGTCGCAACGCCTTTGCGGTGCTGTCTGCATTCTTCCGTTGGAAGCCTGTAGCGCGAGCCATGGGCCGAAACATCATTGAGCTTGCCGAAGCGCCGGCCAAGCCGAACAGCCGCGACCGCGTTCTAGCGACCGACGAAATCAAGATCGTTTGGAACGCTTCGGAAAAGTGCGGCTATCCGTTCGGGCCGATGGCGCAACTGCTCTTGTTGACCGGGCAGCGCCGCGACGAGATTGCCGAACTGAAATGGCGCGAGCTTTCCGACGATCTGGACGCGATCACGCTTGAAGCTTCCCGCACCAAGAATTCCCGTCCCCATGTCGTGCCGCTCTCACCGTTGGCGCAATCAATCATCAAGGCGCTGCCACGGATCACAGACGCAAACGGCAAGCCGTCTGATTACGTGTTCACCACAACCGCGACGACCCCCTACAGCGGCTTTAGCAACGGCAAGCTTGCACTGGATAAGCATTGCGGCGAACCGGGGTTGCCAGAATGGCATCTGCACGATTTGCGCCGCACGTGCGCAACGGAACTCGCAAAGCTTGGAATCAAGCAGGAAGTGACCGAAGCAATTCTAAATCACAAAACCGGCAAAGTGAGCGGCGTTGCTGCAATCTATAATCGCTACGACTATGAAGTGGAAAAGCGCGATGCTTTGGAGAAGTGGGCAATTCGCATCGCAGCGATTACCGCAAACAATGTAACGATGCTTCCAAAGCGTGCATAACCTAAAAATCTGTTAGGGTATGCTGTTGACTGTGAGCATGAGATTGGCTCACAGTCGGCGCGCTTAGAACCGGGGTTGGAGCACAGGGCTCCCGGTTCTGAAATGGTCATTGAGCATAGGGCTCCCATTTCGCCAAGGTTGGTTTTCGAGCACAGGGCTCCCAACGGCACATTCGGCTGAGGTAGCCGACCAATCGAGATTTGAGGCGTTCCCATGAACCCGAACCCGATCGATACACTTATGCCCGCGCCTGCCGTGCGCGCCATCCTAGGCGGTATCAGCGACATGACCCTTCATCGCTGGCTGAATGGCAATCGCGACCGCAAGACCGGCAATTATACGCCGCCCGTAGCCGATTTCCCAAAGCCTGCCCGCGTCATCAACAATCGCCGCTATTGGTCGCGGCTCGAAATCGAGCGCTTTGCAGCCGGCCGGCGCGTCGATGCAGCCTAATTTTTCCCCGACAAACTACCCTGATTGAGAAAACGACCCGCTGCGTCACGACAAGTATTTGATATCACGAAATTATTTTGAGCAGAGCAGCGGTTGTTTAGTTTGAAGCGCAAGAAAAAGCCCGGCGCTGGTGGCACCGGGCAATACCAGTGTTCAAGACGATTGCGGAAAGATTAGTTTCCAATGACAGACATATTATCATCTGGCGCACCGGTCAACCCGGTCGCGCAAGACTATTATCAAGCTTGCGCGCATATCGCAGCGTTGACCGGGCAACAAGATGGAAGCAACGTTGTTTGTGATATTCGTTTTATCCACGACGCCGAGAAAGCGCGACCAGCGATCCCCATGCGTGGAACGCTGCAACAACTTTGGACGATCATCCTAAACTATCAAACACAAGGCTTTGGCGTTTTCATCAATTGCAACGAAATGGACGGCACCGGATTGACACTCGCCAACGTCCAATCGATCCGCGCTCACGTTATCGACCTCGACAACCTTAGCGCCGCGCAAAACTACGAACGGGCAGCGCAATTCAATCCCTCACCATCATTCGCCGTGCAGTCATCGCCGGGACGATTCCATGTGTATTGGAGCGTTCAACCCTACGTCGGCAACGAACGCGCCACATCGATTAATCGTCGGCTGCGCCAGTTATTCGACGGCGACAAAGCCGTTGTCGATCCCTCACGCGTGCTGCGGCTTGCCGGGACGCTACACCGTAAGAACCCGTCGTTGCCTCACCTAGTCACCTGTTGGGCGCTTGGCGGCCTTGGGAAGCGCCACGATCCGGCAATGCTCGATATCGCCCTGGCATCAGTCAACGTGATCGACGGCGGGCAGGGCGGACGGCATGAGCTAGGCGAGCCATCGCTTGCCGCTCCGTCGCTCGCGCATGTGCGCCGCGCCTTGGATTTACTCGATCCCAATGATTTAGATCGTAGCGCATGGATATCGACGTTGGCCGCTGCAAAGCAGGCTGCATGGTCGCACGGAACGCCGGACGAGATCGACGCCATGTTGTTAGCGTTCTGCGCTCGATACAAGGACGACAATCCGGGCGATGATCGCAAGCAAATCGCCAGCATCCGAAACAGCGAAGTTGGTTGGCCGTCGCTTGTTCGGCGCGTCCCGGCATTGCTGGCCGAGACGCAATTCGGCGGCGCCTCCTACCCATTGCCGGCCGGCGCATCCGCAACGCCGCTACAACCGCCCGCACGACCGCAACAGCAGCAGCTTGACGGCTATGTTGAGATCATTTCGACCGCTTCCGGCGACAGCGGAAAGAACACGCTTATGGAAACCGTCAAGGTCTTGCACGGCAACTTGCCAGTCGCATTTGACGAATTCACGCAAACGGTGGTGGCAATGCATCCGCTGCCATGGGACAAGCATGCAAGCTATCCCCGCCAGTGGACGGAGCTAGACACCATCCATTGTCAGCTTTCCCTACAGGCGCTTTTCGTGAAGCCGGGCAAGGATACTGTCCACGATGCCGTGGCGATCATCGCCAACAAACATAAACACCACCAAGTTCGCGACTATTTCAACGGACTGCAATGGGACGGCGTTCAACGTTTGCCGCAACTCGCATCGCGATATTTCGGGACACCGGACACGCCTTATGCTGGCATCGTCTTGAACAAATTCATGGTTGGTGCGGTCGCTCGCATCATGCATCCCGGCTGCAAAATGGGCAACGTTGTGATCCTTGAAGGCAAGCAGGGGATAGGCAAATCAAGAGCAATCGCCGCGATTGCCGGACTGGATTGGTTCACGGATGAATTGCCCGACTTGCACACTAAGGATGCCGCAATTCAGCTTGCGGGAAAGTGGATCGTTGAGGTTTCCGAACTTTCAGCGCTCAAACGATCGGACGTTGAAACGATCAAAAAATTCATGGACCGATCAACCGACCGCTACCGCGCGCCATATGAACGGGCCGCAGGCGATCATCTTCGGCAATGCGTGTTCGTTGCGACCACGAACGACGAACATTACCTAAAGGACCAGACCGGCAACCGTCGTTTCTGGCCGTTGTCATGCGGCACTATCGACGTTGAAGCGATCAAGCGCGATCGTGACCAGTTGTGGGCCGAAGCGCTCTCACGGTATCACAACGGCGAAAAATGGTGGCTAGAAGGCGATGAAGCGGACCTAGCCGAAATCGAGCAAGAGGAACGTCGTGAAGTCGATCCATGGGAAGAACGCATAGCGGCGCACGTCACTACCTTGAACGGACTGCCTACAACCTTTGCGCAAATATGCTTCGTTCTAAGCATTCCCTTTGATCGGTTAAACGGCAGCGTGAACAAGCGAATTGCGCAATGTCTGGTGCGGGCCGGATATGTTCGAAAACAGGTGCGCAACGGCGAGCATCGCACTTGGCAATATGTGCGGGAATAGCCGTTAATTTCCGGGCTGACGGTCGCAAACCATGCCTTTTGGACCATTCACGCAACGCCAATTGGGGTCGGGAAGATGAGCGCCCGTTTGGTATCCATGCCACAACGCCAAGGCCGCAGCCCCCAACACCACGGCAACAGCCAATAAGGCACCCGAAAAATCTCGTCGTTTCAGGTTTAACCAAGTCATTCTACGATCCATAGTTGCCGCCAATTTACTGTTGGGACGGGTTTGTCACCACTGTCACCGTTTGGAGCCGGTGACCTCCCTATATTACCCCATTTGCCATATAGGGGTATCTATGCGTCTCTATTACTCTTAAGAAATTCTACTGGTGACAGTGGTGACAGCGATGACAGGCCAGCAAATGAGCCGGTTTTCTGTCACCAGTAGAAACCGGCTCAATGGTGACGGTGGTGACGAGCGCTAAATTGCTGCAAATAACCCTACGCGCTACCCGTCGCCGATTTCCCACGTTTGCGGTCCACATAGCGCGTTGAATTCGTTGCGATAAATCGCCGAATTGGCCGATCTAGCATCGTTTAATAGAACCGCTGCTCTGTCGGGACGGTTGGTCGCTGCGGTCAATGCGATGGTCATCGTTGGATTATAACGCAAGTAATTTTTCGGTGAAACTTGCTATTCCAGTAGTTTAATTCGCGTTTGTGGATATCGCTGTAAAGAAACAACTTAGTTCTCATAAATCTTAAGTTGACGTCATGAAGTGTATAGTGCAAGCTCTGTGACATACATGATTGGAGATATGGACATGAAGATAAATAAGATCGCAACGCCACCGCGCGGCGTTCTCCTGCAAAATCCATCGGGAACTAGCGCCTTTATACCATCAGGCGGGAAGCATGAGACTAGGCTTGTTGAAATCGGTGATTTTCTACAGGCATTCGTTGAAAAGACGGACGCTAAGTTCACCCCAGAACATCAACAGCCGGAAAACAAGCAGGGCGTTGACATGCTTCATAGTCGGATGCGTGGTTTGTTGCGCGATCTCAACGATAAACAACGTGATCTCAACAAGCGCAATGCAACGTTCACCGCACCGGCCGCTTTGACCGACGCGCCATGGGAAAGCGAATGGCGCGAGCACCTTAGTTCTCTACCGCTTGCCGATAGAACCGCCGTCGTCGCTACCGGTCTTTCCTTTGCTCAATCCAGCGCCTTGCTTCGGCACAGTGACCTAGATCGGCTCGGGTTGGACGACCGTACAGCGGCGACGGTGCGTGAAAACCATCGCATTAACGCCGTTGTCGAATTGCTCGGTCTACGCGCCAATCACGCATCGCCTAGCACGCTCGATAACCCGCTGCCCGGCACGGTTGACGAAGCCGCCGCATTTGCCGAAGGCAAGGCAGCTATTACCGCACTGGACGGCGAACAGGAAACGTTGCGCAACGAAGCTGCCGCCCTGGCTGGTATTGTCAGCATTGCAGCGGAAGTTTCGGGGCAGGACTCCCGGACACTTTGGACGGAGATTGCCGCGTGATCCCGGCCGGCCCGACATTGCCAGCCGTGGTCTATCTCCCCGCCACGGCCGAAATCGACAATCAGGCGCTAGGCGAGGCATTGGGCGGTAAGTCGCGCGCCGTCCTATCGCTTTGGCGGTCACGATACGGATTGCCGAGACCATCACAGCGGCGACACGGCGGCGGTAGCTGCACATTCACCCGGACTGCCGACGTTGCCGCGTTCCTCAACGAACGCGGTTGCCGGATATTTTGGATTTAGCATGACCGCCGATGCCGTAGAAAGCCGTAGATCAACCGTCGATAGAGTGCCCGGTGGTCAATTCGCGTTGGGCAATCCCGGCCGAAAGCCGGGATCGAAAAACAAGATCAGCAACGAAGTTCTGCAATCCCTTTGCGACATGCGCGCCGATGCCGTCCAGAAGCTTAGGGAACTGATCATGGCCGGTGATTTCAAGGCGATCAGTTATGTTCTGGACAAGATATTGCCGCGTGATCGCAGCGTTGAGCTTGACGATACGTCGCCAGCGGCCATTGCAACCGCATTGGCCGAAGGTCATTTGACGCCGGACGAAGCGCGCTCCGTCGCGGCTACGCTCAATTCGCTTCAAGGCATGACCGAACTTGCCGATATCCGCGCCAAGCTGGACGAATTGGAAAAGCTGCTCAATGGCGTTGCGCGATGAACGGCAACGGCTGGAAGCGCTCAAACTTGCCGTGCAACGCAAAATTGGCCCGCTCGGCAAACTGGACGCTGAGCAGCGTGAATGGTTTGCAGCTTGGCGCGAAGATCAACCGCCCTTCGATTACGCGGCGATGATCAACAACGCGGGCGAGGTTGGCGATGGGCTTCGAAGCGATATCCGGCGCGTTCTGCACGGCGAAGTACCGACAATTCTTGTGAGCGACACCGAGGCACAAGTCAACGATAAATGGCAAAGGTTCATGGGGAGATGACAACAACAGTAATATCCGTTCCGTCATGCACCTACGTTGCCGACGAAATCGCATTGGACATTATGGGATGGACGAAGCAACAGCTTAACTATCATCGCAATTACGTCGGTTTTCCTCGGGCGATCCGATTGAGCGATATGCTGGTCTTGCGTTGCCAAGATATAGCCCGTTGGTGCCAGTCGAGACAAATGCAAGTTGTCCGATATGACCTCGACGGCAGAACGTGGACCAACCAGCGACCGCGTTACTTTCTTAGCTAACCAACAAGGAACGACCACCATCATGGAAGCAGCATCAATTCACTATCTGGACGATGCGACGATGACCATTGAGATCAAGGGCGGTCGGATCGTTCATCTATCGAATTTTGACGGCAAGTCATTGCCTTTTCCGAAGTCGTGCAAACTCGCATTGGTGTTTGATCCGCTTGGTGAGATCGAGCCGGCCGAAACGATCACGATCGACAAGGGTATCCCGCAATGACCGCGCGGCTAATCTACGTCGAGAGCCACAAACTCTATGTCATGCTGCTCGACAGCAAGATTTTCCAAATCCAGAAGACGACCGATCCGCATATCAATCCACATGCAACTTGTGTTGACCGCTTCGACGCTACGCTAGGACCGACCCACATAGTTGACCGCGAACCATATCCCGGCTCGCAATCCGCACTCGCGTTGGACGCTGCCGACATCACGACGTTTGCCGCATGGTTGGGTAGTCAAATGCCGAACGCATCGACCAACGCATTTGGCAAGGCGATGTTTGGCTACTTTCCCGGCTCGATGCAGTTTCGTGACGTGCTGATAGCATCCGGCCGAGCCGCCGCCGTGCCCGGCATGAAGCGGCCGAACGGCGAGGAACTTTACTTTATGGACCGCGCCAGAGCGTCCGACCCGACAGGCTTTGCAGAGCTAGCCGCCGCATACGCAACGGGAGCAGCAAATATCCAAATAGGCGCTCGGACGGTCAGCCAGCGTTGAAATGACAATAAATTCAAGATCAACGATGCTATATAATTGCAAGGATGCGGGCAGGGGTAATCGCGCGGGGTGAATTCGGGCATTTTGGGAGTTCGGTGTGTCTAGAAAACCTCGCATTGACAAAGCCGCCGAACATGAGTTCGCCAGAATTTGCTCTTTGGGCGGCGTGCTTCCTCAGAAAGTAAGCGAAGATGAGACGGGATGGGATTATCTAGTCGAATTCCCTCCGAAGGCCGACTTTGTTCCGGCCGATGCGCAGCCAGCGGGACTATCTGCTTATGCACAAATAAAATCTACAATCGGTAGTAGGTGTAGCACGTCAGTTACTCTGTCGAACGCTCGCAGGATGGCACAACAAGGCCATCCGTGGTTCGTTGTGCTTTTCCATCAACCTTCATCCGGCGAGGCGCGAATTTATTCGCGGCACTTCTGGATCGATCTGATCACGGAAAGCTTGAAAGCGATTCGCACGGCGGACTTGGCCGGAGAGAAACTGCACAAAAAGACGCTCGCGATCTCATTTGATGACAGCGACGATCACACAGACGACCTGATTGAATGGATCGAGCAAACAATTGCCACGGTTGGAACTGGCTACCAAGCCGACAAGGTCAATGCCTATCAATCTGTCGGTTACGAAGATGGCCAAGCGTCACTCAAATTCAGCTTTCAATCCGAAAAGGCGGACGAACTTGCCATGGCCTTCTTGGGCATTGGGGAAGTGCAAATACAAAACTTCGAAATTGTTCCTAAGCGGTTTGGGATGCCGGACCCACGTCGTGGTCGGCTGTTGGCCGGAACCGCAACTCTCACAGCATCACCGGCCACGTGGTACCGCTGTCAGATTAAGATAAGGGCGAAGAACGAAGACAGCCCGATTGTGATACCGGGCAGGGCGGCGCTTACATCGTTTCCGAGAGGTTATGCGCGCTTCACGTCTGAGTTCTTGGAACTCGTTTGGTCAAGCAGCGATAACGGGATCCAATTCAATAGCAAAATTACAATTGAGGAGCGACGTACCTTAAGCGCCTTGGTAACACATGTCCGGCTGCTGGCGTATGTCACAAGTGGCGAAACGGATATGCAGATATGGGCCGGAGGGAGGCGGATTTACGGCGGTCGGTGTCGTAAAGCCGCGGACGGCATTTGGCGCGGGCTATACCCAGTGTTGTTGTGCCTGCAGTCGCTCGCGACAGATGAAATAGAAATATCAATTGCAGAGGTGGCAGAAGCAGCGGGCGAACTCTGGCGTTTCCAAGAGATAGTCGCTGTAAACGGGGCGACGTGCGACCTTGAATTTACAGACATCGAGAGAGTGCCCGTCGGTGCAGAGCGGCTGATTTATTCTGCTCGGGTTGCAGTGGGTTCAGTGAGATTCTTCGCCATCGTCGAGCGGCCAGTGATCAGTGAGGACGCGACCGGCCCTCAAAGACGCTTCGGACTTGGGCAGCCACGAGTAGTCGAAAGCTATGCAGTGACGGGAGAGGCCGAGGCTCTAGAAAAGCAAATGCAAGCTGATTTTGAACGAGAGATCAACCAAAGCAATCTTACGTTGGGTATTCTCGACATCCGCCCCGCTTTTGAAGGCCGCGAGATACGCATCTATGGGTCCCCGGGTTTCGACCGCGCTTCCAACTAGTCAATGCATCCTCCAGGCGGCAGGCGGATAAGACCGACGGTCAGCGACCCGGACTAGGTAGAGCAGCAAACATTCAAACAGACGCCAGCGCGGCCAAGCCGACGACAAACCGTAGCGAATTCAACGATTCGATGGTGTCGGCACCTCAACCGGGGCGGGCAGGGGAAGCGGCGGGGTAAATTCTCCGCCACTGGCGAACCGCGTTTAGTTGATGCACATTCGAAGGTATGTGCAATCTTTACAACATCACCACCAGCCAAGACGCCATCCGCGAATGGACGAGCACGTTGCGGGATATCATGGGCAACCTTGAACCGTCCCTTGACGTTTACCCCAACATGCCGGGGCCAGTTGTGCGCAACGCGCCCGATGGTCAGCGCGAGCTAGCGAAACTGCTTTGGGGAATGCCCACGCCGATAGAACGAGTGAAGGGCAAAGCCGATTACGGCACGACCAACATTCGCAACCCTCAATATGCCCACTGGCAGCAATATGTCGGTGTCGAAAGCCGTTGCGTCGTACCCGTGACGAGCTTCGCAGAGCCTAGCCCAACGCCGAACGACAAAGACCCTGAGACGGGCATTCAGCGCAACTATTGGTTTGCTCGTGGCGAGGATCGGCCGCTGTTCTTTTTCGCCGGTTTCTGGACGCGCTGGCAGGGTGTCCGCAGGGTCAAGGATGGGCCGGGCGATTTCGAGCTTTACGGCTTCATGACGACCAAGCCGAACGCCCTGATCGCACCAATCCATGAAAAGGCAATGCCGGTGATCCTGACAACCGGCGATGAGGCCGAGACGTGGTTGACCGCGCCGTGGTCGGAAGCCAGGCACATGCAGCGGCCGGCCGCCGATGATGCGCTGGTAATTATCGAGAAGCCGGCCACACAGATCAAATTCCCGCAGCAACCGCCAGCCCAGGGCTCGCTGTTTTAAATGGCTTTTACACCATGAGCGCCAGTGCTTCTTACAAAGCGACGATTGCTTTTATCTTCCACGTGATTTCAATAGCCATGATTGCAGTTGGCGTCATCATTTCCTTGTGCGTGATTGCGGATAATATATTTGATCTAAGTTGGGGATATCGGTGGTGGAGCTTTTTATTTTGCATTGCGTATTTAGGTGTAGCTATCGCCATTAATAGATCGGCACGTTATGTCCGTCGCATGCGCGGCTAGTCATCGCGCCACACGGGGCTTTTCCGAACCTGTATTTTGACCAGCCGGCGCACCTTCATCCGCTCGCGCTCGGCCGCAGCGGGCACGATGACATCGCATTCGATGTTGTCTTTTCGACCGCACCGCTCGCATTTCATCGCGCGGCTGATGCTGTTCACATCGACATCGCCAAAGAGCTTCATGAGGTCGCTTGGATCGTAATAGCGCCGGCCGTAGCGATCATGGCAATACCCGCAATCAACCCATACCAACTGCCCGTGCTGGACGGCGGAACTAAGGAACCAGATGGTTGTGCGGCGCTTAGGCGGTTGCTCGGGCATAAGGTACGAATAGGAAGGCATTCCTTGCCGAGTCAATTCGACCTTGACAATTTTGTTCCGTTTTTGTTCACTGCGACGATGAACATTGAACGCCCGATGATGGAGGCAACAATGGCACTGCGCTTAGACATCCCCGGAGCGAGCGGAGCGGAAATACAACGCGGCATCGAAGCGGCTGAGAAGGTCTTTGCGATTGCAGGCGTTTCAGCCGAGCAAGCAGCAGATGGAATGTTTGCCTTGGAGGGTTGGGACGACGCCAGCTTTCCTGATGACGGTAAGCCGACCGAAGACGAAAACGACGCCGCTGCAGTTTGGATGGAGGCAAACCAAGCCGCTATCAATGCCTGTTGTGCCGATTGGCCGGCAGATCAAATACCGCCGTATCTCATGCTTGAATTTGTCGACTGACGTAATCGCCATGAGCGACGAAATCAGATTGCCGCGACCGGAACACGCGACACGACCGGGCATTCAGAGCCACTATTGCGAGCATCCCGGCTGCGGAAAGGACGGCGGTTGGGGCTTTGCGAAACCCAAGCAAGAGCCGCATTGGTTCTGTTTCGAACATCGCGGCGAAGGCGAAAAATACGTTTGACGGAACGCTAAGATGACACGTCACTCTGAGCGTCGGCATCAGGCGGTGTCGGGCAAATACTTTTTCGCATCCGCGATTGCCGCCTTAAAGTTCTTCCGGCTACACCAGTGAACTCGCCCGTAGCCATCCACAACGCCCATTTGGGCGAAATTCCGAAACAAGAAATCCCCGTGCAATGGAAAAACGAAGCTGACGGTGTCACCCACCTCGACACGTTGTCCCTTCGCCGTTGAGCCCAAATGATCGAAGTCGTGGGTAATGAACGCGCTCTGCGCTTTGCGGAACTTTCGATTGAACCAAGATGGTCGGGCAAAGACAACGCCAACTCTGTTTGGCAAGGGCCCCATGTTCAGCGCTTGAACCCAAAAGTCAGGCCCTATAGGATCGTGATGCGGTTGTACGATCGATTTGACGGAGGCGGTCACTCGGAACCGAGGCTTTTGGATCACATCCCGATAGACAGTCCAGCCACTGACAAAGATCGAGATGAGAAGTGCCACGAACGAAATTGCAAGCGACCAATCCATTGCCTTGATCCGTGGTGGAAAAGAATGCCGAGTGGTGCCGCGTGAAGGACTTGAACCCTCGACCTACCGCTTACAAGGCGGTTGCTCTACCAACTGAGCTAACGCGGCACTTTTACCCCTGCTTATACCCCTGAAACGCGGTTTTGAGAAACATCACGGCTTTTCAATAGCTTAGCCGATTGATCCAGCGAATTACAAAACCGCTGCTCTACCAGCTGAGCTACAAGGGCATGGCGCCCCGTTAGCATATTTGTCGCGCCAGTAAAGACAAAACTCCGTTTTTCGGCTTCGTACCCTGGTGGATGACGCGTGGGCCGCATGCTGAAATCCGCAAACGTGCTTCCTACATTAAAGCAGGTGCAATCGCTTCGAACTGGAGTGTCGCATGATCAGGCTTGTCATCATTCTTCCGATCGTCGTCATCGCCTGGATGCTGCTGGTGAAGCTCATCAGTGACGTGAAGAAGGCCAATGTGGACTGGACCGGCGTGACCACCATCGTCGGCTTCATCGCGCTCGCCTTCTGGCTTCGCCATATCACCGGCATGGGATGAGAGGTTAGGAAGTAGTCAGTAGTCAGTAGTCAGTAGTCAGTAGTCAGTAGTCAGTAGTGATCCGACGTTCGTGATCCTCTCTTCACTGCTCACTACTCACCACTCGCTTTTTCCGGCTCAGCCGAAAAATCTCCCGACCTTCGAACCTTTTGCCGCACTCCGTCGACTGATCTCCAGAGGCGAATGGTCGCCTCGGTCAAGGATCCAGGAGATCATCATGTTCAAGCGCACGCTCACTTCCGCTCTCGTTGCCATTTTCGTCGCCTCAGGCGCGCTGGTCGCCACGGTTCAGACGTCGTCAGCTTACGGTATGCACCATCACCATCATCATTACGAGGATTGGTCGTACTATTCAGACTACCCGGATTACCCTGATTACCCGGATTACTGGTGGCACCATCATCACCACCACCATCATCACCATCACATCATCGTCTACTGAACATAGCCTGACGGTGCGATCGAAGAAGGGCGGCTTCGGCCGCCCTTCTTGCGTCCGCATGCCGCCATGCGCCGATATCATCGTTGATAATTGGCGCCATGTGGCCACATCGAGCTGGTCGATCTTTGTCCGCCCGAAAAATCTTTCGAACCTTTTTCCTTGTCATCGCGACAGATGATCAAGAGGCGGATGGATCGCCTCGGTCAACGAACCAAGGAGATCGTCATGTTCAAGCGCATACTCGTTTCGGGCCTCGTCGCCTCCACTGTCGCCGCCACCGCTTTGGTCGGCACCGTCCAGCCCTCGGCGGCTCACTCGCATCACCACGACCTCGGCATCGGCATCGCCGCCGGTGTTGGCGGTTTCGTCCTCGGCAGCCTTCTCGCCCAGCAGCAGCCGCGAACTGTCTACGTCGACGAAGATGGCGGTTCCTGGCATGTACGCCGCTGCTTCGAACGCTATTCGAGTTACGATCCGGACTCTGACACCTATATCGGCCACGACGGCTACAGCCACTACTGCCGGCTTTAAGAGGAGGTGTGCCAACACAGGCAAGAGGGGCTGCACGCGGCCCCTTTTCCTCGTTTGAACGCCGGAAGGCCGTGTTTAGAGACTAGCCTTCAGTTTGGAGTCCAGGATCGCTAATCCGGCGGCACGGCAGGTGTCGCCAATGAGGAGGCTCGCATTCGGCGACTGGTCACCCATCGCGACGAACTCGAAGCTACTTCCCGCGTCCGGATAGATCTTGGCAGCGAAAGGTTCGTCGGTTCCATGGTTGCCGGAAGATTTCTTGACGCTGACATGGCCGCAGACCACGATCTCCCGGTGGCCGTTGAGGGTCCGTTCGCCGGCAAGAATAGTTCCGAACCTGGCGGAGGCAGGGTCCTCCAGGCGCTGGCGAATGCCGGTGGTGATGATCTCCTCCAGGGCAAGCGAGATCGGGATCGGATTGACGCGCTGGTCCCCAGGATCGGGTTTGGGCGCTGCCCCCACGCATCCGCAAAGCGAAGCGGCAAGCAGAAGCGGAACCGTTTCCCTCATGCCTGCCCTTCCGCATGCATTCCAATCACGCCGCTTGTCGTCGGCCTTTGGCGCGGCAACCGACGATGCACCACGATCCCATGAGCGTCCAGCGCGCCAACTCCATGTCTATCACTGTCTTTATCTTTGCCGCGAGCGGCCTGTGCCGGCAAATCCTGCTCGAATCGTCGAGGCGGCGACCAGGAGCGCCCCGCCCTGCGGGACGCTTGCTGATCAGCCCGTTGTCCCGCCGATCATCCTGGTCACCTCGGCGGCCGCGTTGCGCACCATCGGCCCGATCTCGGCCAGCCGCTCCGGCGTCACTCGCACGGTCGGGCCCGACACCGAGACGCCACCGATCGGTTCGCCGAACTCGTTGAAGATGGCCGCCGCCACGCAGCGCATGCCGGGATGCCGTTCCTCGTCGTCGACCGACCAGCCGCGCTGCTTGATCGTCGCCAGGTCGTGGGCGAGGGCCGGGATCTCGGAGAGCGTCTTGTCGGTGAAACGCTGCAGACCGGCCTTGCGCAGGATGGTCCCGACCCGCTCCGGTTCGAGATGCGCCAGCACCGCCTTGCCGATGCCCGACGCATGGAAGGGACTGCGCGTGCCCGGACGGAAGAAAGCGCGGATCGCCTGATGCGTTTCGACCTGGCTGACAAACACCACGCAATCATCCTCGGCGACACCGAGATTGGCCGTCTCGCCGGTGTTCTCCATCAATTCCTGCATGACGATGCGGGCGCGGTCGACCAGCTTGCGGCGGCGCAGGAACGCCGCGCCCATGCGATAGGTCTCGACACCGATCGACCATAACTGGTCGCTCGTGTCGAACTCGACCATGCCGTGGTTTTCGAGCGTCGTCAGCATGCGGTAGGCGGTGGAGGCCGCAAGGCCGCTTCGCGCTGATATCTCGCTCAGCGACAGGCCGCTGCCCTCGGCGACGATGGCCAGGATGCGCAAGGCACGATCGAGCGATTGCACGGAATTGGCCTCGGATGGCCCGTTGAAGGCGCGTGGCCGGCCGCGCTGACGTTTTTCGACGGTTTCCATAGCTCCATTGTCACCGATTTCGCCGAACAAGGAAATGAAAAAGTTTTCCACCGCTATCGGTACGCAAATTCCTGAAAAACCGGAAAGCAAATAAGATCAATGAATAGCGGCCGTTTTCTAGAAATGAAAAAATATTCTGAAAAAATTGAAAAATAGCCGGCTTGCTGACATCCTCAGCCAGTCCAAAAATGACAACCCCTGTGGAGGGCCGGAAAATGGCCAGGATGCGCGCTGTCGATGCCGCGGTTCTCGTTCTCGAAAAAGAAGGCATCTCCTGCGCCTTCGGTGTGCCGGGCGCGGCGATCAACCCGCTTTATTCGGCGCTGAAGGCGAGGGGTACGATCCGTCATGTCCTGGCCCGCCACGTCGAGGGCGCCTCGCACATGGCCGAAGGCTATACCCGCGCCAAGGCAGGCAACATCGGGCTCTGCATCGGCACTTCGGGTCCGGCGGGCACCGACATGATCACCGGTCTCTATTCGGCCGCCGCCGATTCCATTCCGATCCTGTGCATCACCGGGCAGGCGCCACGAGCGCGGTTGAACAAGGAAGATTTCCAGGCCGTCGATATAGCCGCGATCGCGTCGCCTGTCGCCAAATGGGCGGTCACAGTCATGGAACCGTATCTGGTGCCGATGGCGCTGCAGAAGGCATTCCACCTGATGCGCTCGTCGCGGCCGGGTCCAGTGCTGATCGACCTGCCGGTCGACGTCCAACTGGCCGAGATTGAGTTCGACATAGAGGCCTATGAGCCGCTGATGCCATTCAAACCGGCGATGACGCGCGCGCAGGCCGAAAAGGCGCTGATCATGCTCAACGCCGCCGAAAAGCCGCTGATCGTCGCCGGTGGCGGCATCATCAATGCCGATGCGTCGGATCTGCTGATCGAATTCGCCGAAATCACGGGCGTGCCGGTCATCCCGACGCTGATGGGCTGGGGCGCGATCCCTGACGACCATCGGCTTATGGCCGGGATGTGCGGGCTGCAGACCTCGCACCGCTACGGCAATGCGACAATGCTGGAAGCCGACTTCGTCTTCGGCATCGGCAACCGCTGGGCTAATCGCCACACCGGCTCGGTCGACGTCTACACCAGGGGCAAGAAATTCATCCATGTCGACATCGAGCCGACGCAGATCGGCCGCGTCTTCGCGCCGGACCTCGGCGTCGTCTCGGATGCGGGTGCCGCATTGAAGGTGCTGCTCGACGTCGCCACCGAGTGGAAGACAGCTGGCAAATTGCGCGACTGGTCGGGCTGGGCGAAGGAATGCCAGGGCCGCAAGAAGACGATGAAGCGCAAAACCCATTTCGAGCAGGTGCCGCTGAAGCCGCAGCGTGTCTATGAGGAGATGAACAAGGCGTTCGGCCGCGACGTCACCTACGTCACCACGATCGGCCTGTCGCAGATTGCCGGCGCGCAGTTCCTGCATGTCTACAAGCCGCGCAACTGGATCAATTGCGGCCAGGCCGGCCCGCTTGGCTGGACGCTGCCGGCAGCACTTGGCGTTCGCGCCGCCGATCCGGACCGCACCATCGTGGCCCTATCGGGCGATTATGATTTCCAGTTCATGATCGAGGAACTGGCGGTCGGCGCGCAGCACAGACTGCCTTACATCCACGTCGTCGTGAACAACGCCTATCTCGGCCTGATCCGCCAGGCGCAGCGCGGCTTCTCGATGGACTACGAAGTCAGCCTTGCTTTCGAGAACATCAACCGCGCCGACGACCCCGAAGCCGGTTATGGCGTTGACCATGTCGCCGTCGCCGAGGCGATGGGCTGTAAGGCGGTCAGGGTGCGCAAGCCCGAGGAATTCGCCGCCGCCTTCAAGCAAGCGCAGCGGCTGATGAAGGAACACCAGGTCCCGGTCGTGCTCGAATTCATCCTCGAACGCGTCACCAACATCTCTATGGGCACCGAGATCGACAAGATCACCGAATTCGAGGACCTTGCCGAACATCAGGAAGACGCGCCGACCGCGATTGTCATGTTGGACTAGGAGAAAAAAATGCCGCGTTTTTCAGCCAATCTGTCGATGCTCTTTGGCGAGCATGATTTCCTCGACCGTTTTGACGCAGCCGCCCGTGCCGGCTTCAAGGGCGTCGAATATATCGGCCCCTATGATCATGCGCCTGACGTGGTTGCCGCGAGGCTGAAGAAGAACGGCTTGACGCAGGTCCTGTTCAACCTGCCCGCCGGCGACTGGGGCAAGGGCGAGCGCGGTATCGCCGTGCTGCCCGACCGCGTGCCGGAATTCCGCCAGGGCATCGCCAAGACGATCATCTATGCGCAGGCGCTCGGCTGCGAGCAGGTTAATTGTCTCGCCGGCATCGTGCCGGCCGGTGTCGACCGTAAGGTGCTGGAAGACGTCTTTGCCGAAAACCTCGCCTTCGCGGCCGAGAAATTGGAGCAGGCCGGCATCAGGCTGCTGATCGAGCCCATCAACACGCGCGACATTCCAGGCTTCTTCCTGAACTATTCGGAGCAGGCGCTGGCGTTCATCGATCGTGTCGGCTCAAAAAACCTGTTCCTGCAATACGACATCTATCACATGCAGATCATGGAGGGGGATCTCGCCCGGAAAATCGAGGCAAACCTCGGCCGCATCGCGCATATCCAGCTTGCGGACAATCCCGGCCGTCACGAGCCGGGGACGGGCGAGATCAACTATCCCTTCCTCTATGAGCACATCGACCGCCTCGGCTATTCCGGCTGGATCGGCGCGGAGTACAAGCCGAAGGCGGGGACCGAGCAGGGACTTGGTTGGTTCCGGGAGTTCGCCGGGCAGGGAAGCGCGGCGGCATAGGCGGATTTCCAACCACCGTCGGCGCCGCTTCTCACCTTACCCTGTCCCCTGAAGAACGGGGAGAGGGGGGCGCCGGCGCTGGAGCTTTGTCCCTTCTCCCCGTCTTTCACGGGGAGAAGGTGCCGGCAGGCGGATGAGGGGCAGCGCCGACCTTCGATAGATTTGAACAGAGACCTTCAGGAGGAAATCAATGGAAACCATCGGCTTCATCGGCCTCGGCATCATGGGTGCGCCGATGGCAGGGCATCTGCTCGACGCCGGCTACAAGGTCATCGCGAGCGACCACCGCTCCAAGCCATCGGCGGATCTCGTGGCCAAAGGCCTGAAAACCGTCACAGGCCATGCGGCCGTGGCCGAGGCTGCCGACATCATCATCACCATGGTGCCCGACACGCCGCAGGTGGCCGATGTGCTGTTCGGCGAGAACGGCGTCGCCTCCGGCCTTTCCAAGGGCAAGCTGGTGATCGACATGAGCTCGATTTCGCCGATCGAGACCAAGACATTCGCTGGGAAGATCAATGATCTCGGCTGCGACTATCTCGACGCGCCGGTTTCGGGCGGCGAGGTCGGCGCCAAGGCGGCGTCGCTCACCATCATGGTCGGCGGCGAGGAAAAGGCATTTGAACGCGCCAGGTCGGTATTCGAGAAGATGGGCAAGAACATCACCCTGGTCGGGCCGAACGGTGTTGGCCAGACCACCAAGGTCGCCAACCAGATCGTTGTCGCGCTGACCATTGAAGCCGTCGCCGAAGCGCTTGTTTTTGCGTCGAAAGCCGGCGCCGATCCGGCAAAGGTCAGGCAAGCCTTGATGGGTGGGCTGGCGGCCTCGCGCATCCTAGAAGTGCATGGCGAGCGCATGGTCAAGCGCACCTTCGCGCCGGGCTTCCGCATCGAACTGCACCAGAAGGATCTGAACCTGGCGCTGGAAGGCGCCAAGGCGCTCGGCGTGTCGCTGCCCAGCACCTCGACCACCCAGCAACTGTTCAATTCCTGCGCGGCCAATGGTGGTGCCAAGGAGGATCACTCGGCCCTGGTCCGGGCGCTGGAGCGGATGGCCAATTTCGAGGTTGGCAGCGCGGCAGCTGAAGTCAAAGGCAAAGCGGCATAGGTCGAGAGAGGGCGGTATAACGTTCCCAGGCCGCCACCTCTTGCCCTGCCCAAGAACGGGTTTCGGCTGATATCGCCGGAACCCGTTTCTCGTTTCGTAACCTTCCCGGCAGGCGGCTCTGCCGCTTCCCGCTCAGCCGCGCTTCAAAAATGCCCGCGCGGCATAGAGGCTGACCGCGGCAGCGTTCGACACGTTGAGCGAGCGGATGGCGCCGGGCATGTCGAGCCGCGCCAGTGTCGTCACGGTCTCGCGCGTCTTCTGGCGCAGGCCCTTGCCCTCGGCGCCGAGCACCAGCGCTATCCGGTCGCCGGCAAAGCTGGTCTCGATTTCCGCTGGCCCGTCCGAATCAAGACCGATCGTCTGGAAGCCGGCCTCGTGCAATTGCCCGAGCGCGTCGGCGAGATTCTTCACTTCGATCTGGTCGATATGCTCCAGCGCGCCGGAGGCGGATTTCGCCAGCACGCCTGATTCCTGCGGGCTGTGACGCGCGGTGGTGATCAGCGCGCCGGCACCGAAGGCGACCGCTGAGCGCAGGATGGCACCGACATTGTGCGGGTCGGTGACCTGGTCGAGCACCAGCACCAGCCTTGTGTCGCCGAGCGCGTCGAGGCGCTTGGGCTTCAGCGGTTCGGCCTCGATGAGCACGCCCTGGTGGACGGCGTCCGAACCGGTGATCCTGTCGATATCCCTGGGTTCGACCAGTTCCGCCTTGAAGGACAGGGCGGCGAGGTCGGCTATGTCAAGACGCTCGGCCGCATTGCGCGTCACCAGCATTTTCCGGATCTTGCGGCGCGGATTGTCGAGTGCTGCGCGCACCGTGTGCAGGCCATAAAGTCGGACCAGGCCATCGGCGGCATTCTCGCCCGGCGGAACGGGCTGGCGCGGCCGGAACGCCGGCGCGCCGCCGCTTTTCTCGTCGCGATGGGCGCGGCGCAGCTTGGCGTAGTGGGTGTCTTTCGGGGTGTTGGTCTTGTTGCTCATGGCTGGCTTCTATAGCTGGGTCCCGCGGCCAGGGATATGGCCCGTCGCCGCAGCCGGCGAACAACATCGAAAAACCCTTCCAGCGCGGTTGACACCCACTGGCCTTGCCGCCATAAGGCGCTTCGCTGATTTCGGAGAAGACATCTATCTCGGGTCCGGATCGGCGTGAATGCCTCGTTGCATGGCTCCGGCGGCAGACTGGAGAGGTGCCCGAGTGGTTAAAGGGGACGGACTGTAAATCCGTTGGCTTAGCCTACGTTGGTTCGAATCCAACCCTCTCCACCACTGCCGGCCCGGAAGCCCTGAAACGAGAAAAGCATCGGAGGCGAAAAGCGCATGGCGCTTTTCGGGTGAATCCGGTACTTCAGTGCAAGGCGCGGGTATAGCTCAGTGGTAGAGCAGCAGCCTTCCAAGCTGAATATGCGGGTTCGATTCCCGCTACCCGCTCCAGATTCTCTTCCTCATCATCGCTAGACCCAACGCTGCACGGCAAAGCGCGCAGCGCTTCAGGGCATGCGTGCGTTAACTGTTGAACGCGGAGGCCACCTGGTGTTGCTGCGGCACCTGACCGTTTGGCGTCAGCTTGTCGACGATGCCCGGCAAGGCGGTGGAAAGCTGCCTGAGCAGTTCCTGCTCGTCCATGCCGGTGCGCTGCGCGATCTCATGGATGACCTGCGGCCCGAGTGCCGCACCCAGATCATTGGCGTTGATCGACTGGTTCTGCCCGGTGCCGACCCAGGAATCGGCGACGTTGCCATGGCCGGCGTCCCTGAGCTTGCCGAGCAGGCCGCCCAGACCGCCGAGCAAGCCACCGTCGCCGGGGTTGGCTTCGGTCGGAGCGGGCGCTTGAGGCTGCTGGTCCGGCTGTTCGGCGCTTCTGCCGCTCAGCATCTTACCGACCAGCAACGCGCCGAGCGCGATCATCAGCGGTTTGGTGATGTTGCCGCCGGGAACGGCGTTGTCGAAAAGTCCCATAGTGGATCCTCCATCTCAACCAAGCCCGGCCCATCTCCAAGAATGACGCATGCAGGCGGAATTTCAAGCTGGCTTGAGCTTTTGACAATCATATGAAAATGTCGGGTTGCAAGGGATGGAGAGGAAAAGATGGGTATCATCAGCTGGATCGTTCTCGGCGTGATCGCCGGCTTTATCGGCAGCAAGATCGTCAACAAGACCGGCCAGGGCATGATAATGGATATCGTGCTCGGCATCGTCGGCGCCATTGTCGGCGGCTTGATCTTCAGCGCCTTCGGCGCGTCGGGGGTCACTGGCCTCAACATCTACAGCCTGATCGTGGCTGTGGTTGGCGCGGTGGTCGTGCTGTGGGCCTACCACCAATTCAGCGGGAGCCGGACGCTCTAGGCGTCAGCCACCGGTCTGCCAGGACGGTTATTTCTGAGCGGTAAGGAACGCTGCGTGTCCGCGCTGCGGCCATTACGGCATCAAGATGGCGTCGGCCGCGACGAAGAAGATCACCGTTCCGGCGATGACGCCACCCAGCCGACAAGCGAATGGCTGCTTTGCGTTTCGGCATCGGAACTCAATCAAGCTGCAACAACTGCGGAAGGCAAGCGCTCGGGTGCCGATGTCAAGCGACCACGGTCAGCCGGCGTCGGCGCTGATCCAGGGACACGATGGTCAGCCCGCTGCCGACCACCAGCAGGATGCCGCAGATCGCCAGCGTGTTGGGGAGCTGCCCGAACACCAGCAGGCCCGAAATGACCGCCCAGACGGTGAAGCAGTAGTAGAACGGGGCGACAGCGCTGGTTGGCCCGACGCGGTAGGCCATGAAGATGAAGAAGTGGCCGAAGATCAGGAAAAACCCGGCGCCGGCCATCAGCAGCAGGTGGCGTGCCTCTGGCATGACCCAGCGCTCGGAGGCCAGATGTGCCGCACCAGCGCCGATCAGCACCACCACGACGGCGGAAATCGCCACGATCATCCCGGGCACTTCTGTCGGCACACGCCTGCCGACAAGGTCGCGCGCGGCTGACAGCGTCGCGTTGCCGAGCGCCAGCAGGGCGTAGACCGAAATGCCTTGCATGGTCGGCTGCGCCACCATCAGGGCGCCGATGAAGCCGAGCCCGATCAGCGCCATGCGTTGGCCGCCGATACGCTCGCCGAACAGAATCGAGGAGCCGACCAGCATCAGCAGCGGCGTGATCTGTCCAAGCGCGGTGGAATCCGCGATCTGCATGTTGGCGAGCGCCACGACATAGCAAAGGATCGCCGCCAGTTCGAGCAGGTTCCTGCGCAGCACGCGCCTGTCGAAGATCAGGGGGATCTGTTTGCCGTAGCCAAGCAGGAACAGCAACGGGAAGCCCCAGAGTGTTGCGGCCGCGCCGCGCAGGAACAGCACTTCGTAGGAGGGCAGGCCAGTGGTCGCAAGTTTCATCATCGTATCGTTGACCAGATACGATCCGGTCGAGACGATCATGAAAAGCGGGCCGCGAACGGTCGTCGGAAGGAAAGGCATCCCGTCAGGAAATCAGACCTCGCCAGCGGCCGCAATGGGCCATCAACTGGCCGTGAACCAGACAGTGATTGGCGGGGACCAGAGCGCGATGCCGGCTTCGATCAGTCGGCTCCGCGCCCATTCCATTTTGTCCCGAGCCTTCCTATATCAGCGCCATATCCCCGCAATCGGATCGCTGGTTCGGACCGAGTGAGACCGCACCCGGCCAAAAGACGCTTGTGTTTTTTGGCCTTTGTCGCTAATCGCCCCGCATTCGACTGAACTGAAGGTCCAGGCCGTCCAAGGAAAGAGACTATGGCAAAAGGTAAATTCGAGCGCACTAAGCCTCATGTGAACATCGGCACGATTGGTCACGTTGACCATGGCAAGACGTCGCTGACGGCGGCGATCACGAAGTATTTTGGCGAGTACAAGCGCTACGACCAGATCGATGCGGCGCCCGAAGAGAAGGCGCGCGGCATCACGATCTCGACGGCTCACGTCGAATACGAGACGGCCAACCGCCACTACGCGCACGTCGACTGCCCCGGCCACGCCGACTATGTGAAGAACATGATCACCGGTGCCGCGCAGATGGACGGCGCAATCCTGGTGGTGTCGGCCGCCGACGGCCCGATGCCGCAGACCCGCGAGCACATCCTGCTCGCCCGTCAGGTTGGCGTGCCGTCGATCGTGGTGTTCCTGAACAAGGTCGACCAGGTCGACGACGCCGAGCTGCTGGAACTGGTCGAGCTCGAGGTACGCGAGCTTCTGTCGAAGAACGAATTCCCCGGCGACGACATTCCGATCGTCAAGGGCTCGGCTTTGGCCGCGCTCGAGGATTCGAACAAGACGATCGGCGAGGACGCGATCCGCGAGCTGATGGCTCAGGTCGACGCCTACATCCCGACGCCGGTCCGTCCGCTCGACAAGCCGTTCCTGATGCCGATCGAAGACGTGTTCTCGATCTCGGGCCGCGGCACGGTCGTCACCGGCCGCGTCGAGCGCGGCGTGGTCAAGGTCGGCGAGGAACTGGAGATCATTGGCATCCGTCCGACGACCAAGACGACCTGCACGGGCGTCGAGATGTTCCGCAAGCTGCTCGACCAGGGCCAGGCCGGCGACAACATCGGCGCGCTGCTGCGCGGCGTTGACCGTGAAGGCGTCGAGCGCGGCCAGGTTCTGGCCAAGCCCGGCACGGTGAAGCCGCACAAGAAGTTCGTGGCCGAAGCCTACATCCTGACCAAGGACGAAGGTGGCCGCCACACGCCGTTCTTCACCAACTACCGTCCGCAGTTCTACTTCCGCACGACCGACGTGACCGGCATCGTGTCGCTGCCGGCCGGCACCGAGATGGTGATGCCTGGCGACAACATCACGGTCGATGTCGAGCTGATTGTGCCGATCGCCATGGAAGAGAAGCTGCGCTTCGCCATCCGTGAAGGCGGCCGCACCGTCGGTGCCGGCATCGTCGTCACCATCAAAGAGTAATCGATCTGGCGCTGCCGGTTCGGTAAGGAAGGGCGGTCTTCGGGCCGCCCTTTTTTGTTTTCGGCGCAGCGTGCCCTAGGAACTGCGTCTCACTCCCAAAGCTGCCGCAAGCCCCATCGCGGCAAGGAGTGCAGGGTGCTCCGAGGGAGCTTGCCAGGAGTGCCCGCAAGGAATCTCGGTGCGAGGCGCAATCACAAGCCAGCCCCTGCAGAAGCTGCGTCAGTTGCTGGCCACAGCTTGGATGCCGGTGGCTGCCTGGAGTGATCAACTCGCGCGCTGGCGCTGTGAAGCGCGCGTGACATCGGAAACTGGCCATGGAGGCAGGTTGAGCCACGCTCGATTTTGCCGCTATCGTGGCCGTTGGCAGCGCAGGGGCCGGCGGAGGATCGAGAGTGAGCCAGGACGTTCCAACACTGTATGAATGGGCAGGCGGCATCGAGGTGCTGAACCGCCTGACCGAAACCTTCTACGACAAAGTGGCGAAGGACCCGATCGTCGGGCCTGTCTTCAAGGCCATGTCGCCGGATCATCCTGCGCATGTCGCGGCCTTCATCGGCGAGGTTTTCGGCGGGCCGAAAACTTACAGCGAAAAGTTCGGCGGCCACCGCGAGATGGTCATGCACCATCTGGGCAAGCATTTGACCGAGGAGCAGCGCCGGCGCTGGATCAACCTCCTGGCCGACGCCGCCGACGAGGTCGGCCTGCCCGACGATCCCGAGTTCCGTTCCGCCTTCATGGGCTATGTCGAATGGGGATCGCGATTGGCGAAGATGAATTCCAATCTCGGCGAGACCTGCGATCCGGAGACCGAGCCGATGCCGGCCTGGGGCTGGGGCGTGCCTGGCGGCCCGTACAAGCCGCCAGCTGGGAAATCGTAGCCGTGCCGAAACAGACCGCGCAGGTTGCCGGCATTGATCGCCGGCGGCGGGACATGATCTGCCTGCTTTCGCCAAGACTCTGAAGCTGCGCAATACCTGCAAACTCCGGCACCTTCCCGTATCGTGCTTATGCTGATTGCCCATCTGCCATCGGGTTATACCCAGGTTGCTTCGCGCGCCGCTGCTGGCGCGAAACGTGCGGTCTTACGAGCGCAACTGGGTGGTGAGCGTTGTCCTGCATTGGACTTTCGCGCGAGAAATCCTTATCCGCGCATGGGCCTTGTGGTTTGCGCCGGGACAATCCTCGCCTTGGACGGTTATGCCTCAAAAGGGCACTTGAGTTCTCATCCGCTTTGTGGAATAGCAGCCCGCGTTACGGGCATAGCTCAGTTGGTAGAGCGGCGGTCTCCAAAACCGCAGGTCGTAGGTTCGAGCCCTGCTGCCCGTGCCATTTCCTCCAAGGAAATCAAGCACTTAAAAATCGCGTTGCGGCGCAACGAAGCCGAAACTAGCCTTACACATCTCTTACACAAACTTGCACGCACGCAGGGAGTGTCTGGCGGTGGCGGAAAAGCACACGATTCTGGAAGGCAAAGTTCACGTCTATCGGCGCAACGGCAGCCCGATCTGGCACTGTTCGACGTATCTCAAAGGCAAAAACTGGCGGGTCAGCACCAAGGAGGAGAGCCTCTCCAAGGCCAAGGACTGGGCCGAGGACTGGTATTTCGGGCTCAAGGACAAAGGCCGGCGCGGTGAGCTGGTTACCGAGAAAACGTTCGAGGACGCTTCCGACCAGTTCGAAGCAGAATACGAAGTGCTCACCGAGGGGGAGCGCAATGCGCGGTGGGTGAAAGACCACTATCGCCGCATCAAAACCTATCTGGTGCCATTCTTCGGAGGCATGGGGCTCTCAACGATCAATGCCGGCACGGTCCAGGAGTATCGGGTCTCCCGGATGACGCCTGCGGAAGGCAAGAAGCTGCCGTCCCGCAGCACGCTCCACCATGAGACCGTGACCTTGCGGCTGGTCCTCAAAGCCGCCGTGCGCCACCGGTGGCTCACGCACCTGCCGGACATCTCCCAGCCTTACAAGAAATCCTCCAAGGTGGAGCACAGGGCCTGGTTCACGCCCGAGGAATACAAGCAGCTCTACACAGCGACGCGCGCGCATGCCGAAAACGCGCGTAAAGCCAGCAAGAAGGCCAAGGAGGGCGAGAAAGCGTATCGTGTGTGGCTGGCGGAGCAGCTTCACGACAAGATCCTTTTCCTGGCCAACACCGGTGTCCGGCCAGACGAAGCAAATTGGCTCGAGTACCGGGACGTCGAGATTGTTAAGGACGCGGCGACCGGTCAGAAAATCCTGGAGATTCAGGTCCGCGGCAAGCGCGGGGTAGGGTATTGCAAAAGCACATCCGGCGCTGTGTTCCCGTTCGAGCGGATGGTGGCCAGGAACAGCCCAAAGCCTACAGACCGCCTGTTTCCGGTCGACCACAAGAAGCAGTTCAACGGCATCCTCGACAAGATCGGGCTGAAGCTCGACCGGGAGGGCAACCGGCGCACGCTCTACTCCCTCCGCCACAGCTACATCAGCTTTCGGCTGCTTGAAGGCGCTGACATCTACCAGGTCGCCAAAAACTGCCGTACGAGCGTCGAGATGATCGAGAAGCACTATGCGGTGCACCTCAAGAACCGCCTGGATGCGGCTGCCATCAACGTGCGGAAGCCCAGGCCCATTCGAAGGCCCAAGGCTGAAGGAGTGGAGCAGACTGAAACCTAGGGTGCCGAGAATTGCATGGCGGTCAGCTTGAAATGTCGCGGGAATTAGTTGCAATGCGTACAGCGCACCTACGCATCGCCCCAACGTGTACGCATTGGAATATTGGGGGGCGATGCATGCTCGGTTTTCTAACCGGTTGCGAGGCGCAAACCGGAGAAAACCGGCAGCTGCGCCAAGGGGGAGATCCCCTTTGGAAACCCCGTCCGAGCCGTGGAGAGGCCCGTGGCCATCTACCATCTGAATGTCAAAAACATCAGCCGGAGCGAGGGGCGCTCCATCGTGGCCGCCGCCGCGTATCGCGCTGGCGAGGTGCTGCCCAATGAAGCCGAGGAGCGCCTGTCGGATTTCGGGGGACGCCGGGACGTCGTGGCGAGCGAAATCCGCCTGCCTGCCGGAGCACCCGAATGGATGGCCGAACGTTCCCGCCTCTGGAACGCCGTAGAGGCCGCAGAGAAGCGCAAGGACGCGCGATTGGCGAAGGAGGTGGAGTTCGCCTTGCCGATCGAGTTGCCACGCGCTGAATGGCTTGTTGTGGCCCGGGCGATGGCCGATGCCTATACCGCTCAGGGGTTCGTGGTGGACATGGCGATTCATGACGACGGCGCCCGGCGTAATCCCCATGTTCACATGCTGATGACAACCCGCGTAGTGGGCCCGGAAGGTTTCGGGCTGAAGATCCGCAGCGCGGATGGGAAGCAGTTCGTCACCGAGGCGCGCGCGCTTTGGGAGCGGATTGCCAACGCGGCTTTGGGCAAGGCCGGGCTTGTCGTGACCATCGACAGCCGGAGTTATTCCAAACGCAAGCTGGAGCAATTGCCGGGACGGCACCGCGGCCCCAATCCGCAGGAACGGCGGGCACGCAGGATCCACGCACAACGGGAGAGGGAACAGATGGCACCCAGAGAACCTGATGAAGACCTGCCGGTACCTGATCCGGATGGGTCGCCGATCCACCCGCGGGAGTTGGCCGCCGCCGAGGGCCGGATGCTCGACGATATGCATCGCCCCGCCTTGGCCGAGGTGGCGCACGCTCAGGGCGATCTGGAGGCCGCCCGGGCGACCGTGGACCACCAAAACGCCCTTGAGATGGGTGAAGACGATGCCGCTGCCTACCGGCTCGCTCCTGAGAACATGCTGGACTGGCTGGAGGACAAGACGCGACCGGAAGACGTCCCGACGCTGGAGCGCTGGGAAAACCACCTTGACTGGCTCGATACCGACCGGCAGGAGCCGGCTGCCGGCCCGGACGACAACCGATGGTCCGAACCGGACCGCGAACGCAGGTAGGACTTGCGGGATTCTGGAAGCCGCCCCATCATGATGGTATGACCAAGGTGTATGGAGGCTCTGTTTTCGCTATTCGTGAGCTCACGGACGAGCAGCGCGCAACCACGCGCAAAGAACTGGAATGGCTGGAAACGGACCTGATCCGTCGGCGCAAGCGCCTAGCCTACTGGACCATGCGCAAGACGCAGGCCGAAACGACCGCCGATATCCCCAAGCACCTGCACGAAGGTATTTTCCATTTCCATGGCCGGGCCGAGGAGCTCGTGCGCTCGGGTGAAAAGCTTCGCGCCTACCTCATGGTCGAGTTGCAAGACCAGCCGGAGCATGTCGCCGCCTACCACTACCAGCACTAACGTGCTTCTGGAGAGCGCACGATGGATAAAAAAGACGACCTGGAGCGACTGCATCAACACGCGGAGTCGCTGAATAAGTCGATCGCTGACATCGACCACGACATCGAACGCGCGACCCACGATCTTGCCGCTGGTGGCGATCCCGGCCAGTTGATTTCCTTTTTGCAGGACCGCCACAACACGCAGCTTGGCTATATGTACGACCTCGGCAAGGCCGAGGCGCGGATCGAGGATTTGGAGAACCTGATCCGCGAGGAGCAGGAGCAGCCGCAAGAGCAACGGCTCACGGACCAGTTGGAGGAGGCCAGCCCGGTCGCCCGGGACGAGCACCTGGACTGGTTCAAACAATCACTGTCGGAAAATCCGCCGCAGGTCGACGATCTCGAAAGGGCTGAGCAGCGCATGTTGCATGACCTGGAACGCGAGCCCGTTGCCGACGACCATCTCGACTGGTTCCCGCGGCGCTCATAGCGCCGCGCGACTACTGAACGCACACCTGTCGTGTCACCTCGCAGGGACGGCCATTGCGGTGAAAGCATTCGGAAAGCGCCATCTCTTCGGCATCCTGGATTGTCGCTTCCAGCTGCAGTTCATATCGGGACCGCCTTGTGACAGGGATAACCCGGGCCACCGCTGCGCAGGTATGACGGAAGGTCTGCCTCACCGCACATTGGCTTCCGCCGCTATATTGGCCACATTCGGCCAGGGCTGCATCCGCCGCCTCCTGCTCACTTGCGAAGCTGCGATCCGTGAGGATGACGGTTCCGTTCCCCGCGACCGCAAACGCTCCATATCCGCCCTGCCGCCCCGGCGGCGTCGGACGCACGACGGGCAGTTCGATAGGTCCGGGGTCATCGGAGGGATGTGTGGTCAGACTGGCAATCTGATTCTGGAGGTCCTGGATCTGCCTGTCCGAGCTGACGCGGGCTGTATCCTGCGTCGTGATCTGTCCGTTCAGCGCCAGGTTTGCCTCGCGCAAGACATTGTTCTGCCGGACCATTTCGTCCCGGTCGGCCGTCATCCTGGACAGTCGGTCAGAGAGGGATGCGATTTGGGACTGCTGGTCTGGCTGGCCGCTTGCGGCAAGACGGGCTGTGAGGGAGGAGCGATCGGCGTTCGCAATGCCCAACTGCTGCTGCAGATCCTTGACGTCCGCACGGGCCTTGTCGCGGTCGGTGATCGCCGCAGCGAGGGTAGCGCCGTCGACGGACGGCGCCACCACCGGCGTTCTCGCGGTCTTCGGGGTGGCGGCAAGAGCCGCTTCTGCCGCCTTGACCGCGCGCTCGCGAACGTCCAGCTGCCGTACGCGCTCCGCATACCCGGCATCGCCGAACCACGCGTCCTTCGTAGAAAGCACCCAGCCCCACGATGACGACAAGGCGTGACCTGCTGACACCCGGGCGTCATCGAACCGGCGATCAAGAGCGTAGAAATTGACGATCGCCGGCGCCACCACGGCGAGAGCGATACATATCGCTCCCGCCATCATCAGTTGTCGCGTAGTGATCTTGGCGCGAAAAGCCGCGCTGCCACGTCGGACCTGCCGGGCTGCGCCGGTTGGAATGGCGCCCAGCTTCATCCACATGGGGGACGGCGCAACGCTCCGGACGTCGTCCAGGCTCTGCGCGCTGGGAGCGGCTTGCTCTGCGGCCGGCAAAGTGGCGAGCTGTTGTGCCGTCGCGCGGACGTCGAGAGCCTTCAGACGCGCTTGCAGGGTCGGATGCGTCGAAAACAGGTTGCCGAAGTTCGCTCCCCGGAACATGAGATATCCGTAGTGATGCTCTTGTGCGGTCGGTTTTTCGGCCATGCCGTGGATGCGCTTGAGTGCGCGGCCCATCGCATCGGCGGAGGTCAGGTGCGCGCCGACAGCATCGGCATGAAACTCGCGATTGCGGGAAATCCCCTTGGTGACGAGCTCGGAGCCCACGAAGATCGTCTTCCGGACAACGACACCCGTGCCCCAGGCGAGGTGCGCGTTCAGGCGAGCGTTGGCGCGCTTCCTTGAGGCGGACGCCGCGAAAATCATCCCGAACACCGTCAGAATGTTCACCACGGCGACCAGCATGCGCTGGAACCCTTCGGCAAACTGCATCCGCGCAATGTCCTTGTGCAGGATGTGGCCGAGTTCATGTCCGATGATCGCGTCCAGTTCGTCCCGCTCTAACGCCAGGAGCGGCGTGCCGATCACCACCATGGACGACTTCTGCCTCGCGCCCATGGCGAATGCGTTCACGACGCTGGTGATGCCTACGGCTGGCTTGGGCAGGTTGAGCTGTTCGGCAAGGCCGTGCACGCGCTCCACCAGCCAATGGTCATCCCCAATGGCCGTTACGCCGAAACTGTTGCGCACCTGGCCCGAGGCACTTGCGATGTACCGGCCACCGAACATCAGGCCGAGCACCGACAAGGCCAGTCCGACCTGCAGCGGTCTGTTGGAATACGGGCTCCACATGAAATAATCGAAGGGGACCCATCCGTGGAACCACACCATGACTGCAACCCAACTCAGCACGCAGCAACTCAGGATAAGGATTCCGGAAAGCTGCAGCGCTGTCGGCAACCAGGAACGGTTGCGCGGCCTCAGGTGTTGCCTGTCGCCGGCATTGTGGGCTGCTACTCCCAGGAAGGCGGTGGAACGCGGTGCGTAGCGCACGAGCAGCACCCGGGCTAGGCGGATACCGGCGCGGAGCTGATAGAACACCAGCGCGATATCAAGTCCCCATACAATCAGCGACCACATCCGCCACGGCCACGGGACCAAGGCCCACGCCAGGGACAATGCGTCAAGCTGATGGACATTGATGGCTAGCCACCCGACGCGCAGGGCCGTCACGGCAAGGACGGCCTTGATCAGAGGACGCAACCGCTTTTCCGTGCCGAATATGGATGTGGCAAGGGTCATGGCTTGGCGTCCGCCATGGTGCCGATGCGCTGCATGCAAATTTCGCTCTCGGTGTAGGACACGAGCCTCGTTTTGAACGGCCGGGCGCCGCGCGCGTAGTTGATACCCCAGCGCCAGCCGTTACGCTGCCACCCTGAGAGCAGCGCCATAATTTCATCTG
This sequence comes from Mesorhizobium sp. B2-3-5, assembly GCF_006442395.1. Taxonomy (NCBI): domain Bacteria; kingdom Pseudomonadati; phylum Pseudomonadota; class Alphaproteobacteria; order Hyphomicrobiales; family Phyllobacteriaceae; genus Mesorhizobium; species Mesorhizobium sp. B2-3-5. Next base: position 33,502 of record NZ_VFVX01000032.1, on the reverse strand, counting down.
GCGTCATGAGCGGTCGGCCGAGGAATTGGACGGTATCATTGCCCGAACTGCCGGTATTCACTGACGCGTCCCCGTACCAGCGCCCGAGTTGGGAGGAACCGCTGTGACCGCTGGAGCGGCTCAGGTAGGCGAGGGTTTCATGGCCAACATATTTGCCGATCAGCTCACCGGTTATCGGGTCGTCGATGCCGAAGAACTGCTTGACGGCGCAGGTCAGGAAAGGCTGCCAGCTATCGCCCGGATAATGTTCCTGCAACGACATCACGTCCTGAAGGAAAAACCACAGGCGGATGCCCGTGCTTGCATGGGTGCGGATCGCCGCACGAAATTCAGGGAAAGGGCCGAGGTTCAGAAACTCGTCGAGGATGAAGAGCACAGGAATATCCGGTACGCGGCGGTTACTCTCCATCGCATCGAGGGCGCTTTTCAGCAGAATGCGTAGCCACGGCGCGAACGGCTCCATCTTCCCGAACGGGATGTCGATGTACACGGTGATTGGCCGGTCTTTCAGGTCTTCAAAGGAAAAGTCCGTTCCGCTGAGGCTGCGCTGGATTTCGCTGTCGCGCCAAAGCGAGAGCTTGCTCTCCAGCGTCGCTTCCAGGGTCTGGAGACCCCGGTCCCGCGTCTTTCCCAAGATCGCCTTGGCGGCGTCAGCCGTCAGCGGAAATTCCATGAGTCTCCTGGCGACGTTCAGCAGGTCCCGGCCTTTTTGAGAGGCCAACTGGCAGACGGTCGCAAGGGTCCGGCGATGGGGCGGCGCGTTGTGTTTCACATAGGTGATCGCCGCAGCGAGAAAGCCCGATGCATCGTCGCTGAAGAACTCCGGCGATTTGGGATCGCGGGGAAACATCTGTCTCGCGAGGGACAGGGCATCCGCTTCCGTGCGTACCTGTACGAGGGGGTTGTAACGATGGCGCTCCCAGCCTGAACCATGGTCGAAGGGCGCAATTCGATAAACTTCGTGCCCGATCGACTTGCGCCACTTTGAGGTTTTCTCGAAATGCTCCCCCTTCGGGTCGAGCACCACGCAACTGCCCCGGTAACGCAACAGGTTTGGTACGATTGAGGTGACGGCCTTGCCGGAGCGTGTCGGCGCGATGGTCAGCAGGTGGCCATCATCATCCCAATGGACGAACTGGGGAGAGGTACTCCCTTCGTCATCCGAGTAGCCGCCCAGCAAAATCGATGATGGATTGTCGAAGGCGGAACGGTCAGCCAGATACAGTTTGCCGTTCGGGATGGTTCGCAATTCCTGGGGCGTAGCCCAGCGCGCCGATCCGTACAGGGGTGGCGGATTTGCCAGTTGCGCTTCGCGCTCGTGTCGAGCTTCGAGCTCACGTTTGGCGCGCTCGATGATTGGACCTGGATCCCGGCCGGAGCGGATGGCAGCTTCCACTGCGTCTCCAACCTCCGGGCCGTAGAGGTCGTCGACCTCCTTCCGCGCCCTTTTGCCCCTAATATTGCGTCCGATCTTCAGGCCATACTGGCCCCACTTCATTCCATCCGAAATGTCCTTGGACAAATTGCCCAAGGGATCAAATTTAAAGTCGCCCATCGCCATGCCCCAGCCCGCTGGGAGAGTAACAAGCAAGGCCAGGAATGCAACAGGGCTCGCGCCCACCAGCAGTGCTAATAAAACCAGTCAGCGAGAGGTCGCGAGCGTGCCGGAGGACCGTTATACCTGAATAGTCATTGCTGGCTTAAAACAGCAGAACTGCTGTTCCCGGAAGCCTCCGGAAGCGGAGGCAGAAACTAGAATCAGGGGATGGACATCCCAATACCTGTTGCGGGGCGAACGCCCCAGTGTTCAAGGTCCCTGGACTTGCCGTTTCCCCTATTTCACCAGGAGATCTCAAGTTCCGGGTATTCCGCCAGAATCGACGGGCGATATGCATCCTGTTCGAGACGCGTCGGACGCCAGACGTATTCGAACTGCTCGGAATCGAGCCATTTCTCAAGCGCCCTGGCGGCCTCCGTGTCGGAAAGGTCAAACGGGAACTCCTGGACGATGCGGTAGTGCCGATGGCCTTGCATGGCCGCCTCATCGATGGCGGCGGAGACCGTCGCGGGTTTGAACAGCGTTTCGGCGTATTTGGTCCTCGTGGTGGAAGCCATCAGGAAATTGCCCTCTGCGCGTTTCATCAGAAGGCACTCCCCAGGTAGGTGTCGGTAATTTTCAGGCGGCCGTGGCCGAGCTCGGCAGAAATCCTGTGGCGCGCCGACCGATCGGTGGCACGTTCATTTCCGCTCATGTCGGCCCAGCGCTTGCCGCCGGCCAGCGGGCAGGATTGGCCGGTCAGCGCCGCATAGCGTTGCTGGGCGTAGCCATGGCGGAGGCCATGGGTATTGCGCAGCCCCGCCTTGAGTGTCTGATACTCGAACCGCTTGAGGTGTTCGACATAGCTCATCTCTGCCGGGATCAACGAGCCGGCGCCCGGAATCAGGCGCAGCACGTGCTCGAGGACTTGCCGCTGTTCGAGTGTGGTCACGGGTACGGTCCGTGCGCGGCCCCCTTTCGTCCAGCTCGCCTGGAGGGCGATATGGTCGGCGCGGGCGGCCGCTTGCGGCTGGAACTTCATGGCTTCTTCCCGTCGCAGTCCGAACGCCGCCTGGAGGAGAACCGAGGCCCTGATGTGCGGACATTCGATGGTCCCAAGCTTGGCGTGATCGAGGGTCTGGGCGCGGTTGCGCGTGACCTCGCCACGTTCGGCGACGCCATAGGTTTTGTTGTCGCGATTGACGACGTTGGGTTTGTTGACCTTCTCCGCCCACCAGCGCAGCCAGGTGAGGCGGTTGCGGATACTGGCGTCCGAGGTATCGGAATCGTGCCACCGTTCGACCAGGGCGTCGATATGCTTGGGTTTGAGGGAATCGGCGGCCGGCAGTTTGTAGCCGAGATCCGCAAGGTCAATGGCCATTGCGGACAGGCCGCGCCGGCGGTTGTTTTGAGTGCCGTAAGAGCCGTCCCGGTTGCGGTGGCACAGCCGCACCAGGTCCATGGTTAGATCGTCCATCTTGCTCGCTTCTTTTTTGTTTTGGCTGAGTGTTGATGGCCGATGCACGTCCGTAGATCGTGTCACCCCGTGAAGATCATTCACGGTATGGCCGGAATGCGTAGTCTACTTTACGGTACGAGCCTCCCGAGCCAGCCTGATGGCTGGCCGATATGGTTTGCCCTGTTGGGCGTCCGGTTACCGAGAGGTTGAAACCGGAGGTGTGGCCGCCGCGGCGGCGCACGTATGCAATGAGCAGACATTGTGCTCTCCTTTGGTTGGGGAAATGGTCGGGTGAGATGGTCCAGGCAGTTTTTGCCTGCCGGGATAGTGGACGGTGTCGCCTGCTAATGGCCAGCGTGTCGCGCTGGAAATGATTGTCGCGTCGCCGAGCGAAGCGCGGCGTCATTTGCGAGTCATGCGGCGGCGTTTGCGCTAATCCCACGTCCACCGGGGGTTCGGGGGCGGTCTGTCACTCCCCAATGCATTGGCGAGTGACAGACCGCCGCGCCGGCATCGTCGGACGTCCCACGTCCGACCAAGCCCGCCACGCCCCTCCGCGTGCCGGGCCAACGCTGTTGGCTTGCCCACGTCTTGCATTCGGCGCGGTACATGGAGGCCCAAGGGCCGCAGTCGTTGAGCAGGACCGTGCCACCTCCCGTGTGGTCGGGAGTGTGCCAGCCGGTTGAGGCCGGCAGGCCCGCCTTGGCCGCAGGTGAATGGCGTTATCGGAGGTCTCGGCTCGTCCGGTGATGCGGCTGGTCATGGCTTTGCCGTCGATGGTCTGTCCGGAGGTGAAGACTGTTCCCTTTTAGCCGGCGCGGCCGTCTTGTCCCGATCCTGCCCGCTCCTTCGCTGCGCTCCCGTGTTGGGGACAAGCCAGCCCTGCACGCCGTCTCCTTTGGAACCGTCCTCCGGGACAGAACCCAATCAACCAAAGGAAAAGACCATGACCCTCAAACGCAACACCCAGGCGAAACCCGAGCCCAAGTCACCGATCTACCACGCTTATACCGTGCGCGACGGCAAGGACGGCCAGAAGGGCTTCTGGACCCGCATCGGCTCCTTCTTCGCCCACGATGACGGCGAAGGCGGCACGCTCCTCCTCGATGCCCTGCCGCTCGACGGACGCATCGTCCTGCGCGCCCCCAAGGACGAAGAATAGGAGGCCGCCATGCAGCTCTTGACCCAAGACCTGCGGAACAAGCTGCTGGCGAATGGTCGCCAGCAGCTTCCTCTCCGCGGCACGGACGGCGAAATCGACTTTGTTCCGGTCGTCAAACTGTTCACGCCGGATGCCGGCGCGACCTGGCTTCTGACTGAAATTGATCCGGAAGACCCGGACACCGCCTTCGGTCTCTGTGACCTCGGGCTCGGTTGCCCGGAAATCGGCAGCGTCAGTCTCACGGAGCTTTCTTCGGTGCGTGGCCGCCTCGGTCTGCCGGTCGAGCGTGACCGGCATTTCAAACCGGAGGGAGCGCTGTCGGCCTATGCCGAGGAGGCTCGACGACTTGGCCGCATCCAAGGCTGAGAACGATTGCCAACGCCGCCTCGGGTGGCGTTGGCGTTGTGTCGGTTACCGTCGGCTCTTGAGGGCGACTGCCAAAGCCTCTGCTAGTCTGGTGCGGGCGGGGCGGGGGCGCGCGCTATCGCATCCGGTAGAAGCAACGCCCGCCACAATATCGGAGCGTCAGCTTTGGATGCCAGAGCCTCGAGGGCGACTTGGAGCGCTTTGGCTTTTGGCTGATTATCAATCGCACCGTGAAGAGTTTTGGTGGCAGCGGATATGTTGCCGTCCTCTCGGTGCGCCTCGGCCAGTGTCAGCGCGAATGCCGTCTCATAAAGATCCGGCAGTTTCAGGCCACTCTTCTGATATTTTTGTTTGTAGTATCCGTCGTATAGCAACGCGATTTCATCAGCAGGCCATTCGACGTCTCGGGATAGCGCGAACCGCACGGCGAGGCTTTCAAGGGATGGCGGCTCAAGGAGCTTGTCATAGCGTTCGACTAGTTTTGAACTGTCAGGAAGGCGGTCTTCCTGCCTGACGAGGACATGGAAAAGTCCATAAAGTGCGACCATGGGCAGTCGGTGGGCGGCCTTCGCCCGAGGGATCAGAAGTTCGTATTTGCGAAGCAGGTCCCGAATATCCACTAGTGTCGCGTCGGGAACCTTCTGTTGGACGGAGGTGATCAGGCTAAGGAACCCGCCCAGCTTCTGACGTGCGATGTCAGGCCGGAATCCTTCGTGCTGCCAAACCCAATATTGGGGGGCCATTTCGAGTTGGACGATGTTTGGGAAATCGCTTTGGTAGCGATAGCTTTCCTTTTCGACCTTCGGGCCATTGCGCACGTAGGCAAAAATGAGGTGGCGGGCCATGCGCGCCAATCCATTCAAGGTTAAAATAGGTCGGCGGTCGTGGCTCGCTGTTTCCCCTAAATCCCAGACATTACTGATCTGTTTCGGAAGCGGAGCCAAGGTGTGTATGTATTTGGACCGGATCGTGTAGGCTTGCGAGATTGCCTCGATCAGGTCTGCTTTACCTACCGGGCGCACTTGGCCTTCCGCCTCCTGTCTGAAGTACGAGGGAGAGAGGTTCTCAAGCGCAAATGACCGAAACCGACGAGCCAAGCCGATATGCTCGACCTTGAGCAATGCCTTGCGGACTCGGTCCCCAGTCTCTTCAACTGCCCCCTTCAGGGCCTTGTCCACGGCCGTACGTTTACGTTCATCATAGTCGTCCCATTGTGCATCCGGTCCTTTGAAATTCTGGGCCAGAGACTCAATTGACGCGACCAGCAGCGTGTAGGCTAGGTCAATGTCATCGCCGATCCGATGGAGACCGGTCACATAGGTGCGGATCGCTCCTACCGCTGCAAGGTAGTCGCTCCGCTTCAGCGCCATCAATTCCTGGATGAAACCCTTGAGCTGATCGAGGTCCACTTCGCTGATATTGACCTCGCTGTCGAAGACGCGGGCAACATACGTCCGGGGCGGCGATATTGTGCTTGGCGACAACGGCTGGTCGCCGACCAGGCGCCGCAAAAGGTCGGGATCCGGCGTGCAGATCACGTTGAGAGCGAAGGACGCGATTGAGGCGAAATCCTTCAGGAATGGATCGACCCCAATGGAGACAAGAACGCCAGTGCCTTCGGCGCCTTCATACTCCTCGACGATTTCGTAAGAGAGGGTGCGCAGGCCACGGAAAGCAGTGGAAGGTTGCAAGGAACCCGCCGCCGTTTCGATGCGCTCGCAACGCCACGGCGGTCGCATGTTGCTGTAGAGCGTGCCGCGCATAATGTTCCGGCGGCGCGTCTCATCTGTGTAGAATTTACCACTGACGATCTGTAGCATCAGCATCCCTTTGGATGTGCTTGGAAGGCCTCGACGCAGACGCCATCGACCAAGGCAGATTGCGGGCTAGCGTTCATTCCCCTGGGGCCGATGGATTAATCCCGCCAAAGCCGGTTTGCATCGAAATCGAGCTTTGCCGCTTTCATTTCTGCCACCAGTCTCGCCTTCCATCCTTCCGCGCTATCGAGCTCGGTATAAATGACCCCCGAGAGGTCTGAAGGAATTTCGATGTGGCCTTTCTGGAGAAGGCAGACACGGCCGCGGCCCAATTTGCCGGCGAAGAAGCCAAGCTCGAATATGACATTCTGACGTGCTCTTGATGCCTGCTCGGCGGTGGAAACGGCGGCGCCTACATCGTCTGGCGTGAGCAACACAACGGCAAAGCCAACCTCGGCCGCAAAGGCTTCGAACTTTTCCACAATGGTACGGCCTTGGTTGGGCTGCTCCTTGAGCACGATGGCTTCAAGTCCCAGCTTCTCCAGAAACCGGGCCAAACTCTGAAGAGCCGCTTCGTCGTGGCCGTGAACGATGAACACCTTGTTGGAGTCCGGCACAACAAGCTCTGTTTTAAGGCTCTCATTGTTCAGGATATAGGCTTTGTAGTCTCTTACAAAGGGAATGATGAGTTGACGGGTTACTGCATGGATCGATGAGCTGAGGTTATTACCGGAGTAATAGAATGTATGCCCGAAATCCATAAGGAAATCGGGCTTTTCGGCAAAACGTCCAATGAGCAAGAAGGTGAGACCTAGACCTTGCTCGACATCGTCGGGCCACAAAATCTTATCGCTTCCGACCATGCCGCCATTGCGTTCTTGTTTGTCTAGAAATGCGTCAAGATCCAGCCCCTTTGTCAGCTTCTTGTTGGCACTCTCCAAATCGGCGTGGTTCAGTAAACGTCCCAGCACTTTCAGCGGCCGCTCGAAAGACTGATATTCGGCACCCTGTAGGTCCAGCACTGCGTTGTTGATCTGCGCAAAAAGGTCGGTCGCCATTAGTCGTTTGAACCTTCACCCAGTCGTGCGGCTGCAGCACGGTCGATTATGCCCTGTCGGTATTGTTCCTTCATACCTTCAACCATCGTCGCCACGATTGGATTGGATGCATAGGGTTGAACTTTGGCGTCGATGATCGCCTCGATCGCCTTTATTGCAGCCTCAATACTGCTGGGATCCTGCGGGTTGAAGTTGACCACCCCCAACTCGCCATCTAGCTCTGCAATCGCCTTTTGGGCGTCGTCAAATTGTTTAGTTAGCGCATCGAGCCCTTGGATTTTCAAGTTAATATCCTTTCTTGATTTGGCTGAGTCATTGGTGTTTCTCTGCTTTCGGCAGCGAACAAATGACTGATTATCCGTGTAGGAAGGCTGATTTGGCAAGTGCAATGAGGTCGTTTTAACGGTTTTAGTGTTCGATGATTGGGCGAAGTGAGCGTGGTCGCTAAATCAGCCCGCCATAGAACCTGTCGTTCGACGGCGCGCCACTATCGACGCAGATTCCATGCCGACGAGGACGTTTCCACAGGGCAGGTTACACCATCCCTTGCGTCTCGAACAGATCAAGAACAGAATGACCTGTGTCTGATATCGAAAAAGAGTCGCCGATCGCTCCTCCCGCCGCCAGCGCCAACGCTGGCGGGCAGTTTGAGGTGCGAGTAGGGGCGTTTTACACCCTGTGCATGCTGGCCGGCGGTGAGCCGCGTGGTCTTGTCGGCGCGACGGTGCAGTCGGTCGCCCTGCAGCAAAGGATCGCCGGGCATCCGCTTGATGACATCGTCATACATGCAACGAATGCGGATGGTTCGCAGGCGACGCTCGAAATCCAGGCCAAGCGGACACTGGCGTTCACCGCAAGCGACGACGAGTTCGTCGACGTTGTCGGACAGGTCTGGCAAGCATCGCTGAAGCCAGCGTTCGAGGCCGAACGATATGAGACGGCAGTGGCTATCGCGCGCACGACCACGCGAATTGAGCAGGCGGTCCAGGAGGTCCTGCACTGGGCACGGCAACGACCTGACGCCGCCTCCTTTATGGGAAATATCAGGCGGAAAGGCTTCGCCTCCGACCCGATGCGCAGCTTCGTCAAAGTCTTCACCGACAATCTCCAACGGCATGGGGCGCCAACTGACGATGAAACGGTGTGGCGTTTGCTGCGCCGGTTTCAGGTGCTCGTTTTCGATTTTGAGGCTGTCGGGTCTGACTATGAGCACAGGGCTCGGGAACGGTGTCGGTTTGTGCTGGCATTTGATCAGGCCAGCCGCGCGGGTGATCTTTGGTCCCACCTGATCGTTGACGCAGAGGCGTCGGCCAGGGGAAGCGGTTCGCGCACGCGCACCGACGTCATCGGCATACTGTCAGCCGAAGAGGGGTTCCGGTTTGGCGATGCCGCCGATTTAAAATGGGTGATGGCCCTCTTGGCCGACAGCGCCCAGTTGGCGCTCGGCGAGATCGGTAACGAGGTCGGTGGTGTGCGGCTCGCTCGGACTGCGCTGATTGAAGAAGCCTGTGAGGCGCTGGGACGGACGCGCGTTCTTAACATTGTAGGTGCTCCCGGCGCCGGTAAATCGTCCGTTTTGAAGCACTTGGCCGAACTTCTGCGACCAGAGGGACGCATCATCGTCCTGCGGAACGGGCGCATCGTGCCGGGTGGTTGGCCGCGGATGGCCCATGAAATCGGCTGCACCGTTCCTTCGGATCAATTCTTCAACGAACTTGGAGCGGGCGGCGGTACCACGCTGTTCATCGACAATATCGATCAGGTCGACGACGAGAAGGAGCGGGCGACCGTCACCGACCTGTTGGCCGCCGTCGCGAAATACCCAGGCTGGCACGCGGTCGTAACCAGCAATGAAGCAAGTTCGGATTGGAAGACGGTGCTTCCGCCGGCACTGCTGCCGGATGTGGCGGTGCTAAAGGTCCCGGACATCTCAGACGACGAGGCCGAGCAACTGTCGGAGCAGAACGCGGCATTCGCCGTTCTCTTGGAGAAAGACCATCCGGCCAAGAGCATTGCCAGAAACCTGTTCTACCTCTCGCGCATGGTTGCGTTGAGCGCCGGACAGCTGGCCGAGATTTCGTCTGAAATTGACCTGGCCCGTCTCTGGTGGAATTACGGCGGCGGTCGCGGTGAAGATTCTGGCCGGTGGGCGCGCTTGAGAGCACTGCGCGCGATGGGAGCCGATCTTCTGGCGGAGCCGACACTTGTCGCCTCGAAAGCTGACAGCCTCGATTCCGCCGTGGTGGCGGAACTGCTGCGCCTTGATGCCATCCGCGAAGAAATCCGCGGCGCGGAAGTCGCGTTCCGACACGATGTGCTGCGGGATTGGACCCTCGGCTTCATGCTGGACGAGGATTCAAAAAGGATTGAGGCGTTGGCCAAGGATGCCCCTTTGCCAGCGGCCTTGTCCCGTGGCCTGGAAATGGCCGCCCGCGTTGCTCTGGAGGGCGACGAAACCGGGGTTCGGTGGCAGAACGTTCTCCAATTGGTGTCGGGGGACACCGCGCACGGCAGTTGGCGGCGGCCAATCCTGCTCGCCCTGCCGCGCTCCGAGCGTTTTGCGCAATATTTGCAGTCAATGATGAGGGTACTGCTTTCGGACGACGGCCGCGTGCTGCGTGATGTGGTCCGGTTGATCATCATTGCCGAGACAGAGACTTACGCCGAAGTGTTTGTAAAGGCGCAACCAGGTCAGCCCGTTCCGCCCGGAGCCAGTGAATTCGTGTATCCGTCGGGGCGTGGATGGGTAGCCCTGATTGCGTGGCTTGCGCTCAATGCTCGATCGCTTCCGCATCCGACGATCCCGGAAGTCGCCACCGCCTTCAGAGCCTGGCTGATGGCGACCCATATGCTCCAGCTTCCCATAAATGCCGAGGTTGTTGCTATCCTGTTCGAATGGCTCGCCCTGATCGACGAGGCCGTGCGACCGCGCATGTTTCGGGACGGAGAGGAGATCCCGCCACTCGTCACAATCCCACACATCACCGATGCGCATGCGCTTGTCCGAATGACGGCTTGCGCCTTTGCATTGGTCAATCCGGCGGCCGCAAGAAAATACGTTGCGACCGTGAATGCCGGCGAGCCAATGCACCGAGAGTTCGAGGCTCTGCTGAAGGGCCGTGGCGCCCTTGCGAAGGCCGCGCCGGCCGAGTTCGTGGATTTCTTCCTTGGCGGCGTGATTGAGAAGCCAAAACGGCAGGACTTTTACAGCAATTCTCGGGATTTGAGGCCATTCGGCATTCATGAGCATTTGTTTATGCCAGCCTCGCCAAGCCAAGGTCCGTTCCTCGAAATCCTCGAACAGACCCCCGATGAAGGTTTGCGGCTGGTTCGCCGCATCGTCGAACATGCGACCGACTGGCTTCGCAGGCATTATGCCAAGGAACGCGTGCCGTTCCCCCGGGTCATGATCGCGTTTCCGCAAGGCTCAAAATCATTCGAGGGCGATGCCAGCGTTTATGGTTGGCCACGGGTCCCTGTTCCGAGCAGCATGATCACGTCGGCTTTGATGGCACTGGAGGCGTGGGGCCATAGCCGGATCGAGGCGGGAGTGGCTCCAAGCCAAGTACTCGACGATGTATTGGGGCCGGATGGTTCGAGCTTTGCCTTCCTGGCGGTGGCCGTTGACCTCGTTTTGTCGCACTGGCCGATTTTCCGCGACGTGGCCTGGCCACTGGCATCAGCCCCCGAACTTCTCAAGCTCGATGAGCATCGCCACGTTCGGGATATCACTGGCGTCGACCGCTTCCTCGCGTCTGAGCGGGAGCCGGCGACCGCGAAAGTGAAACGTGCCGATCTTGACGCACGTCCCTCCCGCAGAACTCGGCTGGTGATGGGGTTTCCCTATTACGTGTTCGACGCCAGACCCGAACTGGCCGAGGCGCTTCGCAAGTCGCTTGAGCAGGCCAGGAACGAAATCTGGCAGCGCCCGCCGGACGGCGAGGATCCGATCCAAGGGTTGCATGCGTTGGCAAATCGCGCCGTGCGCATGATGGATCCGGTCAACTGGCAATCCGGAAGCTATGAAAATGAAGATGGTTCGACAGCAGGGTTTCTCCAATATGTGCCGGAGCCGGACGAACAGCGGCTGATCGCCGAAAAGAACGCAGAGGTGGCGGCAAGCACTCGGCATTTCAACAGCCGTGCCGGTATTGAGCTCGCCTTGACCGATCCGGGACGCTCCACTCTGGAGATTGTCGCCGATGGCATTACGTGGGCGAAGCAACAGCCCGACGACCTCGCCCCGGTTCCCGATGACGCCGACCGCGATGACTTTGATGCCGAGTGGGACCGGCGCGCAATTGTCATGGCCGCAGCGCTTGCCGCGCGCGATTACCGAGAACGCGATCGCGCCGAAGTGCTTGTATGGGCTGAGAAAATTTTGGATCGAGCCGCCAAGGGCGCCTCTCGCGAAAGCCATGGGAATAACCAGATTGTTTACGACAAGGTCGCAATCGCGGCTCTTGGGCTGATCTCGATTTATCGCGAGAATCCGACAGCTGCCGTCCGGGACAAGTTGCTGGCCTTGGCCGCCAATCCCAGCCTGCCGGTTACAAATGCGCTGGGCGGTGCCTTTCTGGATTGGAAGACCGACAAGATACTGCCTGCCATCATCCGCATCATGCTGGCCAGTTCAAGTTATCCGCGTCGCCGCGATACGGTGTCGGAGAAGCAAGCAGTTGAACAGGCGCATGCGCAAAGAGTTGAAGAGGCTGTTGCCGCCGAGCTCGCTTGGCTTTCCGGCCGAGGCGAGGAACCAGGTTGGCCCACGCTTCCCCCGTGGCTCACGCGCCCCAGACGTTATCTCCAATTGCCTGGCTTTACGGCGGAAAAGCCCCGAAAGCCGTACGCGGAACCGCCTGACGCCTACGCCAGCGAGCAGCGATTGGCCGAAATCGTATCCCACTTGGTTCCTTTGACCGTTGGCACGTTGCTAGGCTGGCTCGTGCCGCTGACGGAGCATCTCATGGCATGGACCCTCGCGGCCAACGCGTCGGACGAGGAGGAGCGCGAGCCCGAGGGCCGGCCATTTACCTGGAACGGAACGTTCTACGACTACCTTGGGATTCTGTGTGCGGCTCTGCCGAACCAGCAGGCGATGAAGAGCTTCGTCCAGCCCATCACCGAACTCGGCGATGAGGCGTTCCATGACGGAATGGCCAGCCTCCTCAGAGGCTTCGACCGAGCCGTGTTGTCCTCCAATGCGACAAAGCCAGCCCATCCGGCGGCCATGCGCATCGCGTTGGCCGAGCGGTTGAAGAACACGCGGAATTACCAGCATTTGAACTGGAGGAAGGAATTTACCACCGAGATCCATGCCGCGGATGCGCTGACGGCGATGTTCTTCCAGCGATCTGGCATCTTCCAAACACGTCGCCCCAGCGTTCCTGACAACTGGGATGGCCTTGACGCTGTCATGCCGACGCTAACCGGCCTGGTCACAGGTGCTTCCAGTTCAGGCTATCTGGCCGTATTATTCCTCGACCTCGTCGAGACATCGCGGCGTCCGAATCTGTTGCCGTATTTGCTTGAGTGTTTGGGAGCGTGGTGCTCGGCTTATGGGCCTGACACGAGCTTCTGGGTCAGCCGAGACGTTGGCGGCCGTGTTTGCCGCTGGTTGAAGGATGTCCTTGCAGATGGGGCTGTAGGATTGCTGGATTCGAGTCAGGCAAAGGCCTTGGTTGATAGCCTCGACGTTCTGGTTCAAGCGGGTGTGACCTCAGCGCGGGAGGTCGAAGAACTTTTTGCCGCGAGTCATGCGGCCGAACGCGGCTCGCTCCAGGTCCTAAGCACTGCCGCTCGCGGCATCCAGCGAACCGAATCACAACCTGAATTTCTCAGAAACGGTCTGCAGTAAATGCCGGCCGCATACGCGGCCGGCATCCAGATACTAATCCTCTTCGGATTGATTGCCCCACTCGTCGGGCTCGGGCGGGGTCGGCTGCGACCTCAAAATTGCGAGGAGCGTGGCCAGGTCATTCGGCATCCGCGACCGGCGGTGGTTCGGATGGCCATCGGTGATGCCGTCGCCCTCACGGGGCCGGATACTGTTGGATGGAGGCATGTCGTCCTCGACGACAGGCTCACCTTCGTGCGGAAGATCAATAGGGCTCATACAACCTCCTTAGTAGACTAAGGCAACAATCCTAGATTGTATCCATTTGACGCATCCGCGATATCGGCGTACAAAACAGTGCCGTGCTCACATCACGGAAGCATCTACAACCGTTTATGTTGCGATGCAGCATCGAGAGGGTTGCATCCCTCTCGATGCGTTATTTTGCGCCGGCTTTCTGCCTATGTCGATACCAAGATTACATTTTATTAAATAAATTCAATAAGTTAAACGAGGTTTATTTTCTCGTTGCACGGTACGAATGTCACCGAGCGAGCATTATTGCCAAGCGGTTGGCAATAATTCCCGGAGCATGGTAGGAATGTGTTTGGCGCTGGCGGAGATGGTGGAAGGTGGCAAGGCAGACTTTAATCACGCGAATGAAGGCTAACACCGTCGCGGATAAGTTGCAGGAAATTCAAAAGCACATAGCCGCCCAAGGGACGTCCCACGTTTATGCAATCCTTAAAAGCGTTGGGATTCAGCCCAGGACATTCCGAAATTGGATACATGATCCAAAAGCGGCCGAAGATGCCACCCTTGTAAAGCTCGGCTTGCTGGACCGAGCTTTAGACAAGCTGCCTCGTCTAGACCAAATAGAGTATATCAACAATTACCGGTTCTCTCTTCAGGAAATGAAAGAAGATGAGAAATCTCAATCAATGATAAAGAGATTTTCCGGAAAGTATGATGTTTTTCACAGAATGGCTGATCCTAATTTAAGCCTAAGGAAGATACGTATTGTAGTCAGTGATACTCCGTTCTTTCCGATATTTTTGGCAAATGTATTTACTGGAGGAGAAAGAAGGCAAGCTGATGGATTTGTATTCCATCAGGGAGACTATATCGTAATGTCTGGATTGTCTGAGTATATAAATTCTTTCTTCATATTCAGAACTGTGGTTAGCGTTGCAAACGATCTTTTGGAAGGACTGATTACTATTCAGGAGAAGTCTGAGAATCTGTCCTATACATCATCGGCCGTATTGCGCCACTCTACCAACGGATGTAGCGACGAGGACGCCCGCAGGGTACTTTCCAACGTGTTTGTGAGTCTATGAATGTTCTCGATGTTGCATTGCTACGATACGCGCCGATTGCCGGTGTGGCTCTCCTTCCAGGAACGAGACCCGAAAACGCAGCCGAGAGGAACCAAAGGTTGGCTGTGCCGCTATACTGAACTTTGTTGCCCATTGAAAAGGCCTATGTGCTAGCACCCCTCGCCGGGGGCGGTCAGTCCCGCGTCCCGCCTGCGGCGGCGCTATGCTGACGCTCCTTAGGCCACCCTTGTTGAACCGGTCTCAGGGCCACGAACTTTCTCCAGCACCGAACTGGCTTGGTCCCGCTGGCGGGCATTTCGGTGCTTTCGCCTTGTGCGCCCTTTTTTTGGTCGGGAGAGATATCTCGGCTCTAGTCTTACGGCCTCGTGACGCACATGTTCTTTATGCGAATTGACCGGGGAGGGGAATTGGTGTGCACGGGCCTGCGCTGCCAGCAGACAGGCCTCATGGAATGATGATTTTGCGGCTGCGGATGGCATTTTTCTCAAGCACTGAAATGCAAAGGTGCGAGTGGTCGTACAGCCAGGAGCTCGAAAAGACCGGCCTTCCCTCGATAAAAGCCGCCATAATACTCGACACCGGCCGCCGTCGGCGCAATATCGTCACGTACGCATTGACCAGATCGTTGTCGTCGACATTTCGGTAGAGTCGTGTGTTGGAGGGATCGGATACCATGGCTTCCGGTCCCAACTGTCGGGGTGTCGAGATGGTGTTTGCGGCAAGCCGCTGGAGGGCGTCCCAGTGACCACCGGTACTGTCTAGCAAATTTATGGTGTTGGTGAGGTCGACTTGGCATTCGATGACGGCCGCAGAGATACCGGGGGCCACGCGCGACCGACGCTGAGCCACCATCTCGGCCCACTCTGCTGCTCGACCTGGGGCGCGGTAAAACAGATAGAACCCTGTTCCCAGCCAAGATCCCTCACGAGGGAGTAACCTAAAATTGCCTGCCATTATGGAAATGGCCCTATCCGACGTTGTGCCGTGATAGGCCGTAACGTACCGCCCCTCCAATAGTCCCCCCAAGACGCTAAAGTAGCCCCGGAGGGCTACTTTGTTTTACCAAACGAGACGAATTCTTCTTCTGGGCCGGGCTCTAGGCCCCACTCCTTGTCAAAGTCTTCCACGGTCATGTCGGCGAGTTGTTTCAGCTTTTTGCGCGAATTCACTTTATCAATATCTGCAAAAAGAGCAGCCATATCAATCATATGCCGGGGCATGGAATCAGTTTTTTCAGGCTCGGAAACGGAATCGGGTTGCACTTTCTTTGCCCCTTTGGGTTTTAAGGGCTCAGCAGTATAACCCTTCGAAAGGCCAATGCGTTTGCCCTTCGGAGAAGTTGTGGGATCAAGATACATCAGGTGGGCATCGTAAGCAACCGACTGGCTAGCTCTGATTGAATGGATCTCAATTCTCTTACCGTGATTTGTCGTAATCGCGATGACGTCGTCTTTAGGTCTCTTCTTGATTTTCTTCGCGCTTGTGAAGGCCGATTTGCTATTACCCGATCGGCCAATAATACGGCCAGCGGAATCAATTACTTTAGTACCCTCAATCAATGCCTCGATGACCTTCCCCCCGACAATGCCCTGTCGAGACGTTTTCTTGGGATTGGGCGGTGCTGATTTTGCTTTCAAACGAGAATCCTCGCATTGAATCGGAGCCTTTAATATGGCTCAAAACGTCGACAGCGCAAGGCCGCCGCAAGTGTGAGCAAAAGCGGCCCTTAATCCTTCCGCACCATCAGGCCCAATGTGGGTAGGTAGCCCGTGGCGGCGCAGTAGCACCGCAAGCGCAATCGTGTCCTTTGTAACTTTAGGGGGCTTCGGTCTTCTACGCGCTTGTTTGCCGCAGCCGGGAGAGAGGCGCGCGGCCCTCTCTCCCCGCAAGCCTCGCCGGCGGCTTCCCCCATCTTCCTCCGCTTCGCTCCGTGCAGACCGGGGATACCCCTCCGCCGCCGAGGCTTGCCCCCTCGCTCCCCGCTGCTCGCCGCGAGGCAGGGGTTCAGGGAGGCCTGAACCCTTCAGGTCAATCTCTGAAACCAACAAGGAGCAAGACCATGAACATGAATGAAATCACCATCCCGCTTGGCAAGCTGGTGCCGAGCAAGGCCAACGTCCGCCGCGTCAATTCCGAGGCGGGGAGGACGGAACTGGCGGCCAGCATCGAGGCCCACGGCCTCATCCACAACCTTGTGGCCCGCAAGGCCCCGAAGGGAGCCAAGTTCGAGGTTGTCGCCGGAGGGCGGCGTCTGGGGGCGCTGCGGCTGCTGCTGGACGAGGGTCGCACGGTGCAGGGCGTAGCCGTGACCAAAGACTATCCGGTCAGGGCTGTTCTGCGGGAGGAAGGCAGCGATACCGAGATTTCGCTGGCGGAGAACGACCAGCGGGAGCCGATGCATCCGGTGGACGAGGTCATTGCCTACCGCGACCTCGTGGAACAGGGCATGGCGGCGGAAGACATCGCGTCCCGTTTTGGCAAGTCGGTGGTGACGGTGCGCCAGCGGCTCAAACTCGCCAGCCTGTCCCCGCGCATCCTCGATGCCATGCGTGCCGATGAAGTGACCCTTGAGCAGGCCAAGGCCCTCGCCGTGTGCGACGACCACATGGCGCAGGAGGCCGCGTGGTTCGAGCAGGATGGCTGGAGCCGCAATCCGTCCAACATCCGCTCGTTCCTGACCAGCGCCCATGTGCGCGGCACTGACCGGCTGGCTCAGTTTGTCGGCATTGAGGCCTATGAGGCGGCGGGGGGCGGGGTGCTTCGCGACCTGTTCGCCGACGATGGCCTGACCTTCCTGACCGACCGGCCCTTGCTGGTGAAGCTGGCCGGTGACCGGCTCGAGGCGGCGGCAGGCGAAGTGCGTCCGTTGGGCTGGAAGTGGGTGGAAATCAGCCTCGACAGCGGTTTCATCCATGGCGGCGGGTTCGGGCGCATCCATGCGGTGCGGCGTGACCCGACCGAGGCCGAGCAAGCGGAACTGTCGGCTCTGGCCGGGCAGTATGACGAACTGGCCGGGGCTATCGACGCTTATGCCGAGGGCGATCCGCAAATCGAGGCCGACGAGGCCAAGTTGCATGCGCTGGAAGGCCGCATCGAGGCCATCCAGAAGGCAACAGAGGCCTTTGATCCGCAGGAGATGGCGCTGGCAGGCTGTGTTGTGTCGATCTCGTACGATGGCACGTTGCAGGTGACGCCGGGGCTGGTGAAGGCTGAAGACCGCAAGGCACTAGCCGTCTTGGAGGGGGCCGACAGCAATGACGAAGACGAGGGCGACGAGGCGGGGCAGGAGGAGATGCCCGAAACCGAGGCTACCGGCATGTCGGCGGCCCTCACCGAGGAACTGACCGCCATTCGAACGCAGCCTTGCGTGTGGAACTGGCCGGGCGTCCAGATGTGGCCTTGGTTGCCATCCTGCATGCGCTGGTGAGCCGCGTGTTCTACGATTACCACCACGGGCGCATCGAGTCTGCGGTGGAAATCACCGGCCAGCGCCGCAATCTTGTTCCCTCCATCAAGGAGCCGGATGCCTGCCGGGCGCTGACGGGCTGGAATGAAGCCGTGGAGGGTTGGAGCCACCGTCTGCCCGGGAACCCTGCCGACCTTTGGTCTTGGCTGGTGGCGCAGCCGCAGGCGGTTCTGCTTGACCTGCTGGCGCTGGCGACTGCCGCCAACCTCAACGCCGTGGTGGCCCGCCACGAAACCGGAAAGGAACGCATCGCCCATGCCGACCTGATGGCCGTGGCAGTGGGGCTGGACATGCGCCTGTGGTGGACGCCGGACGCGGCATTCCTGTCGAGGTTGTCCAAGGCGGATATCGCAGGCGTGATGCGCGAGGCCGGCTGTGCGGAAGACGCCGCGAAAGCGGTCGAACGCGCCCCCAAACCCGAAAGCGTCTTGCACGCCGAAAAGGAACTGGACGGGAAGGGTTGGCTCCCCGCAGCCCTCCGGATGCCGGTCGCCCCGGAAGGCGAAAGCCGCGAAAAGATGGCGCTCGCCGCCGAATAAGAGGCCACAGACCTCGGCCCGGGGCAGCGCTGCTCCGGGTTTTTTGTGTCCGAACGCCCTCAGTCGAGCGAGTGGCCGAGGCTAGGCGAGGGCGCCCCGAACCCGCCCCTCGCGCTCCCCGCCCGCCCTAATGCGGCGCTCCACCTGCCAGCAAATATTTGAACCCGTTCGTCGTCATCCACCGGGCACGCGCAAGATGCGTCTCCCAGGCCCGGAAAGCGCGTTCGGGCTCGGACGCCGGGTCGATGTGCAGAACGATCTTGGCAACTTCCCGCCAATCGGCGTCTTCTGCGGCCGCGTCGAGCAAGCGGATGTAGGTCAGCAAACGCTCTTCATCATATCCGGTCAGGATTGGAGAAGTCGGTGCCTCGTCGGCAACATCTGGGTCAAGAAGCGGCTTGAGCATTCGGCGTTTTAACGTCGGTCCGCCGCCAAGGCAAAACTTCCCGTATGGAATGGTGCCTTTTCCTGGCGGCACATCTCACCCGACCCGTCGCGTCTGTTAGGCATACGCTCCTTTCGGGGAGATGCGCAGGCTCCGTAATCCCTATCGCTTGCTCAGATCGGCGTCGAAGTAATCGCCTTCGAAGCCTTTTTGCAGGGCTTGCGATCTCACCAGTTCGCAATCGAGGTGCTGCCCGAAACAGAACACCGCACCGTAGTCGGACCAGTTGAAGGGGCGGGCTATGTCCTTCGGCCGGTCCCCGTCATTATAGGTCTGATAGTCGTATACGAAGGTCTTGGCACCCAGCCTGGCTCTCATGGTGTCGATGGTGTTGGACGCCCAACCTTGCTTGTTGTGAAGAATGAGGAAGTGTTTGGGGGTGGCCTGCGCCATCTCCTGATCGATAAAGCCGATAATGTCCTTGGCAGATGCCGGGGCGACGGCCAACAGGCTGGCGGCAACAGCGGCAATGCCTAGGGTTTGGGCGCACGAAATCATATTCACAATCTTCCTCCGTTGGCTGTGGAACGTACTTCTAGAGTTTGGGGGCGGTGGCGTGCGCGTCGCGGACCTGCTTTGCGCCGTCCTCTACGGACTTCTGAAATTGGGCAATTTGGTCCCAATTGGCCTTTCTCGCGGCATCATCGGCGAGAGTGTAGGTGACACCCTTCACGTAATCGCTACGGGTATCCATGGTGATCGCCATCTGCTTGTCATGAGCATCGGATCTGACAAGCTGGCCGCTGCTCCAGAACCACTGCATCGTTGTCTTGTTGTCGAAGCTCGGGGGGCCGTATTTCGCGATGATCGCCGAGCGGAGCGTTTCCAGTAGCGGCCCTCGCCCGTCCTTATAGCTGACGAAGCGGCGGACATCCGTTGAGCGCTGGCCCGTCAGCGGCGAGGAGAATTCCACCCTCACGCTTTGGCTGGCGGTGGTGTCCTCCGGTCCGGACCAGATGATGTAGGTGGGGTAACGATTGGGGCCTGTGGCCACAACCTCGACGGTGAAGTAGTCCTCTTCGAGCAGGAACACGGTCGACGAATCTTCATGGGAGAAGTTCTGACCGGTCAGGATCTTCCGTACATCGCCGACCGTCTGGGTCAGCCCCACGCCGAGGAAGTCCGCTGGCTGTCCATTCGGGCGGAACAGCTCGGAAGATCGGGTGACGGCTGGAACGGTTACGTCCAGCGAGAGTCCTTCCTGACCGACAACAGGCATAACCGCTAGCGCCAACAGGCTGCACGTCGAAAGGATTCCAATCTTGACGAAAGACAAGCCTGCGCTGCGTCTCAAGGGTGCACCTATTGGTGTGGAGAGACGAGACGTTTACGCAGAAATCACAAGTTTTGAGCGAGAACATAAGCTATCGCTAACTAACGGCAGATTGGTTTTTTTGCGCAAAGTTTAGGCAAAAGGCCGTGACCTAATCCCGATTTGTCCCCAAAAATCTCAGGGCAGGGATATTGCAAAACTTGTGATTTCTGAAAACGGGGCGGAGCTACGAGCGGTGAGGTATGGATATGCACGCGTCTCCACTGAGGGCCAGGATTTGGCCGCTCAGATCGAGCGCTTGCAGGCAGCTGGCTGCGAGAAAATCTTCTGCGAAAAGCGCAGTGGCAAAAATACGAACAGGCGCCAACTGCAGCGTCTCTTGCGGGCGCTCAGGCCGGGGGACGTGGTGAAAGCTGTCGTTAGCGACCGCATGGCACGGGATCCGTTTGACATGCTGAATATCCTCAGAACCGTCACAGCGGCCGGCGCGGATTTATGTCTCCTCGACGAACCCTTTATCGACACCCGGTCAGAGATGTCCGATCTGATGCTGTTCCTAGTCGGATGGGCCGCCAAATGGCAACGACGCAGGATCCTGGAAAACACTTCGAACGGGCGCGCTCGCGCAAAGGCGAGAGGGGTCAAATTTGGCCGCAAGCCCAAACTCACCGCCCAGCAGGAAGGCGAAGTGCTAGACCGACTGAAGGCGGGAGAAGATGTATGCGGGATTGCGAATCGGTATCACGTCAGTCGCAGCACAATTTCTCGCCTATGTCGGCGGTCCCAATAAGACGTTTGTGGTTCTGCGGTGCCGCCTCACACAGCATCAGGTGAAGGTTCCTGCTCATTGAGTAACGTAGCCAGGGCTGTAATCACCTGGGGGAGAAAGGAGGGTTTGCTGATCATGATGCTGTTCGGAACCCCTTCAGATCCCCAGTAGATGGCTCCATCGCCGCTCAGATAAACAACCGGAAAGGTCGGAATCTCCCTTCGGACATGGCGGGCGACGTCCCATCCGGTCTGGCCCGGGCCCAGCCGTATGTCGGTTAGCAAAGCCTTGAACCTTTGAGGACCAGCGTCGAAAAGGGTGATGGCCTGGGCTGCGCTATTAGCTGTGACAACGTCAAAGCCCGCCTCCACCAGAGCCGTTTCTAGGTCAAGTTGGATCAAAGGTTCGTCTTCGACCACAAGAACCGCATTCGTTGTCATGATACCCCATAGGGCTCGCCCCAACGCAGCCCGATTATTTCAGTTACATCTAATGAAAGCCAGCCAAGGTTGGCGGGCGTTTAAGTCAGCCGGGGCGGCCCTGCGGTGAGCCAGGCCGCCCCGGAATGCGCGGTCAGAGCAGCTTGCGGCCATCGTAGGGCTGGTCGGGCGCAAACTCGGCCGCCACGGCCCGTTCATGCAGCTCCCATGGAGATGCGCCGGCCTTGCGCGCCGCCACCAATTTTTCGGGGTCGAAGAAAGCAAGGTTGGACCGTGCAGTGCGCAGGTGCTCGGTCGCGATCCACTCATCACTGTAGTTGTTGACGTTGAGCTCGACGCTGTTCTGGTCCGGGTCGCAGTAGTAGAGCACCATCTGGATGCCCTGGTCGGCCGCCATCACCGGCAGGATGCCTTCTCCCTTCAGGCGGAGGTAGGTGCCGAGGAGGTCGTCGAGCGTGTTGTAGGCAAAGGCCACGTGCTGGATTCTGGCATGGCGCTTCTTGTCCGGGTCGACCTCCAGGTCCGGCATCTCGAACATTGCGATGCGATGATTGCACTCGTCATTGCTGACGAACGCGGCCGAAAACCACGGGCTGTTCTGCGGGCCGTCGATCTGCGCGCGGTGGTTGACGGTCATGCCGAGCACCTTGCGGTACCAGTTGATCATTTCGTTGAGGTTGGAGGTGGTGAGGCCGAAGTGCTGGAGCTTCGGGTGGGCGATCTGTTCGGTATTCATGGCAGTCTTCCTTGGTTGTTAAAGATACGCTATCGTTGCATTTTAGGGTGCAGGTCGCCCTCGGGATGCGGCAGGCGACCCGGCGTGGTGTGGCTCTGAACTCGGGGCCGCCGGGCAAGCGCCGACAGGCCGCTGTCCTCGTCAGAGCGTCCGGAGCGCCTCCACGACCGGCAGCCGCGCGGCCCTCAGAGCAGGAAGCAGCCCGCCCAGAAAGCCGATGGCAAGAGCCCAGCTGATGCCCTGCAGCATCAGTCCTGGTGTCACGGTGAGACGGAACACCAGCTGGGTGAAGTTCCCGCCCAGGGCGTTGACGCCGTGGCCGTTGAAGAGCAGCCAGGCGGTGACCGCTCCCGTCACGCCGCCGAGCAGCGAGAGCGCCATCGCCTCGGTCATGACCGAGGCGACGATCGGCACGCCACCGAACCCAATGGCCCGCAACGTCGCGATTTCCCGGCTTCGCGCGCTGACCGCCGAGTACATGGTGTTGAGCGATCCGAACACGGCGCCGATCGCCATGATGCTGCCGACCACGGTCGCGATCAGCGTCATCATTTTGGTCAGGTTCGCCGAGAGCTTGGCCAGGTATTCGGTCTCGCGGTGCACTTCGACCGATAGCTGCGGATTGGCGGTCAGGGCGGCCTCGAGTTGCGGCAACGACGCCGGCGATTCGAGCTGCACGGTCACGCTCTGGAACAGCGTGTGCTGGTAGGCTTCGAGCGCGGTATCGGCGTCGGTGACGATCTCGGATTCATGGGCGTCACCGTCGCTCTCGAACGTGCCGACGACGGTCCACTCCTTGTCGCGCAAGGTGATCTGGCTGCCGACGTCGAGGCCCGCAAACTGGCGCTGGGCACTCTTGCCGACCACCAGCTCGTGCAGCCCCGGCTTGAACCAGCGGCCTTGCACAAGCTTGAGCTCCGGCCGCAGGGCGAGCCCCTGCGAACCAACGCCGCGCAGTGTGACGTTGGCGTCGGTGCCGCCGTTCCGCATCGGGCGGGTCAGGATCAGCACCACTTCCGGGAAACCGAGGGTCAGTCCCGTGGCGCCCCGGCGGATGCCCGGCGCGTCGAGAATCATATTCACCGCATCGCGAGACAATGTGCTCGACAGTTCCGTGTCGGACCCGCCGCGCAGGATGATGGCGCGGTCCTCACGCCCGGCATGGGCCATGGTCGAGCTCAGTCCGGTCACCATGGCGAGGACGGAGACGACCACGCCCACGACCCCCGCAACCCCGAGGATGATCACCAACGAGCTCCAGAAGCGCGTGGGCAGCGTCTTGAGGTTCAGGATAGTTACAGCAATGGCTTGTCTGAGCATGATCAGCGTCCTCCCAAGGCATCGACGAGATTGAGCCGCGCAACTCGAAGGCCGGGCAGCAACGTGGTTACCAGGGCGAGCAGGACGGCATAGAACAGCCCGAGCGCCAGCACGCTGGCCGGCAGGTGGGCGACACCGACGACACCCTCCAGCAGCGGAAAGGCTGCGGCCGAACCTGCAAGCCCCAGGGCCGCAGCGATGATCGACAGCACCAGGCCTTCAGCCACGACCAGGGCGAGGACCGTGAGGTTCGGAAAGCCGATGGTCTTGAGGATCGCGAACTCCGGGATCCGCTCGCGCACCGACTGCATCATCGTGTTGCCGGTCAGGAAAAGGAGGGCAAAGAAGACCGCCCCGATGATGGCGCTGACGATGAAGTTGATGTCGCCGAGCTGTTTCAGGAACGATTGGGTGAACTCCTTCTCCGTGACGGTCTTCGTCTCGTGGTCGGAGTTGGCGAACAGGTCGTCGATGGCTTTGGACACCGCGCCGGCGTGGGCGGGATTGTCGATGTGGACGCTGTACCAGCCGATCAGGCCTTTATCGAAGCCCCGGGCCTCGTCGAAATAGTCGTTGTTGAAAAACAGCCGCTGCTCCTGCGAGGTATCCTGCGGGTTTTCAAAGATGCCGACGACCTGGAATTCCCAGTTGGAGGTGCCGTCCGCCTTGGTCCAGATCGTCGACTTGATGGGGATGGTGTCGCCGATCTTCCAATTGTAGGTCTCAGCCAGCTTGCGGCCGATGACCGCCCCGGTGCGTGTCTTTTGCAGCGCCTCGAGCTGGGCCTTCGGCAGGACGATCTCGGGGAACAGGTCGAAGTAGGTGGCTGCGTCGACCGGGAACGAGAAGATGCTGTTTTTGGTGTCCTGGTAGTAGCCGCCAAACCAGCTCGCGACGGTGATGCCGGTGACGCCCGGCACCGATGCGATGCGCTCGCGGTAAGCCAGCGGCAACTGGTCGGTCATGTTGACCTTGCCCTGGACGATCAGGCGATCGAGGTGCGCGCCCTCCACACCACGGCTGAAGGTGGCGTTGACGCCCTGCAGCATGCCGAAGAGCAGGAACGCGACGAGAATGGAGAGCAGCGTGAACACGGTGCGCAGCTTCTTGCGCATCAGCCCCGCCCAGATGAGGGGAAGGTACTTCATAGGGCCAACTCCGTCTTGGCCAGCTGGCCCTTGTCGACATGCAACTGGCGGGTCGCGGTATCGGCCGCACGCTGGTCGTGGGTCACCATGATGATGGTCTTGCCACGTCGCAGGGTGAGCGCGCGCAGGAGCTCGAGCACCTCGGTGGCGGTGTCGCGGTCGAGGTCACCGGTGGGCTCGTCGCAGACCAGGATCGGCGGGTCGGAAACCAGCGCGCGCGCAATCGCGACGCGCTGCTGTTGGCCGCCGGAAAGCTCCGACGGCTTGTGGCGGGCGCGCTCCGACAGTCCGACGATCTCAAGGGCTGCCGCAACCCTTGCCCGGCGCTCTGCCTTGGAGAGCGGCAGGAGCAGCAGCGGCAGCTCCACATTGGCTTCCGCGCTCAAGGCGGGCATCAGGTTGTAGAACTGGAAAATGAACCCGATGTTGGCGGACCGCCAGCGGGTCAACTCGCTGCCGGACATCTGGTCGATCCTGTGCCCGGCCACCGTCACGGCGCCGGAGTTCGCGCGGTCTATGCCGGCGATGATGTTCAACAGCGTCGATTTGCCGGAGCCGGAGGGGCCCATGATGGCGACGAATTCGCCTTCCGGGATCGAGAGGTTGAGGTTGTGGAGGACCTCAACCGTCTCCCCGCCGCGCCGGTATGCCTTGACGACATTGACCAGTGATATTGCTTCAGTCACTTGGTGATCTCCTGATTTCATTGTTCGGTTTTGACTTTGAGTCCGTTCGACAGCTTGTCGAGATTGGTCACGGCCACGGTTTCGCCGGCCGTGAGCCCGGACTGCACGACCTGGTTGCCGGCTGCCTGCGCCCCCAGCTTCACCGTCCGCCGTTCGACGTGATCGTCGCGCACGACGAAGACGACATTCTCGGC
This sequence comes from Mesorhizobium sp. B2-3-5, assembly GCF_006442395.1. Classification (NCBI taxonomy): domain Bacteria; kingdom Pseudomonadati; phylum Pseudomonadota; class Alphaproteobacteria; order Hyphomicrobiales; family Phyllobacteriaceae; genus Mesorhizobium; species Mesorhizobium sp. B2-3-5. The sequence goes on along the minus strand of NZ_VFVX01000032.1, from coordinate 7,971 downwards.
GCCGCTGGACAGGATGGCCTCGGGCGGGACGATCACGCCGGACGGCGGGGCCTCCTCGGGCTGGGCCTTGGCATCGGCCAGGAAGGCCACCTTGGCGCCCATTTCGGGCAGGATCCGCGGGTCCTTGATGTTGAACCCGACCCGCACCCGGACCGTCGCCTTGGTGCGGTCGGCCGTCGGCACCACCGCGATCACGTGGCCCGGGATCTGCCATTCCGGATAAGCGTTGAGAGTGACCTTGCAGCCCTGGTCCGGAGTGACGCGGTTGATGAAACTCTCGTTGACGTCGACCTCGACCTCGAGGGAGTCCATGTCGACGATCGTGGCCACACCGGTACGCGTGAAGCCGGAGCCTGCCGACATCGGCGAGATGATCTCGCCGGCCTGCGCCGCCTTGACCGTCACCACGCCCGCGAACAGCGCACTGATGACGGTGTCGTCGAGATTCTGCTGGGCGACCGCCACGGCCGACCGGGCGACGGCCACGGCACTGTTTGCCTGGTTGTAGGTCGCCTTGGCGGTATCGAATGCCTCCTGGCTGGTCAGCCCCTTAGCAAGCAGGGCCTTGCTACGCTCAAATGCCGGTCGGCCGTCGGTCGCCGCAACCATGGCCTGATTAAGTGTCGCCTTGGCCTGGTTGAGATCGGCAATGGCATTGGAATCATCGAGATGGGCAATCACCTGTCCGGCGTCGACATGCATGCCTTCGTCCACCAGCACATCCTTCAACCTGCCGGCGACCTTCGGTCCGACCGTGGCCGCCCGGCGGGCAACCACGTAGCCGGTGGCATTGAGGAGTGCGGTCCCTGCAGTGGCACTACTCTGCTGCGCAAGCGGCTGTGCGGTGGCGACGCGAACGGAGGGTGTCGACTGAAGAAACGATACGCCGGGAAATTCCTTGCCCAGCAGGCCGGACCAACCCAACGCCAACGGCACCGTCAAGAGGACCACGCCAACGGCGATGGTGCTCCACCAGGAAATCGTGCGGGGCGCAGCTATTACCTCGGGCACCCGATCGATGCGCAGGGTGTCGAGAAGATCAATCTTGTCGTGTTTCATGGCTGGGACTCCTTCACCGGATGCCCGGTAGTTTGATTTCGTGGATAGGCGGCAGGGCAAAACGAACCGAGCTGCCGTTGCTCTCGGGCGCGACGTCGGTGCGGTTCCACCAGCCACCGCCCAGCGCCTGGAACAGCGCCGCCGTGTCGCTGTAGCGGGCGCCTTGCGCCCGGATGCGGTTGATCATGGCATTCTGGTAAGTCTGCTCGGCATTGAGCAGCGTGAGATAGGTGATCGCGCCAAGCTGGTATTGCGTGCGGGATTGCTCGAAGGTTTCCCGGGCGGCCGTTTCCGCCAGGATCTGGGCGTCGAGGGTATCGGCATCGGCTTCCAACGCCCGCAACGCGTCGGCGACATCCTGGAACGCGGAAAGCACGGTGCGTTTGTATTGCGCCTTCGCACCGTCGTAGGCGGCAACGGCCGCGCGCTTGCGATGCTCGAGGGCCGCTCCGTCGAACAGCGTCTGGGCGGCCGAGCCGGCGAGGCTCCAGACACCCGTACCCGACGTGAACAGTTTGTCGAGGCTGGCCGCGTTGCTGCCCACGTCGCCCGTGATGGTGAACTGCGGCAGCTGGTTGGCGATCGCCACCCCGACATCGGCACCCGCCTCGTGCAGTTGCGCTTCCGCCGCCCTGACGTCGGGCCGTTGCTCGACGAGCCTGGACGGAAGGCTGACCGGAAGATCTTTGGGCAGCCTCAACGCCGCGAGGCTGAAGGTTTCGCCCTTGTCCTGATTGGGGAAGCGTCCGAGCAGCCGCATCAGTTGATTGCGCGCCTGGGCAAGCTGCTTTTCCAACGGCGGCAGGAGCGCGCGGGTCTGGGCAAGGGTCGACTGCTGCGTCAGCAGGTCAGGCTGGGCGATGGCGCCGGCCTTGAAGGACTCCTCCATCATGCCGAGCTGGTCGGTTTCGGCCCTGATGACGTCCTTGGTGGCTTGGATCTGGCCAGTAAGCGAGGCGATGGCGACCGCTGCATTGACCACATTGGTGGTCAGGCTGAGGTAGGTAGCCTCCAACTGGAAGCGCTGATAATCCGCCTGGGCCTCGGCGGATTCCGCCGCGCGGCGCGCGCCACCGAACACATCCAGCGCGTACGAGACGTTGAGCGAGGCCGTGCTGACCCCCAGCGTCCGGTTGCCGAGCTGCTCCTCGCGGGTGTGTGAACCGTTCGCGCTGAGCGTCGGAAAGAGATCGCTCTGGCCGGCTGATGCCATTTCGTTGGCTTGCAACAGCGCCGCCTGCGCCGCCGCCACATCGGGATTGGCTGCCAGCGCCTCGTCCACCAAGGCGTCGAGCGCCGGCGAGTGAAACAGCTTCCACCATTGTCCCGGCACGTCGGCCCCGTGCAGGAATTGCTGGGCATCGACGCCCCGAGCGGCAGCTGCAAACGCTGCGGGGCCATGCCTCTCTGACGTGAACCCCGCCGCTTCCGGCAACGCCGGTCGCAGGAAGTCCGGACCCACGGAGCAGGCACCCAGCAAGGTGGTGCACAGCAGCGCGCTCAGGCGCGCCGCGGTGACGGAATGGGCAGGGCTACGCATGGCTGGCTGGCCAATCTGGTGAGCTGCATTGCGGCATGGGATCGGGTCCTTTGTTGAGGCGTCGACCATAATGAAACGATGCCGTTGCATTATTGGCTAACACGGCTCCGGAAGGTCGTCAACAAAAATGAACGATACCGTTCCTTTTTATTTACAAGCCCGCGCAAGCGCGCTACAAAGGGCGCAAGGACGATGCCGGCCACATGCCCGCGTCTTACAAACAGATGTTGAGAGGTATCGATGGCGCAGGGGGCAGAAGGGGGGACGGCAGGCTACGACGTGCGTCTGGGTCGGCCGCCGCGCGACCTCGCCCATGAGGTTGACGAACGTATCCTTGATGCCGCGAAATCCGTCTTCCTCGAGTATGGGCTCGGCGGCGCCAGCATCGATGAGATCTCCCGGCTCTCGCGTGCCGGAAAGCGCACCATCTACGCGCGCTTCCATTCCAAGGAAGAGTTGTTCGCCGCCGTCGGCATGCGTAATGCCGCTACCGTGGTCGCGCGGTTCCAGGACTTCGCGCCGTCCGGATCAACCCTCCAGGAGCGGCTTGTCAGCGTCGGCCTCGCCGTCCTCGAGCGCCTGCTCGACAATGACAATATTGCTTTCATGCAGTTATCCGCGGCCGAGGCTCGCCGGTTGCCGCAGCTGTCGAACTTCGGGCGTCAGGCCCGCGCCCAGGGCGTGAAGGCAATCATGGACGCGCTCGGGACAGTGGCTCACTCGGAGGAGACCCACGATTATCCGCGCCTTTCCCCGGAGCTTCTTCCCTCGAGCGGCCGGTTCTTCGCGGACCTGGTTGTCGCCCGCGTGCTGATGCGTGCGCTCCTCGGCGAGCCGCTGGAAAAGCTCCGCGCGGACTTGCCGACCCACGTCCGGGAGGGTGTGGCCTTTTTCCTGGCAGCATGTCGCCAACCGCCGGAACCCGGTGAGCCGGTGCCCACGGCGGGCCCGGCCGACAGCCACCGCAAGGGTCCGGCCTAGGCCTCGACCACCCTCAGGGCGCGATCCCCATCAGTTCAAACCGGCAGGCATCCGTAAAATTCCGGAGAAAATCATAGCGGGAGCCGTCCGGGTTGTCGGGATCGGGAGGATCCATGGACGGGCTGCGATAGGCCACCCCGATGGTTCCCATCACCCGGTCAGCGGCCTTGAGCGTGGGGTCGGATGCAAACAGCCGCAGCTTCCCCAGGATGGCGTAAAGCTCGAAGAGCGGGACGAACGTCTTGGGTTCGCCGACGACGGCGTCGGCATACCTCTTGGCGGCTTCTTCGATGAACTCACCAAACAGCCGCTCCCGCCGCGTGTGCTCCTGCAGGAACCGCTGGCTTCGGTTCTGGGAGGCTTGGGTCAGCCAGGTGGCGGCGATCGAAGCCATGGCCCCGATCGAGGAGCCGGCCAGTGCCGAAACGGCCGATATGTAAGCGGGGTTCATAGACGTTGCTCGGACTCGCGCCGTAGCGGATAATGAAACGATGTCGTTGCATTATCTAGCACCCCTCTGGACGTCCGTCAAATTGATACGATGCCGTTCCTCGTGGGGAGACAGCTTGGCGGCTAACCGTTAACGCGTGAACCTTGCCGCATCTGACGGCACGGCAACTCCGCAGCGAAGGTCCGGCGCCAGGTGCAGACCGCAGCCCAGGACCATCCGCCGGGACGTCGCGTTTGAGGGTCCGACCATCTCATAGACGGCCCGCGCTCCGAGCTCGCCGAACGCGCAATCCACGAGCAGGGCGTTGACGTAGCGGCCGAGACCCCTGCCGCGGCAGGATTCGGCAACGGCGATTAAGCCGATCCAGGCATGCTTGTGAAACGGGCTATGCGTGTTGTGGGGGAAATAGGCGTGGCCGGTCGCGGCTATTGCCCCGCTTTCGTCCTCGAGCACGATCGTCTTTCCCAAGGGAGGCCGGACCGCCAGCATCGTTCCGGGAAACGGCGCGAGGCCACTCGCGGCAAGGAACTGCTGGACCTCACGGGTTTCTGCACTTTCCGCATCCGCGAGCGGCGGTCGGATCGCGATCCCGACAGGCATTTCCCCGTCGACGATGGCTTGTGCCTGCACGCCAGCGTCCTGCGGCTCGCCGACAAAGATATCCCAGGTGTCGATTCGGCAACCCGCAGCCTCCAGCAATGGAAAAAACTTGGCGACCTGCTGCGGTGTGATCATCCTGAGGCCCAGGAGTCCGTCCCGCCCCAGCATCGACTCCATCGCGCTCCAGGGCTGAGTGTCCGGATCATCAATCCCCATGAAGCGTCCGGCGTTGTAGATGCCGGGGGTCGCCGCGATCCAATTGCTCATTTCATGGGTGCGCTGCTGCAGCGCCCGTTGATGTTCAGTTCCAAACAGACCCAACATACTTTCAATCCTGTTTGAGCGAGCTTCTGCTGCGGGCGGAGGCCTAGCTGCTTTTGCGCTGTTATTGAAGACGCCGGCCTCTGGCTAGGTCAATGGACTTGAAGGCGTTCGTTGCTACCGCCTGCGGTAATAGGTATCCCAAGCCAGCTTAATATCCGTGAAAGCCCATTCCCTGCGTCGACCAAATGCAGCGCTTGGACGGGTGAAGCACTCGTTAAGCCCGGTTTCACGGCAGAACTTCATGAACCACGAAGCAGATTTCGGCTTGCCGCGCGGCGTCGGTTCGATCTGGCAGATGAGGCCGCTATGCGCCCACTGGTCTTGTGGATTGGCAACGGAGGACGAGTCCGCCAGGTAGGCACGGAGTTTTTGGAGGGCAGCGTCGTCGGGGCTCTGGTGGAGCTCAGCACGCAATGATGCAACCGCCAAGCTCGCACCCTCGCGGGCGGCTTCCGTCAGCATGTCGCGCAGTTGGGCGTTGGTCAGCACAAGCGCCTGCATGGCTTCCATGGGCATGGCTTTCGTTGTGGGATTGGGCGCGGTTGAAGATTGCCGCCAGGCCCATTGCCTCACACAGGAAAAATGACGTCAAGCGCTAGATGCCGAGCAGGACACCCAGCCGTTCGGTCACCGGGCGCAGCGGATCCACCAGGCCGAGGTCGTAGATCATGGTGGTTTCAAGGTTTCCCTTGTGATCGACGTAGTGGGATATGGCTTCGTGCGACACGCCCTGGCCAGTCAGCATCAGCGAAATCGCGATCCGCTTCAGGTCGTACAATTGGAAGTAGTCGGGTACTCCCGCTAAGGCCTTGAACCTGTCCAGCCCTTTGCGGAAGTTGTCGCGCGGCTGGGTCATGTCGGTATGCGACGGAAACAATAGCTTGCTTTCAGGCCAGCGAAGGCGCTGGGCCTCGACCATATCGGCAACCCGGGAGTGGATCGGCACCGAACGGTAGGCGTATTCATAGAGCGAACGCGACAGCTTGATGCCCTTGGTGTTGTGCTTGTGCCAGACAAGCTTCTCCAAATCAAAATGGTCGAATTCCGCCTTGGCCAGATCACTGGGGCGGGCCATGGTCAGGAACAGGATGCCCATGAAATTGCAGAGCTCCTGCGTCTGGTCGTTGGCGGTGGTCACATTGCCCTTGGCTAATGCCATGTCCCGCCTGGCGAAGCCTTCCAGGCTCGCCGTGTCGGGCGGCACTTCGAACACGGGACAAAAGATATGGGCCGCAATCTGCCGGATCTGTTCGGTGGAGTAGTCCCGGCGGCGGCGTACCACTTTGCGGGCGCGGATCGGGCTGCAGGGATTGCGCATGTCGACGAGTTGCATGCGGATGGCCCAATTGAACAGGGCCGTGACGTGCATAAGCGCGCCGTTGTGACTGTACCCCGAGGCGAACTGCCTCTGAAACCGCTCAACGTCCAACGGCTTGATGGAGGAGAACGGCCGGTCCGCAAATATCGACCCGAAATCTTGATAGGGCTTGCGGATGTTGTGACCGCGGCGTGACGACGTTTTTGGTCGTTTCCGGTGCCATCCGGCCACGAACATGGCGAAATTAGTCTGATACCCAGCAGAGAGCGTCTGGATATGGGTTTCCCAATAGCGGTCGATTGCTTCCCGTACGGTCAGGAGGTGGGCTCGCCGCGTGTCGCGGTCATCAAAGTCTGGGTTTTCGCCAGCCTCCAACTGGCGTTGCCGCTGGCCCACCAGCAGGCGCGCGGACGCAACGTTGAGCACGATGGTGGATCCAAGCGCTTTGCGGTACCGTTTGCCATTGAACTGGTAGGCATGGACGAAGGATTGGTGTCCTAATGCGGTGACCCGCAGACCCAGACCGGAGACGGAGCCATTGCGAATACGACCATCCCGTCCGACGGGGTGATCCCAATAGATTTCCTGGTCCTTCTCGGAGGGGCAATCTGCGATGGAAACAAGGTCATCGGTAAAGAATAATTTTGGCATATTTCATGTAACTTCCATGTAACGAATTTATAGCAAATGTTACATGGGAAGTGAAGTAATGATGAATACCAACGACCAAAAAATGAGCCAAAATACAAATGATTACATATTTCGATTATACCGTATTATCGTATGGATGGCCTTCACACTGTAGGGGTCGTAGGTTCGAATCCTATACCGCCCACCAATTTTTTCATACACTTAGACGGAATTTGCCCAGCTATTTATTCACCATGTAACTTTGATGTAACCGGGGCTTTGACCTCGTATGTGGAAACCGCCGGACTGGCGTTGGAACACACCCGAGCATCTGCGCCTATTGCTCAAACCCAAGGTCAGCTGTGAACTGTGCGAGCACACACTCAAGAGTGGCGCTGGATGTTCTTCGGATGAAATTACCCACCAAAAGTAAGCGCTGTTCCGGCGGCACCTTTCGGAGGTCGGCCTGAGCGAGGATGTTGGAGCCTTTGAGGGCTTCGACACATGACGATTTCAGAGCTTACGCTTAAATCCAGCGATCCCGAGCCTGCGCGCCGGTTCGAGGTGTTCACGGGTTCCGGTCGTCGGCGGGAATGGCTGCCGGAGGAGAAGGCGCGGATCGTGGCGGAAAGCTACGATGCCGGCGAGACTGTGAGTGCGGTGGCCCGGCGATATGCATTGTCCCCGCAGCAGCTGTTTGCCTGGCGTCGGGCCGCTCGTGTGCCGTTGGCGGAAACGCTGGCACCGGAACCGTTGTTCGTGCCGGCAGTGGTGGCGGCTCCGGAGTCGGAACCGACGGGGAAACGGCAGCCACAACGCAAACGGAACGCCGCCCGCGATGCCGGCATGATCGAACTGGAGATCGACGGCGTCACCATGCGGGTCGGCCGTGGCGCTGACGCCAGGACTGTTGCGGCGGTGATCCGCGCGCTGAAGGCTACGTCGTGATCGGGCCGACGGGTGCGGTCAAGGTCATGGTGGCGACGAAGCAGGTGGACTTCCGTAAGGGTGCTGAGGGATTGGCCGCGCTGGTGCGCGAGACGATGAGCGCCGATCCGTTCAGCGGCG
>NZ_VFVX01000031.1:0-68075 GCF_006442395.1 Mesorhizobium sp. B2-3-5 | reverse complement strand
AGTGCGGCGTGAAAAGATCGAAAGGTTCCGAGCGCTTACTTCTGCAAAGCCGCAATCCTTCCAACACCCCTCATCCGTCTCGGCGCTGCGCGCCGATCCACCTTCTCCCACAAGGGGAGAAGGTCAGGCTCTACTTTATCGTCGTCCCATCCGCTCCAAACCGATAGGTCTTGGCCGGATCCGGCGTCGCATAGAGCGTGGCGCCCGGTTCGGCGTCATAGACACCGAATATCCGCACGGTGATCAGGCCGGCCTTCTCGCAGTCGAGATAAAGGTTGGTGTCGGCGCCGAGATGCTCGGCGTGCACCACCGTGCCCTTCCAGGCGCCTGATTTCGGATCGACCGTCAGATGTTCCGGGCGCACGCCGATGGTCTTGGCTGTCTCGCCAAGCCTGGCGCCGTCGATGAAGTTCATCTTCGGTGAGCCTATGAAGCCGGCGACGAACTCGTTTGCCGGCGAATTATACAGCTCCATCGGGCCGCCGATCTGCTCGATCCGGCCCGCATTGAGCACCACGATCTTGTCGGCCAGCGTCATCGCCTCGACCTGATCGTGGGTGACGTAGATCATCGTCGCCTTCAGCCGGCGGTGCAGCTGCGCGATTTCCAGCCGGGTGTTGACGCGGAGCGCCGCGTCGAGGTTCGACAGCGGCTCGTCGAACAGGAACAGCTTCGGCTCGCGCACCACGGCGCGGCCGATGGCGACGCGCTGGCGCTGGCCACCGGAGAGTTCGGCCGGCCGCCGCTCGAGATAGGGTTCCAGCGACAACATGGAGGAGGCGATGCCGATGCGGCGGTCGATCTCGGCGGCCGGCATGCTCGCCTGCTTGAGCCCAAGGCCCATATTGTTCTTCACCGTCAGATGCGGATAGAGCGCATAGGTCTGGAACACCATGGCGATGCCGCGTTTCGCGGGCGGCGTGACGGAGACGTCCTCGCCATCGATCAGCACGCGGCCCGAGGTCGAATCCTCCAGGCCTGCAATGACCCGTAGCAAGGTCGACTTGCCGCAGCCGGAGGGACCGACGAAGACGACGAATTCACCATCCGTCACTTCCAGATCGATACCTTTCAGCACCTCGACGGGCCCAAAGGCCTTCTTCACATTTTCGATCTTCAGCGAGCCCACGGCGATCCTCCAAATTCGTAAGCAGGCGCCAAGGCGCCGTAGAGCGCGACCCCTGCCGATAACTCCCTTGTCACAGCCTCACCGCCTTCCCGCTGCGTACGCTCTCGTCGGCCGCAAGGCAGACGGCGAGCGACTTGACCGCGTCGTCCATATGGCGGGTCAGGTCCAAATCTTCGCGGATGGCCTTCAGCACGAAGGCCTGTTCGAGATCGCAGAGGTCCTGGTGCCCAGGTTCGCCTGCCATCGACAGCATCTCGTCCGGCCTGGCGAATTTGCCGTCCGGTCCGGTCGCCGCGCTATGCAGGCGAATGGTCGAGGTCTTGGTGTGGGTGTCTATGTCGTCGGACTTCACGCCCTCCTTCATGACGATCGACACGCAGCCGTTCGGCGAGATGACGTCCTTCACGAAGAAGGCCGTCTCGGAAATCATAGGACCCCAGCCGGCCTCGTACCAGCCGACCGACCCGTCGTCGAACAGCACCTGCAGATGGCCGTAATTGTACATCGACGGCGCGACCTCTTGCGTCAGCCGCACGCCCATGCCGCGCACCTCGACCGGCCTGGCGTCGGTGATCTGCAGCATCACGTCGAGATAGTGGACGCCGCAGTCGACGATCGGCGAGGTCGTCTGCATCAATTGCTTGTGCGTCTCCCAGGTATGGCCAGAGGATTGCTGGTTGAGGTTCATACGGAATACGTAAGGGCCGCCGAGCTTGCGCGCCTCGGCGATCAGCCGGATCCAGGATGGGTGATGGCGCAGGATGTAGCCGATCACCAGTTTTTTGCCGTTGGCCTTGGCGGCCGCGACGACGCGCTCGGCGTCTGCCACCGTCGTTGCCAACGGCTTTTCGACGAAGACATGACAACCTGCCTCGAACGCCTTCACCGCATAGTCGGCATGGCTGTCCGAATAGGTGGCGATGCAGGCGACGTCAGGCTTCTCGTCACGCAACGCGTCATCGAAGGACCGCCTGATGCCATAGCCCGACAGCCCGTCCGGCAGCGGCACGTCGGACCGGTTGACCAGCGCGGCGATCTGAAAACCCGGATTGGTGTGATAGGCCAGCGCATGGCTGCGGCCCATATTGCCGAGGCCGGCGACGACGACGCGAAGGGGTGCAGTCATTGGATCAATTTGCCTTTTCTTGTGCGCGGGCCATGAGCAATACCATCACGCGAGGCTCGCATTCATTCGCGACCCGCAAAGCCGCTTCCTCGCTGTCACAGCGGGACAAAAGCCCAAAACCATGGGCATCGACCCCCTCCTTGATCGCTGAAAGCCTTTGATTATCCGGCAATGGATACTCCAGGTTGAGAGCTTGCATTAACGTCTTTGACCGCTCATCGCCCATTTGCGAATCCACTCGCCAACGGACGTGGCATTGGTGTTCTTTCGGCCGGCGCTCGGGCCCGAACCGCGTGAACCAGACAGCGGCGTTGAGATAGAACTGGGGTCCCCAGGCGGATTTCTGGAGGTTCAGCAAGCAGATCGTCTCCGGCCATTCCCGGTAGTAGTTCGTGGCGCGAGAGCCTCGAAATCCATATCGGCTTGCCGTCTCGGCCAGGGCTTGGACGATAATGTCTCGGCCCTCGCTCACTTGACGGCTCCGGAAGTAATGCCGCGGATCAGCTGCCGCGAGAAGATGACGTAGAGGATCAGCACCGGCAGGATCGCCAGCGACAGCGCCGCCAGGATGGCGTTCCAGTTGGTGACGAACTGGCCGAGGAAAAGCTGGGCGCCGAGCGTGACCGTCTTGGTCTCTTCCGATGGCGCCAGGATCAGCGGGAACCAGAGATCGTTCCAGATCGGTATCATGGTGAAGACGGCGACGGTCGCCATCGACGGCCGGACCAGCGGCACCACCAGGCGGAAGAAGATGGTGTATTCCGACAGGCCGTCGATGCGGCCGGCATTCTTCAGATCGTCGGACACCTGCTTCATGAATTCGGACAGGATGAAGACAGCCAGCGGCAGGCCTTGCGCGGTGTAGACCAGGATCAGCGCCGTCAGCGTGTTGACCAGTCCGCTCGCCACCATCAATTGCAGGATGGCGACGGTGGCAAGCCGGATCGGGATCATGATGCCGAGCGCCAGGTAGAGCCCCATCAGCGTGTTGCCGCGAAAGCGGTATTCCGACAGCGCGAACGCGGCCATGGCGCCGAACAGCAGCACGAAGAACAATGAGCCGACGGTGACGATGAGGCTGTTCTGGAAATAATGGAAGAAATCGCCCTGACCGATCACCGTGGTGTAGCCGATCAGGTCGAAGGTTTTCGGCGTCGGCGGCGTCAGCGGCGCGCCGAAAATGCCGGCGCGCGACTTGAACGAATTCATGATGACCAGGATCACCGGAAACAACGCGATCGCCGTATAGGTCAACAGGATCGCATGGGCGCCGATGGTGCGGGGCAGCGAACGGGTGGCGATGCTCATCTCATGCCCCTCAGAACTGGTAGCGACGCAGCCGCGTCTGGATGAGGAACAGGTAGACGCAGACACCACCGAGGATGATCAGGAACATGATGGTGGCGATTGTCGCGCCCATGTTGGGGTCGCCGACCTGCAGCTGGAAGCCGAAGAAGGCGCGGTAGAGGAAGGTGCCGAGAATATCGGTCGAATAGTTCGGTCCGGCTAACGCCCCTTGCGCGGTGTAGATCAGGTCGAAGGCGTTGAAATTGCCGACGAAGGTTAGGATCGAGATGATACCGATGGACGGCAGGATCAGCGGCAGCTTGATCTTCCAGAACTGCGACATGCCGGTAATCCCATCGCATTCGGCGGCCTCGAGCACCTCGTCGGGGATCGACAGCAGGGCGGCGTAGATAAGCATCATCGGGATGCCGATGAACTGCCACACCGAAACCAGGCTGAGCGCGGTCAGCGCGTATTGTTCCTTGCCGAGCCAGGGTGTGAACAGGCTTTTCAGCCCGACGAAATCCATGAGATGCGGCGCCACGCCCCACAGCGGTGACAGGATGAGCTTCCAGGCAAAGCCGACGATGACGAAGGACAGGATGGTCGGCACGAAGATCGCCGTGCGGTAGAAGGCCGAGAACCTGAGCCTTGGGCTGGACAGGAGGGCAGCCAGCAGCACGCCGATCGGATTCTGCACCAGCATGTGGATGATGAAGAACCAGACATTGTTTCTCAGCGCATTCCAGAAATTCACCGACCAGTTGGGGTCGCCGAACAGCGTGCGGAAATTGTCCAGTCCGACGAAGACCTGGTGCTGCTCGATATTACGGAACAGCGACAGCTGCAGCGTGCCGGCGAGCGGCAGGATCATGATCGCCGTATAGACGAGCACGGCCGGCGCCAGGAAGACGGCGATGTGCCAGCGAAACGGTCTTTTCGGTCGTATTTCCGCGGCCATGAGTTCGGTCCCCACCGATCAAGGGTCTAGAGCGGTTCAGCGTTTGATAGAATCGTTGACCGGCTCTAACTCTTTGTTCTTACACAATCCCGGACGGAAAACCGCTACGCATTTTTCCTGGAATTGCTCTAGGCAATACGTTCGACGGCAGCGCTGCCCTTCACCCTTACCCTCTCCCCGTAAAGGACGGGAGAGGGGGTCGCCAGCGTTGCGGCTCGTCCTTTCTCCCCGTCACTACGGGGAGAAGGTGCCGGCAGGCGGATGAGGGGCGGCGCCGTCGTTCGCAGTCGATGCTATCGGAAACAGCAGGGCCGCCCAGTTGGAACGGCCCTGCTCCGCTGCCTGAGCTCTTACTTCGCCGGATGATACCAGCTGTCGAGGCCGGTCTGCAGCTTCTTGGCCGCGGCTTCGGGCGTATCGGTGCCGTTGATGACGTTGGCCGATTCAACCCAGGTCTCGTTCTCGAGGTTCGGCGTGCCGCGCGACAGGATCTGGTAGGTCGAGCGGATCGTCGACTTGCACTTGCCGCGCCAGGAGACGAATTCCTGCGCCAGCGGATCCTGCATCTTCACCGGCGAGGAGTTCAGGCTGAAGAAGCCCGGCAGCGCGTTGGCGTAGATGGTGGCGAAATCCGGCGATGCCACCCAGGACAGGAAGGTCTTGGCCGCATCCGCGTGCTTGGAAGCCGCATTCAGGCCCATGCCGATATCGGTATGGTCCGAGATGTAGCAGGTGTCGCCAGCCTTTTCGACCGGCGGCGGGAAGGCGCCCATCTTGAACTGGGCCTGGGTGTTGAACAGGCCGATCTCCCACGAGCCGGCCGGGTAAATGGCGGCGCGGCCGAGCGTGAACAGGTTCTGGCTGTCCGGATAGGTCTGCGCCTCGAAGCCGTCGCCGAGATACGGCTTCCACTTGGCCAGTTCCTCGTAGGGAGCGACCCAGTCCTTGTCGGTCAATTTCTGATCGCCCTTGATCAGCGCCTTGCGGCCATCCTCGCCCTTCCAGTAGTTGGGGCCGATGTTCTGGTAGCCCATGGTCGCGGCTTCCCAGAGGTCCTTGGTGCCCATTGCCATCGGGATGTAGGTGCCGTCGGCCTTGATCTTGTCGAGCGCGGCGAAGAACTCGTCGCGGGTCGTCGGCACCTTGATGCCGAGCTTGTCGAAGGCGTCCTTGTTATAGATGAAGCCGTGGATGACAGAAGCCATCGGCACGCAGAAGCTCGACTTGCCGTCATCGGTCTGCCAGGCGGACTTGGCGACCGGGGAGAAATTATCCATGCCGGGCAGCGAGGACAGGTCGGCAAGGTTGCCCTTCTTGAACAATTCAAGCGACTTGTCGAACGGGCGGCAGGTGATCAGGTCGCCCGCCGAGCCGGCGGCGAGCTTGGCGCCGAGGGCTGCGTCATATTCGGTCGGCGCCGATGGCGCGAACACCACCTTGATGCCCGGATTCTTGGCTTCGAAGGCCGGGATCAGCTTGTCCTTCCAGATGGAGAGGTCGTCTCCGCGCCAGCTCTCGATGTTGAGCGTTACGTCCTCGGCGTGAGCCAATCCGGCCGAGCCGAGAATGCTGGTGCCCAGAAGCAGTGCCGTCAGTAGTTTCGTTGTCATGCTCAGTCTCCCTGTTGACCTTTTTCAGGTTCGGTTTTGATGAGAACCTAGGCTTTGGAGCCCTTGCTCCCCTCGATCGCCGAAAGGGCTGGCCGCAGCTTCTGGCCGGTCCCTTCCAGTATCTTCTGCGCCGCATCGGCGCTGTCGGCACCGGCGGCGAGCAGAATGGCTGTTTTGACGGCGCCGCCGCTCTCTTCGAGCAGCCGGGCCGCTTCGTCCCTGTCGCGCCCGCTGACGGCGGCGACGATGCGCGCCGCGCGGTCGCGCAGCTTGATGTTGTCGGCCGTGAGATTGACCATGTAACCGTCATGGACGTGGCCGAGATGGACGGCGGCCAAGGTAGACAGCATGTTGAGGGCGATCTTCTGCGCGGTGCCGGCACCCATGCGCGTCGAGCCGGCGATCACCTCAGGCGGCGTTTCGAGCAGGATGGCGGTTCCGGCCTGGCGAAGCAGCGCTGAATCACGATTGTTGGCAATGCCGATGGTCGCCGCACCCCGGCGGGCGGCTTCCTCGATGGCCCGCACCGCGTAGGGCGTCGTGCCGCTGGCGGAAAGGGCGATCAGGCAGTCACCCGCGCCGATGCCGGCATTGGCGACGGCCGTCGCGGCCTCCTCGGTATCATCCTCGGGCCCGCCGGCCAGCGTCCTGAAAGCCTCGTCGCCGCCAGCCACCAGGATGGCGATGCGGTCGCGCTGAATGCCGAAGGTGCCAGGCAGTTCCAAGGCGTCGGCCAGCGCCATCAGGCCCGAACTGCCGGCCGCGGCGTAGGCGAGCTTGCCGCCGCCGCTCAACCGGCCAGCGATGATCTCCGCCGCCTTGGCGATGGCGGGAATGGCGTCGCGGACAGCCTTCGCGGCTTCGACCTGCGCATCCGCCAGCGAAACAAGGATGGCTTCGGGGGCCTGGATATCCAGCCCTTCGGCATTCCTGTGCAGCGCTTCGGTGCCCGTTTCGGCCATCCCTGCTCCTCCAATGCAGGAACAATACCAAAAAAATACCACTTGTCCACATGCATTAGTGGCTTCGCGGTCAGGAATTCGATGAGCCGGCGAAATGTGTAGGCTTTTCAATAAAATACGCCTTAATCTTTTTGAAACGGAAATTAATCCTTGGCTATTGGTATTTTATTGGTATTATCCGCCCGGAGGAGAAATCGCGTGAATTTCGTGCTCGGTATCGATGGCGGCGGCACCAGCTGCAGGGCCGCCCTTGCAACAGTGGACGGCACCGTCGTCGGCCGCGCCAAAAGCGGCGCCGCCAACATCCGCACCGACCTCACGGGCGCCCGGTCGAACATCGTCGAAGCCGCGCGGCAGGCATTCATCGCCGCCGGCCAGGATCCGGACCTGATCCCACGGACGCCAGCCATTCTCGGCCTTGCCGGCGCCAATGTCGGCACCTACCGGCAACAGCTCGAGGCGATCCTGCCATTCAGCACCAGCCGCGTCGAGACCGACGCGGAGATCGCGCTGGAGGGCGCCGTCGGCTCTGGTGACGGGGCGATGGCGATCCTGGGCACCGGCACCGCCTATATGGCGCGCAGGAACGGCAAATCGCGCGCCATCGGCGGCTGGGGCTTCCAGGTCGGCGACCAGGGCAGCGGCGCCCGCATCGGCCGCGACCTCCTGGAACAGACGCTGCTGGCCTATGACGGTGTACGCGACCGCTCGCCGCTGACCGACGCCATGATGGCCATCTTCCGCGACAATCCCGAAGACGTCGTCGAATTCACCACCAACGCCAAGCCCGGCGATTTTGGCGGCTTCGCGCCCAAGGTGTTCGAACATGCCGGGAAGGGCGACGCCGTCGCCAACTGGATCGTCGACAAGGCGGTCGGCGATGTCGAGGCTTCGCTCGGCGCGCTCGGCCTTTCGGACGACGCGCCGCTCTGCCTGCTTGGCGGGCTGGCGCCGCTCTACGCGCCGCGCCTGTCGGCGCGCTACAAGGCGCTGCTGAGAGAGCCGCTCGATGATGCGCTGGGCGGTGCGGTGCAGATGGCGGCCCGCCTGTTCGCCAGGACGGAGGCGGCTCGATGAACGACGCCGCGGACCAGATCTTCGCCGCGCTGAAGCAATCGTCGCAAAGCGGCGCGCCGCTTTACCTGCAGCTCAGGAAAAGCATCGAGGACGCCGTCAACCGCGGCCTGATCGGGCCGGGCGACGCGCTGCCTTCGGAGCGCGACATCGCCACCAAGGCCGACATTTCCCGCGTCACCGTGCGCAAGGCGGTGCAGGATCTGGTCAAGGGCGGCATTCTGGTCCAGCGCCACGGTTCCGGCACTTTCGTGGCGCCGCGCATGGAGCGCGTCGAGCAGTCGCTGTCGCGGCTGACCTCCTTTACCGAAGACATGGCGCGGCGCGGCATGGCGGTGCGTTCGGCATGGCTCGACCGTGGCCTTTACGCGCCTTCGCCCGACGAGATGATGGTGCTCGGCCTGTCGTCGAGCGAGCTCGTGGCGCGCGTGGCGCGCCTGCGCATCGCCAACGACACGCCGCTGGCGATCGAACGCGCCTCGCTGTCGGCCAGCGTGCTGCCCGACCCGGCGGGGATAGGCTCCTCGCTCTATGCTGCACTGGAATTGACCGGCAACAGGCCGGTGCGGGCGGTGCAGCGCATCTCGGCCGCCAATCTCGGTGACGGCGACGCGCGGCTGCTCGAAGTGCCGCCGGGCATTGCCGGCCTGCATATCGAGCGTATTTCCTATCTGGCGAGCGGCAAGGTGATCGAATTCACCCGCTCCATCTACCGGGGCGACGCCTATGATTTCGTCGCCGAACTGCGGCTGACAGGGCCGAGCGAAGAGGGCCGACCATGATTTCCAACACCACACATATGCAGCGCGAGATCGAAGAGATCCCGCAAGCCGTCGCCCGCCTGCTCGATGGCTCCGGCGCCGTGCTCGCCGAAGCCGGGCGCGGCATCAGGGAACGCGACCCGCAGTTCGTCGTCACCGTGGCGCGCGGTTCGTCCGACCATGCCGCCACTTTCATGAAATACGCCGTCGAGCTGACCGCGGGCCTTGCCGTCGCCTCGGTCGGCCCCTCGATCGCTTCGATCTATGGCCGCAAGCTGCGTCTCGGCGGCTCCGCATGCCTGGCGATCTCGCAATCGGGCAAGAGCCCCGACATCGTCGCCATGGCCGAAACCGCACGGGCCGGCGGCGCGCTGACCATCGCCGTCACCAACACCGCCGAGTCGCCGCTGGCGCGCGCCTCGGACTATGCGATCGACATCCTGGCCGGGCCCGAGCGCAGCGTCGCGGCAACCAAGACCTTCGTCAACTCCGCGGTCGCCGGCCTCGCCTTGATGGCGCACTCCACCGGCGACGAAACGCTTCTCAAGGCTCTTGCCCGCTTGCCGGACCATTTCCGCGACGCGATCGCCTGCGACTGGATGAGCGTGTTGGCCGAAACCATCGAGAAGCAGAAGTCGCTGTTCATTCTCGGCCGCGGCCCGTCCGCGGCGATGGCCAACGAGGCGGCGCTGAAATTCAAGGAGACCTGCGGCATGCATGCCGAGGCCTATAGCGCGGCCGAAGTCATGCATGGCCCGCTGGCGCTGATCGGTCCCGACTTTCCGGTGCTGGCGCTGGCCGCGCGCGATGCGTCCGAGCCCTCCATCGCCGAAGCCGCCGACGGCCTGGCGGCCAAGGGAGCGCCGGTGTTCGTCACCTCCGCGCTTGCCAATAGCGCCACGCGCCTGCCGCATGTCGCCACCGGTCACCCGCTGACCGATCCACTGACGCTGATCGTCTCCTTCTACGTGTTCGTGGAGGCTTTCGCCCGTCATCGCGGCCTCGATCCGGACACGCCGCGCAATCTTCGCAAGGTGACGGAGACCGTATGAGCGACCGTTTTGCCTTGACTGGCGCCCGCATTTTCGATGGCGACGACTGGCATGAAGGCGCGGCGCTTGTCGTGCGCGACGGTCTCGTCGAATCCATCCTGCGCCAAGGCGCCCTGCCCGCCGATATCCGCACCATCGACACTGGCGGCGGCATGCTGGTGCCGGGCTTTGTCGACATCCAGGTCAATGGCGGCGGTGGCGTCATGCTCAACGACCACCCCGATGTGGCCTCGATCGGAACCATCTGCCGGGCGCACGCGCCGTTCGGCACGACGGCGCTGCTGCCGACGCTGATCACCGACACGCCAGCAATCACCGCCGCCGCGATTGCCGCCGGCGAAGCGGCCGCGCGGCAAGAAGTGCCGGGCTTCCTCGGGCTGCATCTCGAAGGCCCGCATCTGTCGATCGCCCGCAAGGGCGCGCATGATCCGGCGTTGATCCGGCCGATGACCGACGCCGACCAGGCGTTGCTGATCGCGGCGCGGCAGAAGCTGCCGGTGCTGCTCACCACGATCGCGCCGGAATCCGTCGATCCGACCCGCGTTACGGTATTGGCCCGGGCAGGCATCATCGTCAGCCTCGGCCATTCCGACACCGGTTATGTAACCGCAAGAGCCTTTGCCGAAGCCGGCGCCAGCGTGGTCACCCATCTGTTCAACGCGATGAGCCAGATCGGCAACCGCGAGCCCGGGCTGGCGGGCGCGGCCATCGACATCGACACATTGTCCGCCGGGCTCATCGCCGACGGGATCCATGTCCATCCCGCGACGATCAGGATCGCGCTCGATGCCAAGCAGGGGCCTGGCAGAATCGTGCTGGTTACCGACGCGATGGCGACGATCGGCACGGACATGACCTCGTTCACGCTCAATGGCCGGACCATCTACCGCAAGGACGGCAGCCTGCGGCTCGCCGACGGGACGCTGGCGGGCGCGGACCTCGACATGATCTCGGCCGTGCGTTTCATGCACAGCGTCGTCGGTGTCGAGCTCGCGCAAGCCTTGCGCATGGCCTCGCTGTACCCGGCGCAGGCGATCGGCCAGTCGCATCGGCTCGGCCGCCTTGCCAACGGCACGGCGGCGGATATCGTCGCGCTGTCGGACGATCTTGACATAGGAAGCGTCTGGATCGGCGGCGACAAGGTGTTCGAGGCCGGCGCTTCCCGCTGAAGGCGAGGCCATGCAGACAATCGATTGTGTCGTCGCCGGAGCAGGCGTGGTCGGGCTTGCCGTTGCCAGGGCGATCGCCTTGTCGGGCCGCGAGGTGGTGGTGGTCGAGCAGGCCGACGCGATCGGCACCGTCACCAGCTCGCGCAATTCCGAAGTCATCCATGCCGGGCTTTATTATGCTCCGGGAAGCTTGAAGGCCCGGCTCTGTGTCGAAGGGCGCCGACGGCTCTACGCCTACTGCGCCGACCACAACATCGCCCATGCCCGCAGCGGCAAGCTGATCGTTGCCAGCGAGCCCGGCCAGACTGACGGATTGCGGGCGATCCAGGATAATGCGCGGCGCTGCGGGGTGGACGATCTCGAGCTTTTGACGCGCGGCGAGGCCGAAAGCCTGGAACCGGCGCTGACATGCGCCGGCGCATTGCTGTCGCCATCGACAGGCATTGTCGACAGCCACGCGCTGATGCTGTCGCTGGGCGGCGACGCCGAAGCGGCTGGCGCATCCTTCGCCTTCCTGACCGCCGTTGCCGGAGCCACGATCGAGGCCGATGGGATCCGGATCGACACGCGCGACGCCAAGGGCGAGACCTTCGCCTTGAAGGCCGATGCCTTCATCAATGCCGCGGGCCTCGACGCACAGGCCGTGGCCGGCCGGATCGATGGCTTCCCGAGGGATCTCATCCCCCGGCAGTGGCTGGCACGCGGGAATTATTTCGCCCTTCCAGGCCAGTCGCCCTTTTCGCGGCTGATCTATCCGCTTCCGGCCGGAGGTGGCCTTGGCGTCCATCTGACGCTCGATCTCGGCGGCAGTGCGCGCTTCGGACCCGACGTCGAGTGGATCGACCATGTGGATTACACGGTCGATCCGGGCCGAAGCGCCGTCTTCTACGAGGCGATCCGGCGCTATTGGCCCGCCCTTGGCGATGGCGCGCTGCAGCCGGCCTATGCCGGCATCAGGCCGAAGCTGTCGGGCCCCGGTCAACCCGCCGCCGACTTCGTGGTGCAGGGACCGTCCGATCATCGCGCGGGCCGGATCGTCAATCTGTTCGGCATAGAGAGCCCCGGCCTGACGGCAAGCCTGGCGATCGCCGACCATGTCGCCGGGCTGCTGTACCGGGAATGACAAGCGCTGTCGGGATTTGTCATCTCGAACAAACGCCATGAAACCTTTTGATTTCGAGGTCGTTGTCGGGCGTATGTCCGAGGCGAGACCCAAATCCAAACCGGCCGATGGCATCAAACCGCGCGAGCCCTTGAAGCCGCGTCGGGGAAAGCCACGACGCCAGAAGCCGCGCGACGAGAGGACGGGCGAAGAGAAGCCGCGCGAAAAAGAGCCCCGTGACAAGAAGGTGTCTACCGCCGAAGCGGCGTCCGAGGTTGTCGGCGTCGCCGCGCCCCCACCGCCGGATGCCGTCGAACCCGATCCGGAACTAACGCCCGAGGAGGCGGCTCGGGCGCGCAAGAAATACCTGCTGAGGCGATTCTGGATCAGCGGGCGCGGCTATTGGGGACGGCACGGCGACAGGCTCGCCTGGCCGCTGACGATCGGGCTGCTGGTCCTGATCGGTGTCAATGTCGGCTTCCAATACGGCATCAATGTCTGGAACCGCGCCATCTTCGACGCCATCGAGCAGCGCCAGGCCCATACGGTATACTTTCTCAGCGCCATTTTCCTGCCGCTCGTGGCGGGCAGCATCGGCCTCGTCGTCGCGCAGGTCTATCTGCGCATGACGATGCAGCGCCGCTGGCGCTCCTGGCTGACCACTTCGGTCATCGCGCGCTGGCTGGATCACGGCCGCTACTACCAGCTCAACCTCGTCAAGGGCGACCACCAGAACCCCGAGGCCCGCCTGTCGGAGGATCTGCGCGTCGCAACCGAGTCGCCCGTCGATTTCGTCGCCGGGGTCACTTCCGCCTTCCTGTCAGCCTCGACCTTCATCGTGGTGCTGTGGACGATCGGCGGGGCGCTGAGTTTTTCGCTTGGCGGCTCGACCATCACCGTGCCCGGCTTCCTCGTCATCACCGCAGTGGTCTACGCCGCGATCACCTCCACCTCGATGTTCATCATCGGCCGCAATTTCG
This sequence comes from Mesorhizobium sp. B2-3-5, assembly GCF_006442395.1. Classification (NCBI taxonomy): domain Bacteria; kingdom Pseudomonadati; phylum Pseudomonadota; class Alphaproteobacteria; order Hyphomicrobiales; family Phyllobacteriaceae; genus Mesorhizobium; species Mesorhizobium sp. B2-3-5. Next base: position 54,862 of record NZ_VFVX01000031.1, on the reverse strand, counting down.
TGCGGCTGTCGGAGGAGAAGAACCAGGCCGAAGCCGAATTCCGCTATGTGCTGACGCGTGTGCGCGAGAACGGCGAGAGCATCGCGTTGCTGGGGGGCGAGGAAGAGGAGAACAGCGGCATAGACAAGACCTTCGCCGGCGTGCTGAAGCGATGGGCGCGGCTGACCGGCCAGCATATGCGCACCGCACTGGTCTCGCAGGGCTCGAGCCTGTTCGCCCCTGTCGTGCCGGTGCTGCTGTGCGCGCCAAAATTCCTCGAAGGCTCAATGTCGCTCGGGCAGGTGATGCAGGCGGCTTCCGCCTTCGCCATCGTGCAGGGCGCTTTCGGATGGCTGGTCGACAACTACCCGCGCCTTGCCGACTGGAATGCCTCGGCCCACCGCATCGCCTCCCTGATGATGTCGCTCGACGGGCTCGAGCGCGCCGAGCAGAACGACGAACTGGGGCGCATCAAGCATGGCGAGACCAAGGGCGATGCGATGCTCAGCCTCGACAATCTCTGCGTGACGCTCGACGATGGCACCTCCGTGGTCAAGGAAACCGAAGTGGTGGTCGAACCGGGCGAGCGGGTTCTGGTGTCCGGCGAATCCGGCTCGGGCAAGTCGACGCTGGTGCGGGCGATCGCCGGCCTGTGGCCATGGGGCAGCGGCAGCGTCAATTTCCACCCCGACCGGCGGCTGTTCATGCTGCCGCAGCGCCCCTACATCCCGACCGGTACGCTGCGCCGCGCGGTCGCCTATCCCGCCGCCGCCGACAACTGGGCGGCAAAGCAGATCAAGGCCGCCCTCGACAAGGTTGGCCTGGGCTACCTGGCCGAACGGCTCGAGGAAGAAGCCCCATGGGACCAGACCCTGTCTGGCGGTGAAAGGCAGCGGGTCGCCTTCGCGCGCCTCTTGCTGCACAGCCCCGATATCGTCGTGCTGGACGAGGCGACCTCGGCGCTGGACGAAAAGAGCCAGGACCAGATGATGAAGACGGTGATCCACGAATTGCCCGATGTCACCATCATCAGCGTGGCGCACCGCGCCGAGCTCGAAGCCTTCCACACCCGCAAGATCACCCTGGAACGGCGAGAGGACGGCGCAAAACTGGTCAGCGACATCGACCTTGCGCCGCGCAATCGCAAACGCAGCCTGTTCCAGCGTGCCTTGTGGGGCTCCGGTGCCGGAAGTAAGGTGCGGCTATCCTGGCGATCCCAGAAAAAGTGAAGCGGTTTCGGTGACGCGCTTCAGGATGCGTAGAGGTCCTTATAGGCATCGCGCAAAAGATTCTTCTGCACCTTGCCCATCGTGTTGCGCGGCAATTCGTCGACGAAGATCACCCGCTTCGGGTGCTTGTATTTTGCCAGGCGCCCGGCGATGGCGCCAAGGATTTCGGCTCCAGTGATCCGCGACCCCGGCGTCCGGACCACGACCGCGGTGACGCCTTCGCCGAAGTCGGGATGGGCAATGCCGATGACCGCGCTTTCCGCGACCCCGTCGAGCGCGTCGATCTCGCTTTCGAGTTCCTTCGGGTAGATGTTGTAGCCGCCGGAAATGATCAGGTCCTTGCCGCGGCCGACAATGTGGACATAGCCGTCGGCGTCGACCATGCCGAGATCGCCGGTGATGAAGAAACCGTCGGCGCGGAATTCCGCCTTGGTCTTTTCCGGCATGCGCCAGTAGCCGGAAAACACGTTCGGACCCTTCACCTCGATCATGCCGACCTCGCCCTGGGCAAGCGGCCTGGCGGTGTCGGGATCGGCTATACGAAGCGCGGTGCCAGGCAAGGGGAAGCCGACCGTGCCGGCGCGCCGTTCCCCATCATAAGGGTTGGAGGTGTTCATGTTGGTCTCGGTCATGCCGTAACGTTCGAGGATGGCGTGGCCGGTGCGCTCGCGCCAGGCCCTGTGCGTCTCGGCCAGCAGCGGCGCCGAGCCGGACACGAACAGGCGAATGTTCTTCGCTGCCTGGCGGTCCAGCCCGTCCTGCTGCAGCAGCCTGGTGTAGAAGGTCGGCACGCCCATCAGCGCCGTGGCGCGCGGCAGCAGCGAGACGATGCGGGCCGGATCGAATTTCTGTTCGAACAGCATCGAGGCGCCGGCCATCAGGATGACGTTGGTGGCTACGAACAGGCCATGGGTATGGAAGATCGGCAGCGCGTGGATCAGCACGTCGCCTGATGTGAACCGCCATTGCTCGACCAGCACCCGCGCGTTCGAGGCGAGGTTCCCGTGGCTGAGCATGGCGCCTTTCGAACGGCCCGTCGTTCCGGATGTGTAGAGGATCGCCGCGAGATCGTCCTTGCCGCGCTGGACGTCATGGAAATCAGACGATTGCCGCGATGCCTGGTCCGTCAGCGATCCCTGGCCGTTGCGGTCGAGCGTGACGACGACGGCACCGGATGGCTCGACCATGCGCGCGATGTCAGCCGACTTCGCCGGATCGCAGACAATAACCCGCGGCGCGGCATCATCGAAGAAGTAGCCGAGCTCGGTCAGCGTATAGGCGGTGTTGAGCGGCAGGAAAACGGCGCCGGCGCGCACACAGGCGAGATAGAGCAGCACCGCCTCCGGGCTCTTCTCGACCTGTACGGCGACGCGGTCGCCGGGCTCGACATCCAGTTGCAGGAGCGCATGCGCGAGCTGTGCCGACCGCGCCAGCATGTCGCCATAGGTCAGCGATCGCCCATCGTCGGTTTCCATCAGCAAACGATCGGGCGCCGGCATCCGGGACCGGAACGCGTCGAACAGATGATTGCTCATGAAGTCTTCCTGCAGCGAGGGCAATGGCGGCGCCGGGCTTGCCCATGGAAAGGCATGCGTCGGCGGCAAAGAGTTCGCGTTTCCCAGCCATGCCGTCAAGACCGCGAACGCGGGTCCAGCAAACCGGATCGCGGCAAAGGTCGCGGCGATGAGACGCGAAAGGACCCGGCCGTTACCGTCTGGTGCGGTGGGGCGGGGTGGCGGCCTTTGAATCCCCGGCTTGCTTGAAGCGTTCCATGCACATGGCCGTGGTCAGCTGGTACTGATCGATCAGGGCCTGAACGGCACCGTCGGCATTGCCGTCCAGCGCGCATTCGGCGATCAGCCGGTGTTCGGCAAAGTCGTCGCGCTGAACGCTCTCGCCATCATTGGCCATTTGCCGATAGCGGTAGGCGTGATCGGAAAGCTGATCGCAGAAGCTCACCAGCCAGTGCGACCGGCAGGCCGAGATCAGCACCCGATGGAAGGTTCGGTGCAACTTCTCCCAATCCGGATCGAGCGAGGAGAGATCCTGCGGCGAAAGACGCGACGCCCGCCCCAGGCGATGCAGCGCCAGCACCAGCTGCTCTTCCCATTCGGCGGTGCGATGGGCAACGGATTCACGAAGCGCCCGTTCCTCGAGCCAGCAGCGGGTGCGCGTCAGCTCCTCGAGCTCCGCCGCGCTGATCGGCATGATGAAGAAACCGCGCTGGTCGTGGCGGCCGAGCAGCCCTTCGGAGGCAAGGCGATTTAGGGCCTCACGGACCGGAGAGGCACCGGCACCATATCTGGAGACAACCCACTCGACCCGTAGCTTGCTTTCGGTTTCCAGGTTGCCTGCGAGAAGATCGTCACGAAGTTGATGATAGACCGTGCTGGCAAGCGTGCTCTTGGATCCTGTGCTGTCGTCGTTCAGGTTGGCAGCGCCATATGTCAAAAGCGACTCCTTGTCCCCCAACTCTTGTCTTGGGCAATTCGAGTCCGAAAAACATTTCCCCTTCCGTACATGTACCATACAGCGCCGGCCTCCGGGCGCTCAAGCAGAGGATAGCGTTATTGTACTTAAGAACAAAGAAATATGTCCCCAACCGCCGCTGATCACGCGAATTTGTGAAGCCGTACAACCAGTAGAAAATTAGCCTGTTTTGTATGCACGCGGAATCATCTGGTGCTTGTGTACCCATGCGATCACCTTTTCTGCCGCGCGCAAAGGACACCGGCAATGCAGCCGAACCATGCCTCCCGTCCGGCCCGGCGATTCGGCAGCAGGCCCTCGACCCATCGTGCCCGCGCGAGCCCTTGGCGCCGGTTCCGCGTCTGATGGAACGCGTCGACCCGCTCCAAGCCTTGGTGCCATGCAATTCCGGACGGAAAACCGCTATGCACATTCCAAGAATGGCTCTCGCCGGCCTGCTGGAATTAAACGGCGCAACCCGTGACGTGTCAGCCGGCGGCCTTGTCGGCCGCTGCCCTGATCGCCTCGATATTGGCGCGATAGGCTTCGACGCTGCCGCCCTTGAAGATGGCGGCGCCGGCGACCAGCACGTCGGCGCCGGCGGCGGTGACCAAGGGGGCCGTTTCCGGCGAAACACCGCCGTCGATCTCGATGCGGATCGGCCGGTCGCCGATCAGCGCCTTGACCCGTCTCACCTTGTCGACGATCCCCGGGATGAAGGCCTGGCCACCGAAGCCCGGATTGACGGTCATGATCAGGATCAGATCGAGCCGGTCGAGTACATATTCGACAGCACTTTCCGGCGTCGCCGGATTGAGCGACACACCGGCCTTCTTGCCGAGATTCCTGATGGTCTGCAATGAGCGGTCGAGATGCGGCCCGGCCTCGGCATGCACCGTCATGCCGTCGCAGCCGGCCTCGGCGAAGGCGGCGAGATAGGGATCGGCAGGCGCGATCATCAGGTGGCAGTCGAAAAAGGCCTTGGTGCGGGCGCGGATCGCCTTGATCACCGGCGGCCCGAAGGTGATGTTGGGCACGAAATGTCCGTCCATCACGTCAAGGTGGATCCAGTCGGCGCCAGCAGCCGCCACGGCCTCGACCTCGTCGCCGAGCCTCGAAAAGTCCGAAGCCAGCACCGAAGGGGCGATCAGGGTTTTTTTGCTCATCTCGCGGCCTTTCCGGGCGCCCTTTTCATATCGCTCACTCTCGATCGACTGCCTAATGCGCGGCGGCTGACTTGTCGAGAGTGCAGGCACGGCGACTCCACAGGCTTGGGCGGCGGTGCGGGGTCTGCGATCATGTTGCAGCCAGTTCCTGCTTGTCTCGGGGCCATGAAGAAAACCCGCCGGATTGCTCCGGCGGGTCTCTGATCTGGCGTCGAGCAGATGGCTACTGCTGCTGGAGTTTCAGCATTCTGTTCGGTACCGGATCCTGTTCGGCCTGAGGCATGCGCCGAGGCAGTACCTGCAGCAGCAGTCCCGGGTTGATCTCCAGGGACGGCTGTCCGCGCATCGGCCTGCAGTTCGGATACCGCCCGACCGTGCCTTCCGGGCAACGCCGCCTGATGATCGGCTGGCACTGGCCATTGATCATCTGCGAGCCCGGGGCACATTCCACCTGCTGCCCGCGGCAGGCGCCGTTGATCACCTCGCTCCCGCGCGGACAGACACACTCGCCGCGCTTGTTGTGGACCTGGCCGCGTATATCGCACTGCTCCAGTTGCGGCTGCTTGCGCCGGCAGGCGTTGCCTTGCACCTCGGTACCCCTCGGGCAGACGCAGTTGCCGTCGGCGTCGTGGACCTGACCACGGATCGTGCACTGGTCTGGCTTCGGCCGGACCGGTCGGCAGGTTCCGTTGCGCAACTCGGTCCCCTGCGGGCAGACGCAATCGCCATCGGCATTGCGGATCTGGCCGGGGATGCGGCACCGGTCGGGCTTCGGCCGGATCGGCCGGCAGGCACCGTTGCGCACCTCGGTCCCTTGCGGGCAGACACAATTACCCTCGGCGTCGTGGATCTGGCCACGGATGGTGCATTGCTGCGGCTTCGGCCCGCCCCTCACACACGCATTCGCCTGTCTGTTGAGATACGTACCATCGGGGCAGGTGCAGCCATTGCCATCCGGGCTCGGCACCGAGCCAGGTATCGTGCAGTTCGGCCTGCTCGTCTTGACGCAGACGCCATTCTCCAGCTCCGTGCCGCGCGGGCAGACACAGCGTCCATCCTCGGTGCGGATCTGGCCTTCGAGCAGCACGCAGCGTGGCGGCGGCGGCAGGGGAAGCGGCAGGAGCTTGGTGCCGCCGCCAGTGCACTGGCCGTTGCGGAAGGTGGTGCCTTCAGGGCAGACGCACCTGCCGGCATTGTTCATGACGAAGCCCGACGAGCACTGGTTCTTCACCTCATGGGTGATGGTGAAGGGGTGGCACGCATAGGCCTTGCCGCGTTCGCCTTGCAGGTTGGTCTGGTCGCCGGACAGCACGTCGCCGCCGCCCTGCACCCGTGTGTCGGGGGAGAGAACGCCGACGCAGTTCTGCCCGTTGGCGTTTCCCTGCAGATTGGCGAGCCGCCCATCGTCAGGGATGACCACGGTGACATGATGGGTGTGGCTTTCGCCGGCACCGAGCGTCAGGTTGGCGATGCAGGAGGCAGGCAAGGTTGTCGGTTCGGGCGAACAGCCGAAGGGTGGGTCGATCGAAGTGATCGCAACGGCATCCAGTCGGCCAAGCCCTTCCACGCCGATCGCATCGCCAATGCGGACCGGACCGGAGAAGGGGCTTGTCCCATCGTTCGATATGGTGATGTCGAACGAGCAGGGCTGGCCGGGCCGGCATTCGCGGTCGCCGGTCTTTTCGACGCGGATGGTCGAGGAGCCGCCGCCCTTGGCGCAGGCCTGGCCGATCGGGTAGACGGCGTCCTCGCCCTGCGCCGGGCCGTAGGAGCCGCGCGCGCAGTTCTCGAACTCGCCATCGGCCGAAACCGTCACGTCGAAGTGCCTGGAGGTTCCGGGTGTCATGACGGCACCGGGAAGCTGGCACGACAGCGTGTTGGCGGGCACCGGACCGCACGCCCATTCCGCGCCGTCTGATGTGACGGTCTGGATCTGGACCGGCGCTCCGCCGGATACCAACGTAGCGGCGTCGTTGACCCGCACCGGACCGGTGGGGGCAGCCGTGCCGGCATTGGTGACGGTGATGCGGCAGGAGACCACTGCTGCGCCGGCGAGCGAGCCGCTGCACACCTTGGTGATGCGCAGGCCAGGCTGGCCAGCGTTGGGATGGCGGATGCGTTCCTTGGCGCAAGCCTTGTTGTTGGTGAGATCGGCCTCGCCGGGGATGGGCTTCACTTCGGCGCAGTTCTCGATCATGTCCGAGCGATAGCTGGCCGGCACCACCGCCTTGACGACGATCGGCGTCGAGGCGCCCGGAGGCAGCGAGATGCCGGGATTGTCGCAACGGAACTGGCCGGGACCATTCGGGCCGCAAGTCCAGGGCGGGCTCGGGCCGAAGGTCGAGGATGTGGGCGCGCCGCTGGGGTAATTGTCGATCACCGTCAGCGGCCCGTTATAGGTAGCGGAGCCATTGTTGATGATGTCGATGACGAAGCTGCAGACGCCATCGGCGGTGCAGACTTCCGAGCGGGCACGCTTCTTCAGGATCAGGTCGACCTTCTTCTCGACCGGCGGCTGGCAATCGCGGTCACGATCGCCACGGCGGCAGATCGGGATCGAGGCGCAGCCGCGGTCGTTGGCCTGGCTGCCGAACAGCGGCTTGCCGCTGGCCGCGTAGTCGTAGGCGGCGCAGTTGCGCAGGACACCGCCTTGCCAGCCCGCGGCCGGCTTGAAGCCGAGCGTGAGGTCGACAAAGGCACCCGGATTGAGCGTGGTCACCGGATAGGTGCATGTCATCGGGGTGGTGCCGGGCACGCAGACCCAGGGCGGATTGGGCCCGGAACTCAGCGTCGAGCCGGCCGGCAGCGTCACCTCGTCGAGCACGATCTTGCCGTTATAGGGCGCGGTGCCGACATTGGTGACCCGGATGGTGAAGTCGCAACCGCCGGCCATCGTGCAGCGCGGAACATCGGCATGCTTTTCCACCTTGAGGTCCGGTTCCTTGTCCCTGGGCGGGCATTTCAGCTCGGGCGGAATGACGATGTCGATGGTCTGCGTGCAGCAGAGCCCCCAGCCCTCTTTCGGCCCGGCATAGGTGTTGATGCCGGTCACGATGATGTGGATCGTCTCGCCGGGTGAGGCGCCGACGATCTTCCAGTTGAGCATGCCGCCGCCTGCCGGCACCTGCTGGGTGTCGGGGATGATGGCGATGCCTGGTGTCGTCGTCGAAAGCTGCACCCACTTGCCGCCCATCTCCGGGCCGACCGGCATGTGGTAGATGAAGGCGCCGCCGCCGGGCACGCAATCGACCGTGCCGCGCTCGACCTTGAAGCATTCATGGTCGGTCGGGGGTGGGGGCGGCGGTTCGCATTTGGTGACGTCGATGCGGACAGAGGTCTTTTCGCCGGTCAGCAGGTCGCCGTCATCCGGCTTTCCCGGATCCTGCGACGGGATGATGGTGCCCGTGCCGGTGCCGACGGTGACCTTGATCAGGCCCTGGTTGTCGACCACGGTTGGCGCGGGGAACGCCGCATGGTCGATCTTGGCCGTGATCCTGAAGGTGATGACGCGTTCGTTCAGCGCGCCCGAGCCATCGAGGTCGGAAGCCGAAATCCGGAAATCGGAAACCGTTGCCGTATCGTTGGGACCGGCCGAATTGCTGATGACGGCACCGGGCAAGGGCCCGCCGGAGGCATCCGTGCCGTCGCCGGCGACCTGCACGTCGACGATCGAGAGGCCATGTGGAAGCTGGTCCTTGAATTCGAGTTTTGCCGCCTTCAATGCGGCCGCGAGGCCTGGGTTGGCAAAGCTCTGGGGATCGCCGCGCAGACCGAAGGTCAAGGTGTAGAAGACGTAGTCGCAGCCGCGCTGGCCGCCCGTCTTGGTGAAGAAGGGGACCACGCGTCCGGGTTCAGGATTGATGATGCGTGGATTGTCGAACTGCAGCGGCTGGACATCCGGGCTGGCGGCCTGGACGTCCTGGGCGGCGACAGCCGGCAGTGCGGGCGCGAGAGCGACCGCGATACCGGCCGCCATCAGCCAGCGCGCACCGCGCCTGGCATATGACAGGGGTTTCATGATCGTCTCCATGACGGTTCTTTGAGGGTTTGCCGCGAGCGGGGAAGGAGCAAGAATGGTCATCTTTCCCTCCTCAACGTTCGCAGCTGATGGCTGGCGTGCGGAGCGGCAAGGTCATCTTGCAGCAGGGGTAGTAGCCACCCTTGTCCTTGTCGGACCTCCTGTAGAAGCAAAGCCCAACATCGACCCTGTCGCCTGGACTGTGGCCGGTGATGCCGATCGTGTACGGCCTGCCTGGCGCATGCGACATGGGTGTGGTCACCCCAACGCCTGGCGTCCTGGACTGGACCTTGATCGAATCGCCGCCGAAACCGGCATGGTCATGGAGATAGAGATCGGCCTCGAGGCCTGAGGGCGTGCAGTAATACTGGACGTCGTCGACATTGAGACAGGGAGGCAGATTTCCGGGCGGTGGGAAGTCCGGCGGGTAGAAGGGGGGCAGATAGCCACCCGGGATATCTTCATAATAGCCGGCGCGGCCCTCGCAGGGATGCCAGATGGCGACATCGCCGACATGGCTTTCCACTTCGGGATCCTCGAAATAGCCGTCGAAGTCGACGAACCAGGAGCCGAAGGGCGGCACATTGGCCGGCTTGACCAGGTCCTTGGGCGTGATCTGCACGCCATGCACGGCGAGCGGCCCGCCGGCGGCGAGCTTCTCTGCGAGTGCTGGATTGTCACGCAATCGGTCGCCGGTGTTCACGAGCGTCTGCGTGCAGACCGAGGTGTCGAGATTGCCGTCGGCGTCATAGCCATACTGCAGGTCGAGCCCGCCAGCCGATTGCCGGTTGGCCTGCGGGAAACCGACGGCATATTCCTGCGGCACTTGCACCCAGGCCGATTCCGTCGCCGGATCGCCGGGATTTTCGCGCCAGTAGCGGATCGCCTCGCCCTTGCCGGAATCGGCGAAGCGGCTGTAGTCATAGCGGTTTTCGACCGGGCCGCGCTGAGCGAGATACATGAAGCCGCTGTTGTCGAAGGCGATGTCGGTGACGGCGTAGTCCTTGTCGGCCTTGACCGTCAGTTCCCAGCGCGGGTCGCCGGCAAAGGTGCCGTCGCGGGCAATGCCCACCGACCAGATCTCGGCTTTTTCGCCGACCGAATAGTAGAGCCGGCCACCATGATAGGAGACGGCCCAGACGCGGCGCCCGTCCTGTGTGTAGCCCCAGGTCTCGGGGTCTTCGGCGTCAAAGGCCGCGCCCTGTATGTCCATCACCGCACCGTCATCGGCGACCGGAGCCAGACCATGCGCCGGGCGCCCGGCAACGCCATGGTCGAACGTGTCGATCAGCTTGCCGTTGGCGTCGATGCGATGGATCAGGCCGGTGTCGAGGTCTGAAGCGAAGAACTGACGGTGATTGGGATCGAAGGCGAGATTGCCGATACCGGGACCGCTGTTGGTGCCAACATCGGCGAATTTGGAGACCTGGCCGGTGATGCCGTCGATCTTCCAGATGGTGCCCGGTCCGCCACCGTTTTCGGTGCCGAACTGGCCGTCCATGAAAGTGGCGCCAGCCTTGCCGCGGCGCTGCCGCTCCGGCCTGCCGTCCTTGTCGGCGTCCGGCGTGACGATCTCGACGCCATGCAGCGAGGTGGCGGCGGCGTAGAGGTTGGGAATGCCCGACGGAACGCCGTCGCGCACACCGTCGTCGTAGGTGAGGCCGAACACCTGGCCGATCTGGCCCGCCGTCACCTCGAATGGCGGCGGCGTGAAGACGAGCTGACCGGAAGCCGGCCCGCCAAGATGGGAGACGTCGAACACGCGCAAGGTGGCTTGGGTGGTGTCGATGAAGGTTTCATCGACGGGATCGACGCCGGGCGGCAAGCCCCCGCTTTCGGAATCGGGAGGGTCGAGATTGGGGATGATGGTGCCGGAAAATCCGGTGACCGCCATCGAGCCGGGATAAATGATCCGGGTCTGGCTCTCCTGCGCCTGGGCGCCGCCAAGCCACAGGCTGGCGGTGAATGCCAGCGCCAGCAATCCGCCGCCAACACGCGCCGCACCGCGCACGCCGCTGTTCAGAGAGGACACAAGCGTGCCGCGGACGCGAGACATGGCGCTACCCCCGTTAGCCACGGGAGAAACATCCGGCGTTGCCGCGCAAACCAGGGCAAGGCGCGGCGTTCCGGCACGTTCTTCCCTGATCGAATTGTCTGCTTTCCTCATTTCCACGATACGCCTGCTCCTGTGCAGGGTCAACGGAATCAGCCGAAAGCCCAGCGCATCGACCCCGTCCCGAAGGCGGTGGCCGCGCCGAGTTCCTGTTGTTCCCGGAGACCCTGGAGTCTCTGGATTGCTGGTCATTGGGCTTCCTTTCCGGGCCGCGCCATGCGGCACCTGGACGTCAGTCGCAGGCCGGAGTGGAAAGGTTCATGGAAGCCTCGCGCAGAATGCTTGCGCCCGATGCTGGCTGTTCTTATATACGCGCCAAGCCGTCCGGCGCCGGAATACCGGTTGCCGAACGGGATTTCTTGTGAACAGGGGCTTTCGCCGGAACGCCTTACGGGTCCTGAAAGCCTGCTTAGCGGAGAGACTAGAAAAATGGCAAAAGTAATCGGTATCGATCTCGGCACCACCAACTCGTGTATCGCGATCATGGACGGCAAGGAGCCGAAAGTGATCGAGAATGCTGAAGGCGCGCGCACGACGCCTTCCATCGTCGCCATCTCGAGCGACGGCGAACGTCTCGTTGGCCAGCCGGCCAAGCGCCAGGCGGTCACCAATCCTGAAAACACCATCTTCGCGGTCAAGCGCCTGATCGGCCGCCGCTATGACGATCCGGTGACGGAGAAGGACAAGAAGCTTGTCCCCTACAAGATCGTCAAGGGCGACAACGGCGATGCCTGGGTCGAGGCCGGCGGCAAGAAGCAGTCGCCCTCGCAGATCTCGGCCATGATCCTGCAGAAGATGAAGGAGACGGCGGAAGCCTATCTCGGCGAGAAGGTCGAGAAGGCGGTCATCACCGTTCCGGCCTATTTCAACGATGCCCAGCGCCAGGCGACCAAGGACGCCGGCAAGATCGCCGGCCTCGAAGTGCTGCGCATCATCAACGAGCCGACCGCGGCAGCGCTCGCCTACGGCCTCGACAAGAAGGATGGCAAGACCATTGCCGTCTATGACCTTGGCGGCGGCACGTTCGACATTTCGGTGCTCGAAATCGGCGACGGCGTGTTCGAGGTGAAGTCGACCAATGGCGACACCTTCCTCGGCGGCGAAGATTTCGACATGCGTCTGGTCGAGTATCTGGCGGCCGAATTCAAGAAGGAGCAGGGCATCGACCTGAGGGCCGACAAGCTCGCCCTGCAGCGCCTCAAGGAAGCGGCTGAAAAGGCCAAGATCGAGCTGTCGTCGACGACGCAGACCGAAATCAACCTGCCCTTCATCACCGCCGACGCGACCGGGCCGAAGCACCTGACGCTGAAGCTGACGCGCGCCAAGTTCGAAAGCCTGGTCGAAGACCTCGTCCAGCGCACCATCGACCCCTGCAAGGCGGCGCTCAAGGATGCCGGCCTCAAGGCTGGCGAGATCGACGAGGTGGTCCTGGTCGGCGGCATGACCCGCATGCCCAAGATCCAGGAGATCGTGAAGCAGTTCTTCGGCAAGGAACCGCACAAGGGCGTCAACCCCGATGAGGTCGTCGCTCTGGGCGCCGCCATCCAGGCCGGCGTGCTGCAGGGCGACGTCAAGGACGTGCTGCTGCTCGACGTGACGCCGCTGTCGCTCGGCATCGAGACGCTGGGTGGCGTGTTCACCCGTCTGATCGAGCGCAACACGACGATCCCGACCAAGAAGAGCCAGGTGTTCTCGACCGCTGAGGATTCTCAGTCGGCCGTGACCATCCGCGTCTTCCAGGGCGAGCGCGAAATGGCCGCCGACAACAAGGCGCTCGGCCAGTTCGACCTGGTAGGCATCCCGCCGGCGCCGCGCGGCGTGCCGCAGATCGAAGTCACCTTCGACATCGACGCCAACGGCATCGTCAACGTCTCGGCCAAGGACAAGGGCACCGGCAAGGAGCACCAGATCCGCATCCAGGCTTCGGGTGGTCTGTCGGACGCCGACATCGAGAAGATGGTGAAGGACGCCGAGGCCAATGCCGAGACCGACAAGAAGCGTCGCGCCGTCGTCGAGGCCCGCAACCAGGCCGAGGCGCTGGTGCACTCTTCCGAGAAGTCGCTGAAGGAATATGGCGACAAGGTCTCGGAGGCCGACCGCACGGCGATCGCCGATGCGATCGCGGCGCTGAAGACCGCGGCCGAGGGCGATGACCCGGCCGATATCGAGGCCAAGAGCCAAGCGCTTGCGGAAGCTTCGATGAAGCTCGGCCAGGCCATGTACGAGGCCTCGCAGAAGGAAACGGCGGAAGCCGACGCCAAGGCTGACGCCGCCAAGGACTCCGATGTGGTCGATGCCGATTTCGAGGAAATCGACGAAGACGACGACAAGAAGAAGTCGGCCTGAACGGCCTGACGGCGAAGTAATGCGCATGACCCCAAAATCGATATCGATTTTGGAAAGGATCATGCGCCCACTCAAAGGTGCTACAGCGTCCTTTGCGCGTCCGAGAGGACGCGCGGCGCTGTAGGAAGCCCGGCGCAAAGCCGGGCTTTTTTGCAACCCCTTGCAGAAAAATCGCTGAAAAACACGAACAGAAACGTGCCGGCTCTAGCATCGGGGCAGCACCGCTCCTAAATCGAGACAACGTGCCGGCAAACGACGCAACAACATGCATCAAGACGTTGAGCATCCGGACTGCGGGAAAAAATGAAAGCTGATTTCTACGAAACGCTGGGCGTGCAAAAGGGCGCCGACGAGAAGGAGCTGAAGAGCGCTTTTCGCAAGCTCGCCATGCAGTTCCATCCCGACCGCAATCCCGGCGATCATGCCTGCGAGCACAAGTTCAAGGAAATCAACGAAGCCTACGAGACGCTGAAGGATCCGCAGAAGCGCGCGGCCTATGACCGGTTCGGCCACGCCGCCTTCGAACAGGGCGGCATGAATGGCGGCGCGCATGGCTTTGGCGCCGGCGGCTTCGCCGACATCTTCGAGGACATTTTCGGCGACATGATGGGCGGGCGCCAGCGCCGATCGTCGGGCGGCCGCGAGCGCGGCGCCGACCTGCGCTACAACATGGAAATCACCCTGGAAGAAGCGTTTTCCGGCAAGACCGCGCAGATCCGCGTGCCGGCCTCGATCTCCTGCTCGGAATGCTCGGGCAGCGGCGCCAAGCCAGGCACCCAGCCTGTCACCTGCTCGATGTGCAATGGCCACGGCAAGGTACGCGCCACGCAAGGCTTCTTCTCGATCGAGCGGACCTGCCCGCAATGCCAGGGCCGCGGCCAGACCATCAAGGATCCGTGCCCGAAATGTGCCGGCCAGGGCCGCGTCACCGAGGAGCGGTCGCTGTCGGTCAACATTCCGGCCGGCATCGAGGACGGCACCCGCATCCGGCTTGCCAATGAAGGCGAGGCCGGCCTGCGCGGCGGCCCGTCCGGCGATCTCTACATCTTCCTGGCGGTGAAGCCGCACGAATTCTTCCAGCGCGACGGGGCCGACCTCTACTGCAAGGTGCCGATCTCGATGACCACCGCCGCCCTTGGCGGCTCCTTCGAGGTCACCACGCTTGATGGCACGCAGACCAAGGTGAAGGTGACGGAAGGCACGCAGAACGGACGTCAGTTCCGGCTCAAGGGCAAAGGCATGCCGGTGCTGCGCCAGCCCAATGTCGGCGACCTCTACATCCAGACCGCGGTCGAGACGCCACAGAACCTCACCCGTCGCCAGCGTGAACTGCTGGAGGAGTTCGAACAACTCTCATCGAAGGACAATTCGCCTCAATCGAGCGGGTTCTTCGCCCGCATGAAGGATTTCTTCGAATCCTTTGGCGAGCATTGAGCACGCCGCCCGGCTTCTGCATTGGGCGGAAGCGCGAGGGTGCCGCCAGAAACCGCGCATTTTGAGGCGCGACAAAATCTATCTTATCCACGACGTCGGCATGGCCGCGCCTTGCCTTGCGTCAACCAGGTGTTAAGTAGCTTCAAGGGGAGCGCTGAGGAGAGCTTGCATGACGCGTAGTCACGGACTGCGGAAGGCGCTTGCCGAAAAGTTCGACGACGAACTCAAATTCTTCAAGGGCTGGATCGACAAGCCGAAGACGGTCGGCTCGATTGTTCCGACCAGCTCGATCACCGCCCGCAAGATGGCCTCTATCGTTAATCCCAGGTCCGGCCTGCCGGTGCTCGAGGTCGGCCCCGGCACAGGCGTCATAACCCGCGCCATCCTGGCGCAGGGGGTGCGGCCCGAAAACCTTTACGCGGTCGAATATTCCGCCGATTTCGTCCGCCATCTGCGCCGGCTCTATCCCGGCGTCAACGTCATCGAGGGCGATGCCTTCAACCTCAACGCCACGCTCGGCGAGAAAAGCGGGATGATCTTCGATTCCGTCGTTTCGGGCGTGCCGCTGCTCAACTTCCCGGTCGCCCAGCGCATCGCCTATATAGAGAGCCTGCTCGACCGCATCCCGGCCGGACGGCCGGTCGTGCAGCTGACCTATGGTCCGATGTCGCCGATCCCGGCCGGCCGCGGCAACTACACGGTCAAGCATTTCGACTTCATCTTCCGCAACATCCCGCCGACGCAGTTGTGGATCTACCGGCGCGAGGCGCATTAGGGTACGCCGATATTCAGGTGAGGCCGCCTGCAAATGGCTGATACCTGCGCTTCCGGTGCTCACGTACGAAAGTACGCTCCGCTCCGGTTCTCGGCATCAGCCATTTTCGACTCGGCCTGACCTGAATCTCGACGCACCCTCACGCGTTTGCGCCCAGATCGTTTTCGATTTTCGGGCTGGAGCGTTGATTTGCGCAGCCTCCGGCTGTACCTGTCCGGGAACAAGGGGAGCCAATGGCAGTGATCCCGAAAATCCTCGTCTTCGCCGGCTCGGTGCGCAGCGGCGCCTATAGCGGCAGGACCGCTGACGTGGCGCAGAAGGAACTCGCGGTACAAGGCGCCGAGGTCACCCGCATTTCGCTCGCCGATTACCCCTTGCCGATCCTCGACGAGGACCTGGAAAAGGAGAACGGCGTCCCGGAAAACGCCCAGAAGCTTGCGCGGCTGATCACCGCCCATGACGGATTGCTGATCGCCACGCCGGAATATAACGGCTCGATCCCGCCGTTGCTCAAGAACGCGATCGACTGGGTGAGCCGCGTGCGCCGGGATGGCGGCCGATCGGTCAGGCCGCTTGCCGGCAAGGTCGCCGGCCTTTGCTCGTCCTCCAACGGCCATTTTGCCGGCATCCGCTGTATCAACCATCTGCGCGCCGTGCTGGTGCGCTGCCAGATGGAGGTGGTGACCACGGAATGCTCGGTGCCCGATGGAGGCGACGCCTTCGACGCAGACGGCCATTTCCGTGACGAAAGACTGCACAATTCGATGGAGCATTTATGCCGCACGCTGATCGAAACCTCCCGCATGCTGTCCACGCGCATCGAGGCGTGAACGCCGCAACCATGCAGGCCCAATCCATGCAGGAAAGATTGATCGTCGGCCTCGACCTGCCGACCGTGAAAGAAGCCGAGCAGGCGGTGCGCGAGCTCGACGGCATCGTCTCCTTCTACAAGATCGGCTATCAACTGGCCTTCGCCGGCGGCCTCGACTTCGCCAGGGAACTGGCCAGCGGCGGAACGAAAGTCTTCCTCGACATGAAGCTGCTCGACATCGACCATACGGTGGCCAAGGGCGTCGAGAACATCGTCAGGATGGGCATGACCATGCTGACCATCCATGCCTATCCAAAGGCGATGCAGGCAGCGGTGGAAGCGGCCAGGGGCAGCGACCTCTGCCTGCTCGCCGTCAGCGTGCTGACCTCGATGGACGAGCAGGACATGATCGACGTCGGCTATGAGTATGATCCGCACACGCTCGTGCTCAGGCGCTCGGAACAGGCGCTGCATGCCGGCATGGGCGGCATCGTCTGCTCGGCCGCCGAGGCCGAAGCGGTGCGCCGCATCGTCGGGCCCGACATGGCTGTGGTGACGCCCGGCATCCGGCCTATGGGCAGCGACCACGGCGACCAGAAGCGCGTTGTAACGCCGGGACAAGCGATCCGGAACGGGTCCAGCCACCTCGTTGTCGGCCGGCCGATCGTCGCCGCGCCCAACAAACGCGAAGCGGCCGAAGCCATCCTCGATGAAATGCGCTCGGCCTGACGCCCCGATACAAACCCGGAGAAAAAACATGCCCAAGGGATACTGGATCGCTCGTGTCGATGTGCGCGACGCCGAAGGCTACAAGGATTATGTCGCCGCCTCGAAGCTGGCCTTCGACCGCTTCGGCGCGAAATTCCTGGCGCGCGGCGGCGCGCATGAAAAGGCCGAAGGGCCTGGCCGTGCACGCAACGTGATCATCGAATTCGAATCGCTCGCGGTCGCGCATGACTGCTATCACTCGCCGGAATACCAGCGCGCCGTCGCCATCCGCCAGAAGGTCGCCGATGGCGAGATCGTGCTGGTCGAAGGCGTTTGAACGCCGTCAAGCCAATGTGATAGGAGGACTAGCTCGTGGGCACCACCCGTCGTTGAGCTTCCTTTAGCAATCTGGCAAGCACTCTTGAAAAACGCGATACTTCGGTATTCGTAACAACTGTGTCCAGGCCACCGTGAATGTAGTCATTTCTTTTGGTGGCTAGCTTTCTGAGCAGATCGCTTTCTTCCCGCCGCAGCTGCCCCATAGCCGACATCCGCTCCACGATTCGACCTGGAGTTTGCCGCTTTTCAAATTGCGTCGGATCAACTGAGCGGCTTAACCCTTCGAGAACGGCCCATCCGGTCAACAAGGCAGCGCGCTCATCAATACCTTGCAATTGTGGGATCATCTCGTACGTCGAGAACAACTCCTCTATCGACGGAGCCGAAAGGCGTTTTTCATGGGCACCGCTGTTATATATTACCCTAAGAACCCACCCGTTCTCATGGCTTACTGCTTCGCGCAAAGCTCGTACTTTGTCGGTAGCTTGTTGCCCCGCGCCCGTGACTTCAATCACGAGGTTTGGTTCTCTACCTATGGCGATGGCGTCAGGGTGAAGGTCTTTTAGCGCGGGGGGCAGTGCGCCGGGAGGCGGCTCTAGCACTACATCATACCCGTCACTTTTGAGTTCTGCGGCAACGTTTCGCAGGATTTCGGTCTCAGCAGCTTTTGCATCACTCATGTCATAGTCCCTCATCGAGGTTGTCGCTGATCCGTATATAGAGCGCCGGCTTATCTCCCAGGGCGCAATCGACTAGTGTCGCGGACGGCGACGAGAACGTAAAAACTCTATCGGCTTCAAACTTTTGAACGACAACTCGTTCAATTTGATGGTCGTCCTGAAAGAGGTACATGCACAGCGCATCCAAAGTGAGCTTCACAATGTTGTCGATATCGCCCTCCATCTCACCGTCAGGAAAATAGTAGAGCGTAACTCCTAGCGGACGGGCTGTGGCGAAATGCATTTCCGGAAGCAAAGGCGCGCATGCGTCCTTCACAGCCTGCTTCCACTCGGTTTTCCCCTTTACCCCCTTACGCTGGAGTGAAGGCGGCGTGCCATACACGATGAAGTCAATGGGGAATTCAGGTTCCAATCATCCCCCTCTGTGACAGGTATTTAGCATCTCTCTATCATGTTGCGAGAAGCACCACACTCCATAGGCTAGCTATTAATCGTCGCAAACATATTGCCCGAATCAGATCGTAAAAGCAGAGCGGAAAGCGTCAAGGCGCGGTTAGCCCAGCAGCCTGTTCGCCGCGGTCTCGGCCATAGCGTCAGCCAGGCTCAACCCCCATTGCGAGCGGCAGTAGGCGCGGAAATCGAAGCAAGGCAGGCCGGGGCAGACCTCGAATTCGATGAGATGGACGGTGTCGTCGGCTTCGACACGCAGATCGACGGAGAACACGTCGCGCAGGCCGAGCCCGCTGATCAGTTGGTTGGCGATCGCCCTGATGCTGGCGTCGGCGGCCGGCTGGGCATCGGCAACCGCAACGAGTTCCGGTTCGACATAATTTCCGGCCGCCTTCGCCGCCTCGCCGGTTTCACCATAGAGCGCCAGGCTGTCCGCCATGGTCTGGAAATCCGCGCCTGAATCGACAAAGGCGATGCCGAGCGCCTCGACGCCTGCTTCCGGCACCAGCCCGAGGAAGCTGGCGCGCACGTTGCGGCCGGCGACATAGGGCTGGACGACGACGTCGTCGCGATAGGCGGCGAAGACACGCCGGCTGAGCTCCAGCGCATGGCCGAGATCAGCCGCACGCGAATCCGGCCAGATGCCGATCTTGGCGCCGAGCCGGTTGGGCTTGACGAACCAGCCGGCGGCGGAAGCCGGCGGCTCGACCAGCCATTTGCCATCCCGGGCAAGACCCGCCGACGGCACCGGCAGGCCGAGCGCGCCAAGCACGGCGCCGGAGCGGAATTTGTCCTGGCAGAGCGCGAACAGCGAATCATCGGCACCGATCGTCCGCAACCCCTTGAGCCTGGCCAGCGCGGGCGCGGCGCCGCCGCGAAAATAGGCGATGCCGTCAGACAACGTCCAAACCAGCGTGTTCCGCGCATCCTCGCCATCGAGCGCCTGGGCCGCATCGTCGAGCGCAACCGGCGCAAAGGACAGGCCGCGCGCCCCGCAGGCGGCGGCCAGCGCCTCGAATTCGAGGGCGAGATCGGTCGACTGCGCCAGATAGGACGAGATTTCGGTGGCGCGCTGCGGTGCGAAACCGTCGGCGATCAAGTGATCGAAGCAAGCCTTTTCCGGCTCGTAGACAAGGATCAGCTTTGGCTTGTGGCTCGACATGAGATGAATGATTCCCGACGCTGTGATCGCCTACCATCGCACGGCCGACGCAAACAGCTTTCGCGAAACCGACCCAAGCCGGACGCCTGCGTGACAGCACCGCCAGGATGAGCAGCGCGGATCGCCCGGCCTGTTCAGGCGATCAGCACGCGCGGCTCGAACCGGCCGTTGACGTCGATATCGAGCAGGAAGGTCATGCCCGCCTGCGGATCGAGCTGCCGCTGTTTCTCATCCTTGCCCGACCAGGCGGAAGTCACCGCCAGCCGGTCGGCGTTCTTGCCGACAAAGGCGGGGCAGGAGGGCTGCGTCACCGGCATAGCCAACTCGCGCAGCAACGTGCCGTCGGGCGCATAGGCCTTGACCGCCTTGCCGCCCCAGACGGCGTTCCACAGCACGCCGTCGCGGTCGACCACCGATCCGTCGACATAGCCCTTGGCCGAGCGGTGATCGACAAACACATTCGGCTCGCCGGCGGGCAGGCCGGTCGCCGGATCACAGGCGATGCGCATCAACAGGCCGGTCGCGGTATCGGTGTAATAGGCGAGCGCGCCATCCGGCGAAAAACAGATCGAATTCGACACGGTGATGTCCGAAAACAGGCGGCGCAACTCGCCCTTAAGGAACCAATAGATCGAACCGGCGCCCTTTTCCTCCTTCTTGCCCATCGTGCCGGTCCACAGCGCACCGCAGGGGTGGACACGGGAATCGTTGGAGCGGGTAAGCGGATTGTCGGCCTCGATGGGTGTGTGCAGCATCATCCTGCCGGTCGCGACCTCGCGGACAAAAAGCCCGGTTTCGGTGGCGATCATCTGTCGCTGCTCATCGATGATGGCGATGGCGCTCGCCATCTGGCCGAGCTCATGGATCTTCCGCGCGCCGCCGGACACCGGTTTTTCCAGAAGACGGCCGTTGACGATGTCGAACCAGAACAGCGCGTCGGTGGCGGGATCGTAACTCGGCCCTTCGCCGAGCTGGCAGATATGATCGGAGAAAACCGAAACCTCGCTCATCATGCGTCTCCGAACACCGCATCCCAGGCCGATACGGCGGCGTGCGCGCGTATCGCCACCTCATCGACACTCATGCCCGGCTTGAACAGGCTGGAGCCGAGGCCGAAGACCGTGACGCCGACCGCCTTGTAGCCGGCAAAATCCTTCTCCGAAACGCCGCCGACGGCGCCGACCAGGGTCTGCGCCGGCAGCACGGCCCGGATCGCGGAAATGCCTGATGCCCCGAGCACGCTCGCCGGGAAGAACTTCAGCGCCGAAGCGCCCAGCCGGATCGCCTGGAAGGCCTCGGTGGGCGTGAACACGCCGGGCATGGTCACCATGCCATGATGCATCGCGCGCGCCATCACCTCGGCATCGATGTTGGGACTGACCAGAAGCCGCCCGCCGGCCTTGTGCAGCCTGTCGACATCGGCCGCAGTCAGCACGGTACCAGCGCCGACCAGCGCCGTTTTCGGCAGCGCTTCCACAATGCTGGCGATCGAGGCAAATGGCTCAGGCGAATTCAACGGCACTTCGATGGCTTCGATGCCGGCGTCGAACAGCGCCTGCCCCATGGCAATCGCCTCGGTGGGCTTCAGGCCGCGCAGGATGGCGACCAGCCCGCGCTTGAGCTTCGGGAATGGGGCGGTCTCGGTCATGCCAAAGCTCCGGTTCTGGCGATCATGCCGTTCTCGCGCGCGGCTTCGATAAGCCCTGCACGCACCGCCTCATCGGCGTCGACGGTGCGAAGATCAAGTCCGGCAAGGACCAGCGCGGCCTGGTAGAGCCCCGCCAGTGCACCGGAAGCGATCAGCACGACCGGCGCATCGCCGGTGCCATAGCGGCGCCTGGCCGAGGCGATCTCGCCGCCGATCAAAAGCCCGGACAGGCAGGCCGCCGCATCCTGCGACTTCAGGTCCTGCAGGAGCCCGGCGGCACGGATGGCAAACAGCTTCGAAGTGACGTCGCCGCCCTCGCCAAGCGCCCGTTCGCACCATTGCCGGAAGAATGGATTGTCCGCCGCGACCGGAGCGGGCTGCTCGCCCAGCGAATGTTTGAGGATCGAATGCGCGGCCAGCACCGAAAACAATTCGCCCGTCGGCCATGTGCCGAAGCCGGCAACCGCGCCATCCTCGACCACGACCCATTTCGAGTGCGTGCCGGGCATACAGGCGAGATGCCGCCCCTTTGCCGGCAAACCAGCGCCGGCAAGCTGTGTTTCCTCACCGCGCATGACGTCCGGCGCGTCGGTCAGACGCTGGGCAAGGCCTGGGACGATGCGGATGTCGCGTTTCCGATCCGGCACCCGGGCCGCGCCGCCCAGGATGGCGCCGAGTGGCGCCGGCACGGTCACATAGGGCGCCTCGAGCCAGCCTTGCCGGGAGCCGGCCATGCCGCAGATGATAACCGGCAGCGTTTCCGGTGCCCCCATGGCGCCAAGATGGCCCTCGAGCACGTTGGAAAACCCCTTTTCGCGCGCGGTGAGGAGGCCATCATCGCCACGGCGCTCGGCAAGCACCTTGCCGCTGCCGTCGATCAGCCATGCCCGGAGCCTGGTCGTGCCCCAATCGAGCGCCGCTACCGCGGGAACCGCGTTCACAAAAAGCCTCCGTCGACGATCAGCATTTGCGCCGTCAGCATGCGCGAAGCGTCCGACGCCAGGAACAGCACCGTGCCGATCATGTCGTCCGGCCGCATGACGTCCTTGATGCACTGCTTGGCGACATGGGCGGCAAGCGCTTCTTCCGTCACCCAGCGTTCCCGCTGCCGTTCGGTGATGACCCAGCCGGGGGCAACGGCGTTGACCCGGATGCGGTCGGGCCCGAGTTTGCCGGCCAGGCCCTTGGTGAGGCCGAGGATGCCCGCCTTGGCGGCGGTGTAGGCCGGCATGTCGGGATGGTTGATGAGATAGGATGTCGAGGTGAAGTTGATGATCGAGCCGCCACCCGCCCGCTTCATCCCCGGCGCCACAGCTTGCGCGGTGAAGAAATGCGGCCGCAGGTTGATCGCGAGGTTGTCGTCCCAGAACTCGACGGTGACGTCCACGACATCGTGGCGCTCGTCCCATGCGGCATTGTTGATGAGCACGGTGACATCGCCATGCGCCTCGGCCGCCCTGGCTGCCGATGCCCGCATGGCCTCCACATCGCGCAGATCGGTCTTGAGGTAGAGCGGCCGCCGGCCGAACTCCTTCTCGATGCGGTCGGCAAGCGCGGCGCTGGGCTTGTCGGCGATGTCGATGAAGGCGACATTGGCGCCCTGGCGCACAAACCCTTCGGTCAGGGCGGCGCCTATCCCGGACCCGCCGCCGGTGATCAGCACCGACGCTCCTTCGAGGTCGGGAAAATGCGCCGATGGCATCATATCTTTCTCTCCGCGCGCATGACCCCCCGAAAATCGGATCGATCTTCGGAAAGGGATCATGCGCAAATAAAATTCTACAGCGTCCTTTGCGCGTTCTGAAAGATGCGCGGCGCTGTAGCCAGAACGGCGCGCATCCTAGCCACGCAAGTCGCGCGGGCAAGGGCGAAACGTCGGATTTCCGTGCTTATGTCGGACAAAACGACTTTGCGCCCCGCCCGGCGCGAAGCCGCGACGGTGGGCAGCGCCGGGATCGCCGGTCAGATCGCCTTGGCGCGCAGGGCGCCGCGGAAGGAATCGCGGAGATAGCCGAGCGTGGCGTCGGCATCGGCCGGCCTGCCGAACAGATAGCCTTGTCCGCCGGCGCAGCCGAACTGGACCAGGCGGTCGGCCTGCGCTTCCTCTTCGATGCCTTCGGCTACCACATCCATGCCAAGCCCTTCGCACATGGCCAGAATGGCGCGGATGATGTGTTCGGAAGGACGGTCTTCGAGAATGGAAGAGACAAAGGCGCGGTCGATCTTGAGCTTGTCGAAATGGAATTCGCGCAGGCGCCCGAGCGACGACTGGCCGGTGCCGAAATCGTCCAACGAGACGCGGATGCCGACACGGCGCAGATCCTCGACGATCTGCGCGGCGGAAGCAGGGTCGTTCATCAGGCCGGTCTCGGTGATCTCGATCTCCAGCCGGCGCGGATCGAAGCCGGTGCGGTCGAGGATCGCCAGTATGTGCAGGCCGGTGTTCTGGTCGACGAGCTGCGAGGGCGACAGGTTGAACGACAGGAACAGGTCCTTGGGCCAGCTTCTCGCCGCCTCGGTCGCCTTGCGCAGCACCAGCTGCGACAGCGGGCCGATAATGCCGCGTTCCTCGGCGATGGGAATGAACACCGTCGGCGGCACCGCGCCGAGATCGCGATCAGTCCAGCGCGCCAGCGTCTCGAAGCCGATGGTGCGGCGCGTGTTGAGATCGACGATCGGCTGGAAGTGCGGCTCCACCTCGCCGGCCGAGACGGCACGGCGCAGCGCCTGTTCGATGCGGGTGACGCGCTTGGCCGCCTCTTCCATCTCGCGCGTATAGACGACGACGCGGCCACGACCGGAACGCTTGGCGTGGTAGAGCGCCGTTTCGGCCTTGTTGATGAGGATCTCCGTGGTCTCGTCGCCGGAATAGAACAGCGAGCAGCCGACCGAGGCCGAAAGTCTGGCGGTGCGTTCGCCGACATCATAGGGCGCCGACAGGATCTCGATCAGCATGCGGGATTTTTCCGCCGCCGCTTCCTCGCTGAACACCAGCGGATAGAGGAAGGCGAATTCGTCGGCGCCGATACGGCAGACCGTCGAATGGCCATCCATCGAGGCGCGCAGCCGCATGGCGACCTGGATCAGGATATCGTCACCGGCCTTGTGGCCGAACAGATCGTTGATCGGCTTGAAGCCGTCGAGGTCGAGGATGCCGACGGTGAAGGGTGCGGGATCGTCGGCACGGTCGCTGATCAGGCGATCGACCTTGTCGAAGAAGCGGCGATGGTTGCCAAGCCCGGTCAACGGATCGGTGAAGGCCAGATCCGTGCTCTCCCTGTTTGCCTGACCGGTGCCAAACGGAGTTTGCATCGGTGTCCCTGTTTTTTGACGTCGGTATTTATTGCCGAGACTGGCAGCAAACCCTTTAGGAAACGTATCCTGAAAACGATTTTTTTTAGCCGGAGCATGATCCCGAAAAATGGGATCCGGCCTTCGCTGGAGATCATGCCCAAACGCGAAGCCGGATGCCTTTGCGAAACTGGCGCGGCCTCGCATCAAACCTTTGTTTTCGCATGGGATTTCAGCCGCTGGACCTGACGCGATAGAGTTCGAGCGGGGCGCCACGGGTCTCAGCCACCGGTTCCAGCCATTCCGGCACGCTGCCGTGCACCAGTCCGGCCAGGAAGCCGCCCGGCGCGCTGGCCGCCAACAGCCGGCTTTCCGGGTTGCCGCGGCAGAGCGCGACGAGGCCGACATGGTGGCTTTCGATGACTGCCTTCGCATCGGCGGTGGAGCCCAGCAAGGCATCGAGCGCGAGCAGATTTCCGGCGACGTTGCGATGGTAGGGCCCGGCGAAGACGCGATGACCGGTGAAGGCGAGGATCGGTGACCCAAGATTGGAGATGGCAAGAACCGTGGTGGGGGCCATCCGCCCAAGTGCGGCGAACGAACCTCTGCTGTTGCAGGGCGAATCGATACTGGCGTCCCTGGGAGGCGCACCGATTTCAAAGGCGCTCGATGCAGCATCGGCGGCGCCCGACCAGATGGCATTGACCGAGATCAGCCAGGCCGCGGCCATCCTCAGCACCGAGCCGCCGGACGGGCTGGTCTCGGCCCGCTGCCGCCATTTGGCGATCCATGCCGAAAGCGGGATCACCGCGAAGGCGATGGAGAAGGTCGAGCCGCGCACTTCCCAGGCGCTGACCAGGAACGCCGCCACCAGCAGCGCGCCGACGAGGCTGTCCTGCCGCCGCCATCCGCCATGGCTGAAGTGAAGCGCCATCACGATGATCGCCACCAGCGGCGTGGCGAAACGCGCCACGGCCCTGGCCGGATCATCGAAGACAAGCTGGAAGATCGACTGCGCCTCCTCGATATGGCCGAGCCACATCTGCTGGAGACGCGGGTCGAGCCTGGCATAGGGCGCGGCCAAGCATTGCGGGAACAGGAACACCACGACAAGAGCAAGGACGGCGGCAAGCAAGCCGAGCGATATCAGGCGCCGGACGAGCGTCGCGTTGGCGGCCTTCCATGACGCGACGACCGCCAGACCGGCGCCGGCAAGCGCGGCGAGAGCGAACTGCACGATCGAGAACGTATCGCACTGGGCCTGCCCCCAGGACGATACGGGGACGGTGATGGCGAAGACCAAAGCCGCGACGGCGGCGACACCGAGACCGAAATCCCTGGCGATCAGCCTTTCGCCGGCGCCATTGCCGAGAAACAGCAGGGCGACGACGGCGCCGAGGGTTCCGGCATAGGGAGCGCTTTCCATGCCGATGGCCAGGGTCAGCGTGGCGCAGATGCCCGCGACCAAGGCAGCCGGCCGGTGCGTGGGCGCCTCGAGCAGCAAGGCGAGGCTCGCCAGGGTCAGCACAAGCTGGACATTGTGATGATCGAGCGAGCCGGGGGAAAATATGCCGATATAGTACAGGGCCGCCCCGCCGACGACGACGGCGGGCAGCACCGCATGAGCACCGGCGAAAGCGCGCGCCGCGCGCATGATGAAGAAGGCAGCAAGCCAGAATTGCAGGGCAGGCCAGGCGATCTGCACGATTTGTTCGGCCAAAGCGCGGCTGCCCGTCAGGGCCGATACGGCGAGGATGGCAAGCGCCAGCGGCGCGTCGAGCAGCCGCGACCAGTGCATGACGAAGCCGCCTTCCAGACCCATCCTGTACTGGTGCAGGTCGAACCAGCCCTGGCCGGCCATGAGGTCACGGACTTCGACCAATTGCAGCAGGCTATCATTGTCCCCGGCTGGATTGGCCAGCTGCGGGAACCCCGCCTGGGCGTTGAGAGCCAGCAGCAGCAGTGCAGCAAGCAGCGCGAACGCGATATCGGACCTCCAGGTGGAAGTTCCCCTTGCTGTGCCCATCCCGATGCCCCTGGCGGGAATGCCGGACCTTTCAAGGCCAATCGACACTCATGAAGTCGGCCTTAAACCTAGCCTTAACGGCTTCAATAAATAGTAAAACCGCCTGGACGAGGCCGGTTTCCGGCGCGCGACCGTGTGGTCGGCCAGGCATCCGGAGACGAAAATGCCGCAAGACATCAGCCATGAACCCGTCATCGCCGTGCTCCTGCCTTGCTACAATGAGGAGCTGACCATCGCCGAGGTGGTGCAGCGGTTCCGCGAGACGCTGCCGGCCGCCACCATCTATGTCTACGACAACAATTCGCGCGACCTGACGGCGCTCAGGGCCCGTGCGGCCGGTGCCATCGTGGTCCGCGAACCGCGCCAGGGCAAAGGCAATGTGGTGCGGCGCATGTTCGCCGACATCGACGCCGACATCTATCTGATGGCCGACGGCGACGGCACCTATGCGCCCGAGGACGCGCCGCAGCTGATCAATACGCTTCTGACCGAGCATTGCGACATGGTGGTGGGCACCAGGCGCGGCGTGATCGACGACGCCGGCAGGACCGGCCATGCTTTCGGCAACCGTGTCTTCAACAGCCTCTACAAATGGCTCTTCGGCAGCGATTTCACCGACATCTTCTCGGGCTACCGCGTCTTCACCAGGCGCTTCGTCAAGAGCTTTCCGGCCGTCTCCGGCGGCTTCGAGATCGAGACCGAGATGTCGGTGCACGCCTCGCAGCTCAAACTGCCGGTCGCCGAAATCGCTCTCGACTACGGCCGCCGGCCGGTCGGGTCTTCCTCGAAACTGTCGACCTTTCGCGATGGCACCAGGATCCTGTGGATGTTCGTCATGCTGATGAAGGAGACGCAGCCGCTGCGCTTCTTCGGCGCCTTTTCGCTCTTCTTCCTGGCCTCCAGCCTGTTCCTGATGGCGCCGGTGCTGGTCGAGTTCGCCGAAACGGGCCTCGTGCCACGCATGCCGACCTGGGTGCTGTCGGTCGGGCTGCTGCTGCTGTCGATGCTGGCGGCCGTGACGGGGCTGATCCTGGATTCGGTGTCGCGTGGCCGGGCCGAGCAGAAGCGCATCTTCTATCTCTCCATGCCCTCGGGCCGTTCCGAGCGTCGCGCCGGCGCGGTGGCGCAGAAGCCGGAACCGGGCAAGACCCCGCGCGCGGCCTGAACGATGCGACGCGTCGCAAGGTTTGTCTTCGCCGGCGGCATCGGCTTGGTCGCCGATGCCGCCGCACTGTGGCTGCTGCTGGCCGCCACGCCGCTCGGGCCTTTCGGCACCCGCATCCTGTCGATCGGATTCGCGCTCTGCGTCACCTGGCAGATCAACCGCCGCCTGACCTTCGCGCCATCGAGCCGCGGCATTGCGCGAGAGGGCGCCCGCTATGGCGGCGTCGGCATCGCCACCAGCGTCGCCAACTATCTCGTCTACTGCGCCCTGCTGTTTGCCATCCCAGCCATGCCGCCGCTGGCTGCACTTGCCGCCGCCTCGCTGGCCGCCATGGCGCTTTCCTTCCTCGGCTATTCCAGGCTGGTCTTCGACCGTTAAGGCGCTGGCCGGATTGGCAAAGAGCCCGCCCCGGACCGGGCCGAGGCCCCCGCAATCCAGGGGATCGCGAAGCTCGGGCCTCGGCTCAGATGCCGTGCGAGGGCGGAGTCGCGGTCCTTGGATTCTTTCAAGGTGATGCTTGAAAGCTTTTGCATGGATGACGACGCGGCCAGCCGCGTCTTGGGCAGTCAGCCGGCCTGGCTGAAAGTCAGACCGCGCGAACGGCCTCGAGGATGAGACGGGTGGCCAGGTCGGGATGGGACAGCATCGCCACATGGCTCGAAGCGACTTCCGTGACCTTGGCCATTATCCGGCTCGACATGATGTGCTGGAGTTTGGGCGCGATGGCATGATCCTCGGTTGCCAACAGATACCAGCTTGGGCGCGATTGCCACGCGGGTTCCGTGATTTTTCCTGTTAAGGACGCAACGGCGGTAGGCGCCTGGGCGGCGAACAGAACCGTCTTCTCACTGTCGGAAAGATCCCGGGCGAAGTGATCGCGGATTCCGCTCTCGGTCAGTTTCAGGAATCCCGCTGAGTCGGGCCGAACCTCAGCGGCCATGGGAGGGGGATCCACGGTCTCCCCGAGCGAAGCGGCGGACTCGTCGCTGTCCGGCGCAAAGGCGGCTATGAATACAAGCGCGGCCACCTTCTTGTCATTGCCTCCCTCGGTGATGACCGAACCACCGTATGAATGTCCGACAAGAATGACTGGGCCTTCGACGAGCGCAAGGGCGCGGCGCAGGGTCGCGACATCATCGCCGAAGCTCGTAAGCGGCATCTGGATTGCCGTCACGGACAACCCCTCGGCTGCGAGATCGAGAATAACCTTGCTCCAACTCGATCCGTCCGCCCATGCCCCGTGTACCAGGATAACAGATTTCGCAGTCATGGAAGAAACTCCACATTCGCGTTGATGGGACTGCAGCAATTGCAGGTCAGGCCGAGCGGCATCCGCGGTTCGCCGCGTACTGAAAGCGCGGGAGCTCGGGATGCCGCTCAGCTGAGGATTAGTGGGTGGCCTGCTCGATCACCGCGGCCACCGCGGAGGCCTTCGAGAGCATGATCAGGTGACTGCCTTCGACCGTCGTGGTCTTCGCCTTGATCGCCTTGGCCATTTCCGCCTCCAGCGCCGGCTGGATCGCCCGGTCATGGGAAGCCACGATGTACCAGGAGGGCTTGTTGTGCCAGGCGGCGTCGGTGATGCTGCCTCCCAGGGACTTCACGCTGGTTGGCGACTCCGTCACGTAGAGAAGCTGCTTTTCAGCCGGCGTCACATCCTGGGCGAAATCGTCGTAGACGCCCGTCTTGGTCAGCTTGATGAAGCCCTCCGCGTCGGGTTTGGCTTCCGCCGCCAGCGGCGTGGGGGCTACGGTTGCGTTCAAGGACCCCGCGGATTGACCAGCATCGGGCGCGAACGCGGCGACATAGACCAGCGCGGAAACCTTGGGATCGTTTCCGGCCTCGGTGATCACCGCACCTCCATAGGAGTGCCCCGCCAGCACGACCGGCCCGTCCACAAGGTCGATCGCGCGTTTCACCGTCGCTGCATCGTCAGCGAGCGAAGTCAGCGGTAGTTGGACCGCGGTGACGTTCAAACCCTTTGCGGCAAGGATGGGAATGACCTTCGACCAATTCGCTCCATCGCCCCAGGCGCCGTGCACGAGAATGACGTTTTGCGCGGACTGCGCCGAGGCGGCCACCGGTATGATCGAGAGGCTGAAAACGGCGGCCGCAACAATGTGAATCCGCCGGAAGACAACTGATAACGTGGTCATGTGAGTAGCTCCTTGTAGCCATGTCGAGGCGCCGAGAACTTCGACGACGTCCTGACGATGGACGAAGGCACCCGCTGCCGCTGGTAGATTCATGGCGTGTTTTGGACGGGCTTAGCCCAATCTGCCCGAGGCTTGCCTTTTCGGCCCATATCGTGCTGCCCCCTGCCGAGATTGGAGGCGCATGGAGGGCGCAAGGAAACCTTGGGGGCAATGAAAGCCGGTGAGATCGGCATCTTTGACCTGAGCGTCCACTGCTCTGGCGCGAGCGCGATTTCCTAGCCCATTTGCATGGACTCTCTGCTCGCGTCAGGCCGCTATTCGGCTGCCAGTCGCGCCTGCAAACGCTCGACAGCGAAATCTGCCATGGTGCGCAGTACATTCACGGGTGCGCCAGCGCGGGCGGCGAGTTGCAGTCCGTTCATGGTCATCTGAATAAAGAACGCGCCATCCTCGGCGTTCACCTGCGGGTCAATTTCTCCGCTGGCTGTGCCTTCGCCTACCCGTTCGATCAGTCTGGCAGACAACGCGGCACCTGCTTTGCTTTGCAGTTGGGCGAGTTCATGATCACGCGTTCCGAACTCGCTGGCAGATGCCACACCCAGGCATCCAAGCTCTCGCTCAAATTGATCCTCGGCGATTACTCCCAGCAGCAGCGCCCGAATGCCCGCCAAGGGTGATGAAGACGAACTGAGGCGATCGAGATGTGTAGAGATGGTGCGTCGCAGATAGGCCGAAAGAGCTTCCAGATAGAGCTGCCGCTTATCTCCGAAGGCGTTGTAGAGACTTTGGCGGCCCAATCCCATGGCCTTTCTCAGATCATCGGTTGATGTACCGGCGTATCCCTTGATCCAGAAGACTTTGATCGCTTCGTTCAATGCGGCGTCATGATCGAATTGCCGGGGCCTGGCCACGATTTGCTCCTTCCGGGCTCACAATCCAAATATGGGGCGGCTCGGCCTCGTCCCGGTCGAGACGAGGCAGGCTCGCGGTTTCAGATCAAGCCGAATGCGCGTGCCAACGTCGAGCGGATCATCCTATCGGGCAGGAACCCCCTTATCCTCGCTAGAAGGCCGCCGGTTCCAACCACATATCGCAACCGATCGGAACTCGAGCCCGCGATCCGCAAGATCTCCTTTGCGACAGTGTCAGGAGGAGTGGATAAAGCCAGCCCTTCCTGCAGACGCCGTTCAACCGCGGCGGCCTTCGTTGCATAGGCCTCGTGGTGAAGAATTGGCTGCTTGAACCGCGTCCGACTTCCAGTCAATTCGACTAACTTTACCCGGATGCCGAAAGGTCCAAGCTCATACCGCATGGCCTCGCTCAAGCCTGCCAATGCGAATTTACTTGCACAGTAAGGTGCCAGAAATGGAAGGCCGACGGCTCCGGCCAGCGATCCCACATTGATGATCAAGCCGCTTCGCTTCAGCCGCATCGTCGGGAGCAGAGCTTTCGTCACAAGCGCCGCGCCGACCACATTTACGTCGAGCAAGGCGTGGAATTCCTCGCGGCTCACCGCTTCCACAGGGCCGCCAAGGCCGATCCCGGCATTATTGAGTAGAATGTCGACCGATCCGAAACGGCCGATGGCGTGCCCCACGGCCGCCGAGATCGACGAATCATCCTCCAAATCCAACTTGGCCGTGGCCAACCTTTCGCTTGGAGATATGCCGATTTGGGATGGATCACGAGCAGTCGCGAAAACATTCCAGCCAGCGTCGAGGAACGCGGTGGCACAAGCGCGCCCGACACCTCGTGATGCGCCGGTGATGAAGACAGTGGTGGTCATCAGCTTCTTTGCCTCGCTTTTCCATTGATCACACGGAATTGAGCGTAGGCGTTATGGACAAATTTGTCCATAACGCCTACGCCAATGAAAACAAGGTATCTCTTGTGTTTGCGAGCGGCGGCCGAGGACGGTTCGCTGGCCGTGCGGAGTCCGCCCCTTCGTAAGAGCCTCTGGAAATCGGAGGCCGCAGAGCGCAAGGTTAGCTCAGATGGTGAAGATGGATGAATGATCCGGCCACGCAGATCGACCACCACGACGCCCTGATACAGCGTCGATTCCGTGCGGCCTCCACCAAAAGCTGTTTCGCCAAGGGCATCTCGAAAGACCCAACGATATTCACGCATGTCGCCGTACCCGAACCTTCCGGCATATGGACGTTAAAGCCGGAACCCGAAGCGGCCTTTTCGGTCCATATCGTCCTGACGCCCTTGCCGAGACTGGAGGCGCGAATGGAGGGGCGCAAGGAAGTCTTGGGGGCGATGAGAGCCGGCGAAATCTGTATCTTTGACCTCGGCACCTCGCCAAGGGTTCTGATCCGAGATCCAATGCAAACCCTGCGGGTGCAGATGTCGCAGCGCAGCTTGGATGATCTCGCTGATGAGTTCGGCCGGCCGCCGATCGGGTCGCTGCGTCCCACCTTCGGCGTGGAGGACTCGGTCCTCTTCGGGCTAGGCACCGCCATGCTGAAGAAGACGCAGATGTTCGGCGATGAGGACGCTCTATTCCTTGACCACGTGGCGCTCGCCTTTCACCTTCACATTGCCCAGACCTACGGCCAACTCCGCAGCATCAAGCCTCTGCGGGGAGGACTGGCGCCCTGGCAATACCGGCGTGCCACCGAGTTGATGTCCGCAAGGATCGCGGAAGGCGTTACACTCGCGGAACTGGCGGAGGCCTGCGAACTGTCCGTGAATTACTTTGCCCGGGCTTTCAGGCGCACGGCCGAAATGCCCGCTCACAAATGGTTGATGAGGGAGCGCGTCAGACAGGCGAAGAACCTTCTCCTGAACATGGAAATGCCAGCAGCGGAGGTCGCCGTGGCCTGCGGGTTCACCGACCAAAGCCATTTCACGCGCATATTCTCGCAACTTGAAGGAAAGAGCCCTGCGCGGTGGCGGCGGTTGCGCCTCGACGACCCAAGGCAATATCTGCCGCGCTTCCAAGCGGCGGCGATGCCCTGAGACTTGGCTGGAGTAGGCATCCCATGACTTTCGGTTCGCGTTCGTTCAGCCCGGAAGACCTGTCACCGGAGCACGCGCGGCAGCGTCAGACGTTTCTGCGCGGGATGTTCGGCGCAGGCGAAGGCTCTGCATTGCAAAGCGACGCCGAAGACGGCGGACCATTCAACGCCTCGGACGAAGCCTCCGTGCCGCGCCAGAATATGGACCTGGCGGTTTTCAAATCGTACCTGGCATTTCGGTATAAGGCCCCGGTCCAGACTGCCTTTTTCTCCAAGACGATCTCGAAGGACCCGATCGCGATCAGCCGCCTCCAGGCCGGGCCATGCCTCACCCGCGCGGTGGCACCCGAGCCAGGGTTCGCGGTGATCGTCTACCTGTCGCCAATAGCCAAGATGGAGGGCTGGATCGACGGTCGTCACGTCAACTATCCCGAAGTCAATGCCGGCGATGTGGTCCTTCTGGACCTGGAGGCATCTCCGATCGCGCATCTCCATCAATCCGTGGACTTTCTGCGCCTGCAAATATCGAGGCGGACCCTGCACGATCTCGCATACGACTTTGGTGAGCGGCCGCCTGTCGGTCTGCGAACGATCCTGGGCGGTGTGAACGATCCGATCCTGTATGGCCTGAGCCGCGCCCTGGAGGCGAAGGCTGCCTTCTACGGATCGAGCGACCATTTGTTCGTCGATCAAGTGGCGCTGGCCTTCCATGCCCACCTCGTTAGGACCTACGCCCCCAGTCACGGGCCTGCCAGATTCGTTGGCGGCTTGGCGCCATGGCAAATGCAGCGGGCCCGCGAGATGATGCTGGCCAATTTGAGCGGCGACATCGCCATCGCCGACATCGCCCAGGCCTGCGGTCTGTCGGTCAGCTACTTCGCCCGCGCCTTTCGTCAGACCGTTGGCGTTCCGCCCTACAAGTGGCTGATGAACGAGCGCATCCAGAAGGCAAAGACGTTGCTGCGCCAAAGCAGGCTCGGCATTTCCGAAGTGGCCTTGGCCTGTGGATTCGTCGATCAAAGCCATCTGACGCGGGTGTTTCGCAGCAGCGTGGGCCGAACGCCCCGCCTATGGAGACAGGGAGCCGACGCCGTGGCGGACTAGACGGCGGCCGGCTGGCGCCTTCTTTTGATCCCGCGCCGGAGGCCGCCGTTTGCCATTCCGGCCATGCCGCCGGTGGCTATCCCGGGCTGGTCTTCAACCGTTAAGGCGCTGGCCGGATTGGCAGAAGGCGCGGCGACCCTTATATCGCTCTCGTCGACTGCGCTGGGGACCCGCCATGAAGTTGAAAATCGCCGTCCAGATGGACCATGTCTCCAGCGTGTCGATCGCCGGCGACACGTCGTTCGCGCTGTCGCTGGAAGCGCAGCGGCGCGGCCACCAGTTGTTCCACTACACGCCCGACCGGCTGTCGCTGCGCGACGGCAAGGTGTTTGCCCGCATCGAGGAGATGCAGGTGCGGGACGAGAAGGGCAATCATTACTCGCTGGGCGAGAAGGTGCGCACCGACCTGTCCGAGATGGACGTCGTCCTGCTGCGCCAGGACCCGCCCTTCGACATGAACTACATCACCACGACGCATATGCTGGAGCGCATCCATCCGAAGACATTGGTGGTCAATGATCCGGCCTGGGTGCGCAACAGCCCGGAAAAGATCTTCGTCACCGAGTTTTCCGACCTGATGCCGGAGACGCTGATCACCAAGGATCCGCTGGAAGTCGCCGCCTTCCGCAAGGAGTTCGGCGACATCATCATCAAGCCGCTTTACGGCAATGGCGGCGCCGGCATCTTCCATCTGCTGGAAGCCGACCGCAACCTCGCCTCGCTGCTCGAAATGTTCGGCCAGCTGTTTCGCGAGCCCTATATCGTGCAGCGTTACCTCAAGGACGTCCGCAAGGGCGACAAGCGCATCATCCTGATCGACGGCGAGCCGGTCGGCGCCATCAACCGGGTGCCGGCCGAGCACGATTCCCGTTCCAACATGCATGTCGGCGGCCGTGCCGAGAAGACGGAGCTGACGGGGCGCGAACGCGAGATCTGCGCCCGCATCGGGCCGTCGCTCAGGGAACGCGGCTTCATCCTGGTCGGCATCGACGTCATCGGCGACTTTATGACGGAGATCAACGTGACCTCGCCGACCGGCGTGCGCGAAGTCGCCCGCTTCGGCGGCGCCGACATCGCCAGCCTGTTCTGGGGCGCGGTCGAGGACAAAAGGCGGAAGTAGGCCGTTTTCATGTCGTATTAACCCTGTTCTGTCTATGCAATCGGCTACAATTCCGTTGCAACTTCCGCGACGGCTTGTTCCTGTAATGTTCTTGATTTGATCAAGAAACTGTGATTGTCTGCCGAAGAGGCCCATTTCGGCCTGATCGCACGGGCTGAGGCCAGCCTGTATCCGGGGGCAACACGATGGTGGCGCGGGTTCGCACGGTCGCTTTTCAGGGCATCGAGGCCGTGCCGGTCGACGTGCAGGTGATGGTCGCGCCGGGCAAGGTCGGCATGCAAATGGTAAGGTGGATTAATTTCTTCTAAATCAGCGGTCGGTGCCGGTTGCTAGGAAGCGCGTTGAGCTTGGATATCAGCCGGTTTACATAGCTTTCTATGACCTCAGATGTCTCAGGCCCACTGGCATACTCTTACATTCGGATGTCGACCGATATTCAGCTGCGGGGAGACAGTCTGCGGAGGCAGGAACAGGCCTCGAAAAGATATGCAGAGCAACATGACCTGCATCTCGTTGAGGACTTCAAACTCGAGGATATTGGCGTCTCCGCTTTCAAAGGCGCCAACGTGTCATCGGGGGCACTCGGCCGGTTCCTAGACCTTGTGAAGACCGGGCAGATCATCAAGGGCTCGTATCTGCTAGTCGAGTCGTTAGATCGTATTAGCCGTCAGCAGATACTGGATTCAGTGCCGATTTTCTTCGATCTCGTGAAAAGCGGGATCAATGTCGTCACCCTTGCCGATAACCATATCTACCGAGCGGGTGACACCAATGTTGCTGACGTGATCTATTCGGTTGTGGTCCTTGGTCGAGCTTATGAGGAATCCAAGACCAAGAGCATCCGAGTCGGTGCAGCTTGGGAGAACAAGCGGAAGAACGCCGGCAACAGGAAACTCACCAAAGTAGCTCCGGCTTGGCTATCGTTGCAGGAGGACCGGACGGGTTTCGACACGATTTCCGAACGTGTCGTTGTTGTCCGCCAGATTTTTCAGATGGCTGACGCGGGACACGGCTCATTTATCATTGCGCGCCGGCTCAATCAGTCAGCCGTGCCGACATTTACCAAATCAAATGGCTGGCACGAGTCCTACGTGACCAAGATCCTCAATAATCGAGCCGTGATTGGCGAGTTCCAGCCGCATCGCTACGATGACCATGGGGACCGTGTCCCGCACGGCGAACCGGTTGCAGACTACTTTCCGAGGATCATTGAAGAAGACCAGTTCCATCGTGTCCAAGCCTCACGTCGAAGGAGGCTCGTTGAAGGAGCAGGACGAAAGGGCCCTGAATACCGCAACCTGTTCACGAAGATAGCCAAATGCGAGTACTGCGGCGCCCCGATGAGGTTCGTCCACAAGGGGCGTCCTCCCAAAGGGTCGCAGGCGTTGAAATGCACAAACGCAGTTCGTGGCCTCGGGTGTGAGAGCATCAGTTGGAGATATTCCGATTTCGAGACATCGTTCCTCTACTTCGTCAAAGAGATTGACCTCACCGCTACGCTGAAGGCTGCAGCGGAGAATTCGGAGCGTGCATCGGTCGAGCAGCAAATCACGGCCATCGAGGAGAAGATCCACCAACTCAGCGCCAAGCGGGAGCGGATTTTCGACCTGTTGACCGAGCCAGGATCATCCACGGTATTTATCAAAAGCAAGCTTGACGAGTGTGAAGCGTCAATCGCTGCCGAAGTAGCACTCATCGCGCAAATCCGTGGGCAAAGATCGATCGCCGATATGCTGCCAACCATCTCTGCCGACGAGTTGCGTTCATTGATCGCGTCGATCCAAGATATGTCTGCACCAGACATTTTCGAGCGTCGTGCGGCGGTGGCCAACCGGCTGAGCATACTCGTAACCTCGTTGCGGGTTGCAGCAGATGGGAGACGCCCCAAAATGAAGGGAATTAAAACCTTCTTGGAAAGTCAGGAGCTAGACAAGGAGGAACGAGATCGGTTGCTCAGGCACATCGAAAAGTCCAACGGAGAGGCGCAGCGGCACAATCGCAGCTTCCGGGTCGTGCTTGCGGATGGCGTTTCACGCTATGTCGTGGTGAAAAGTGACGACCCGACTGACATCATCGCCGAAGTTCTCGTCGACAAGGACGGCACGATCTCCGGCAGTGATCGTCGTATGCCGATTGGGTCTGAAGGGTGGGAAAACGTGTTTGACCAGCCTCCGACGGCTCAGTGATCTGACGTTTTCCACCCAACCCACAGTGGTTGCGATCTCATCGCCATAAATAGCCGTGCCTGATCATCCGGCCATCATTCTCAGAACCTTCAGAACCGCTTTTCCCTTTTCTCATTTCCCCGACATCGGTCTTTGAACCGTGCCGACGGCCATCCTCGCACGATTTCAAACACCCAACGCAATTTCACCCCATCAAATCGATGGGTCTATACCCGTATGAAAGAAGTCCAACTCACATGCAGCAAAGCCACTCACATGTCTCTCCATCCTCAATCTCGTCTCAATATGCATGCTGGTTCGATGACAGGATCGAGCAATTCATCGAAGCTCACAAAGGGAAATTCGACCATCCCACCTTCTTCAAACGACGGAACGGGTTTTTCATCACGATCTCGTTCGATCACAGCAGTCGCAAACAGCGGCAAGAAGGTTCCGAACTGATCGATGGCCCAGGGGCCAAAACGGAGATGGACACGTTCCAGGACTTATACAACTTGATCTGCCGGGACCTGATTGGACGGAACTACCATCGCCCCTCATTCCATGACGTCAAACCTCTAGCTATCGGTTGTCTGGACATGAACGGATCGAGATACTGGAGATCGATGGGAGAGCTAGAGAACGCTCACATCCATTCGATCTGGATATTCACCGATCAAACTAGAGATGGATTCCTAAAGTTATTAGCCGACAAAGAACGGCTTCTATCCATCAAAGAACGGTTCTCGATTCGAGAGCTAGATATCCAGCAGCTGGATCATGACCATCGAAATTCGATGGGTGAGAGTCGTGCATCATCGTACATGGCGAAATTCATGGTGCACAATAATCACGAGCTGAAAGTCGCTGACGATTTCAGGGTGCTGCCATTTCAGGTCGAGAAAACGGTGAAGTGATCCAGGGTGCAGGCAGGGTGCAGGCTATCTGGCAGTCGGATTCAGCATGTTGGATCGAGTGTGACGTCACCGCCAGAAATCTCCCTGGACCTAACATAACCCTGCCCGAATTTACTGAGGAAGCAGGATTCGCCGTGAGCCCGGCGTGTGTGTCTTGGTGTGGTTTTCAAGGACGAGGATGGGATTTGCTCAGCGACCGAAAAGAAGATGCCCCACCCCCTAACAGAGAGGGGCAGGGCATGTGTTAGATATAGCTAATTGACTGTCAGTCCCCTTATGCCGCTAATGGAAGTCGGTCAGACCAATTCTTGGCTTTGCGGATTGCCACAATCTCCTTCATTTGATCCAAGCTGACAGGATCGATCTTATATCGGATAACGAGCGCCCCACCTGCACGGGTTTTGGGCAGCTTGACCAACTTCAGCCCTACCATCTCCAAAAACGGTCGAATTTGCCTGATCGGGTTATGGTCGAGGCTCCTGTTCAAAGCGATGTTGAACTGCTGTTGGATAGCTATCCGATTGTCCTTCATCCAATCTATGAACGGCTTGAGGTTACCCTTACTAAACGTGAGGTCGGACCGGAACGCAAAATTCCGGTAGAAAGGTGCCGTGGAGAGCGTTTCCATCAGCAAAATACGCCCACTCCCGGCGTTTGGAATCAGCATGCCTGACTGTTTACGCCTGTCTGGATCATGGACTCCACCACCGAGTGCGTCGCCGGTCTTGGGGTCCAGCATCATTTCGAAATTGGTCACACAGGCACGGAAGCGACCCCTATCATCGAGCGTAATCAGTTCGTTCGAGATGGGCTGGTTATAGAAGCGCTCTGTCGCCGATCGTTCATAGCTTGCGCGCTCGCGATCGTCGGCGAACTCGTACCTTCTAATGCGACGATCAATTCGCTGGAAATCGGCTTCTGACAAGGATTCTGCCTGCATCAGTCGATTGACGCGGAGTTTTGCCCGAATTTCTATGCCGTGTGAGAGGATGTCCGATCCGAAGTGAGCGATTTCCGCATGCTGACCGATGTGGTCGATTTCCCAACCCTGCTGCACCTTGTAATGCAGGAAGTTCCTCCACAGGTGGTTTTTGGATGCCCTCTGTAGTGAGATGATCGCCGTTGCGATGTCCAGAAGCGGATCGGGGCGAACAATCCTTGTGGGTATGAAATCCATTGTCCATTCACGAGCTGAACTGCTGAAGACGTAGGCGTCGAGCGCGTCCTTTTTCACTACGCTGAGGTCGGTTTCAAAGGCATATGTAGCCGGTGAAACGTAGACTTTAACCTGCTTAGGGTGACGGACGCGGCCCAACTGTTGGTCGCACTCGAAATGGGTTAGCACTTGTGGGACGAACAGGCCGTACACGGTGTCATAGAACTGCTCCTCATTTGGGAACGTAATGTCCACGCCAGTCCCAATGGACGGCGATGACAAGACGGCCTGGTATTTCCGCGCCTCGACGGATGGGCTCTTGATAAATGACATCGCGGCAGGGTCCTTGCTTGCCGTCTCTTCGGACGTGACGACTAGATATGCGATCTCCGGGCATTCCTCCGCGAGTTGCGTCGCAATGTCCTTTATCTTCTCCTTGGAATTCGACGTGAAATAGCAACGCTTGCCTTCTTTGATGGCGGTTACGAAGTCGCCAATCAGGTGGGTCTCCGACGCAAAGACCGCAAGTTTGCCCTTAGGTGACTGATACTGGTTAATGACGACCTGGCT
Source organism: Mesorhizobium sp. B2-3-5 (assembly GCF_006442395.1). Classification (NCBI taxonomy): domain Bacteria; kingdom Pseudomonadati; phylum Pseudomonadota; class Alphaproteobacteria; order Hyphomicrobiales; family Phyllobacteriaceae; genus Mesorhizobium; species Mesorhizobium sp. B2-3-5. The sequence goes on along the minus strand of NZ_VFVX01000031.1, from coordinate 14,899 downwards.
GCTCGTCGGCCCGTCCCTGCGCTCGGCCCACTCCTTAATGAAGTTGAATGATGTCCACGATAGGTCCGCATCCGAAGCGATGACCCGCTTTGCTCTAGCAAGTATGCAGATCAATGCCTGTACAATGTCGGGACGCTTCTCAGCGAGCGTTTGAGAAAGTAGATGCGCAAGCACCTGCTCCGATTCGTCGATCACTACGAGTTTGTACGGGGCCTCCTCAACCACTTTCAAGATGCTGTCGAGGCAGATGCCATAGCGCTGTCGGCGCTTCGTCAAAGGTTCGTCGACCTGATCGTCATGGAGGTAGCACGCAAGGCCCATTGCCGAGCACATCGAGTCAATCAAGGCACGTCGATGCCCTATCAGAAGGACGCGACCTGTCGTCGACGCGACAATCTGGGCAAGCAGCTTCGTCTTTCCGGAACCCTTCGGGCTCTTTATGAACGTAGTGCCGTCTTTGACACGGATTGCGCTGATGAACTTCTCATCGCGGAACGCGATTTTCGCACCCTCCAAACCGGCAGCTGGCTCCTCATGAGCTGAGCTCGGTTGACCTTGTGACGAACGCGAGAGATTCTGTGCCCCCTTGTCGAAATCATCGAAATCCTGCGGTTCGGGGTATCCTTGCCAATAGGTGACACCGCAAGCGCTGCAATGGACGCCTTTGTTCCGTTTGTTGGCGTTTTCAACGACGAAGGCGCTCGGGTTCTTGTCGTCGTGAACAGGGCAATGCACTTCTGTTTTGGCGGGAGCGTTTACGAGGAGAATTTCGATGCCCTTTGCGGTGCGAACAATCTGTTCTGGCGGCAACTGGATTCTAGAACGCCCTGTGCCAATCGCACCAATTGACCGGTCGTTGTATCCGGCGGCAGCCGTCTGCTCGATCAATGCATGAACCAAAGCCGGCGCAAGTGTCATCCTGATCTCAAAGATCTCGGCGTCAGTGTTGCCGTAGAACATGCGAGCAGGATCGATTGCCTTTGGGTCGCCATGGAGCTTCAACGCAAGAGAGCGGGTAGCTGCCTTGACATCGTTAGCGTCGAGCAGTGTTTCCTCAAGCGTGAAGACCACCCGGAACCGATGCCGCTCAGGGGTGTGGCTGCACGTCGAATATATAAAAGACGCGTTTTCCTGGATGAAGGGATGGGCCAGAGCCTCTGAAAGGGTCATCCCTCCATCGACGTCCACGGACAAAATGTCCGTGGCAACGAAGTTATCGGCCTTACGCCTCCCGTTAAGTTCGGCACAGTAGGCGTAGCCGTTTTTAATGTTGGCGATCAGCTCGCCGACGGTGACCTGGCAGGGTTCGAACCCATCCGCCCTTGCTAGAGTGTCGCCGAGTTCGTCTTTGTTGATGAGCCGCTTGTTTATAGACAAGCGGAGGGGTTTGGTTGTGAAACCATTCATTAGAATATCCTTTATGTTGGGTTTTGAGTTAAGGTTTTGGTGGCCCAGCGGGATGCTGGAATTTTTGAAAATATGAATTTTTAAAAATGTGAAACCGCTTTATCACTGACATCGGTATAGCATTTTTGTTCGAATATCGCAAGATCTTGGCAAATTCGACTGATCTATACTTAAGTTAAACCAATACTCTATTGGTTTAACTTATTGCGCAGAAAACAGCGAGATATCAGTGGGTTGTGCGAACCCCTGGCTGGACAAGCCACACGGCCGTCAAACCCACGCTGCTGAGCTTGAAAAAAGTTAGCTTCAAGATGCCTGACTTGGGCCGCGTTGACCTTCTCAATCGTTCTACGGGATGCCGCTGTCGATCAAACGGAAGGAGATCAACAATGGCATTCGAAGGATTGAAGCTGGTCGCTACACCGACGCAGGACGCATCGGACCCCGCATCCAAGCGTCGGCAAAGGCTGGTCATGCAGATCGACCATCAGCTGTATATGGCCGAACCGGAAAACGTCGGCCGGAAATTCCGTGGCCGCTGGTGGACAACCGGTATCGACGGCAAGCCGACGTTGGCAATCAAGTACGGCAAAATCCCCCTGGAGCTTGCCAAAGGCAAGCATGCGATAGCATGCGCTGATATCGCCGGCGTAACCGATGCTCTTCAGAAGGCACGCGCTGCTGCGGTTGACGGCACGTTCGATGCTCAGTTGGCCACTGTTTCCGAGCAGGTCAGGGCCAGGTTCAAGAAGGGACGTTAGAAAAGCGGTCGATCCAAGGACGGCAATGGAGGATCAGTCCGTCAGTCCCAGGTTAGTCCGGCACTGGGCCACAATGGCAGGTTCGAGCAATGTGGCCCAGTTGCTGTTCAAAATGTGTCTCTCGATAGCTAGGTCTGGGCGATTCAATTCATAAAGCCTGGCAAGCCCCGTGGTTTCGCGCCTACTTATCCTCCGGAGGATGTTTTGCGCCCCATCTGCCCTCAACATTCTTCGAAGCTCCTTCGGGTTGTATGGGGTTTCTTGCTGGATTCGGTCGCAGTGCTTCACCAGCTCACGGGTTAGTTGACCGTCTTGTTTTGGGCTTAGCGCCATTCAATCCCCCTCAAACTACTAAATCAATCGCACCCAAAGCCCCGGAAAAAACGGCTAACCTGTCCTTTTTCGCCCGGCTTTCAAGGTGGTTGGTACGTTCTCTCCTTCCACTGGCTCTCGAAACAGCTGCGAAATGTGGATGCTCAAGGCATCAGCCAGCTTGCTGAGCGTGACAATGGTTGGGTTGCGCGCTCCGCGCTCCAAATATCCGACATAGGCCCGCTCAACGCCGGCCGTGAGGGCCAAGTCATCCTGTGAGATGCCTCGTTCAACCCTCAAACGCCGGAGATTCCAAGCGACCAGTGACTGCACTTCCATTTTCAGGAAGCAATCAGTTGCCCTTCCACGAAACCACGTAATATAAGACCATGATTAAGGGTCGAGGGCTCATCTCCTCGGGGTGTCAAACTTGTTGGGGGAATAATGGACGAGACCGCTTCGCCGGCCGCTACGATTGACTGTCCGTATTGCGCGGAGCCGATCAATGCCAAATCCAAGAAGTGTAAGCACTGTGGGGAAATCCTCGATCCGCAAATGCGTGAGATCGAGCTTCTCAAGAGCCAGCGAAACAGCCCTCAGGTGTTCATGAATGCGGGCGGCGGAGCAGCCGCGGCTGCATCAGGGATCGCTACGTTGAGACGCTTCCCCCACTGGTTTCACATCCTGCTTTCGATCATTACCAGCGGCCTGTGGGCTCCGGTCTACCTGCTGATGTATCTGTTTCGAAATAAGCGATACTACTACTGAGGGCTGCCCGAAATGAGCATCTTTTCCGTTGTCTCTCCCCGCAAACGTCGTTGTCTAATCGTTTTGGCTGCGCTCGCGATTGCTATTGCCACCCCGACCCAACTGTTGGCCGACAGTAGTTTCCGTGGGTTCACCGTGTCGGATAGCCCCGATCAGGTCGAAACCACTGCGAAGAGCCAGGGGTTCAAGTTTGAATGGCGAGGCGACGATAGCGAAGGCAAGCATCTGACACTTTTTGACGGGAATAACGAGTGTGGATGGATCACGTTCAACGGTGACAGCAAGGTCGAAAAAATGGCGTTTGCCGCATGTTTTTTCGGGGCTGAAGGGCTTGGACTGCGCCAAATCACACAGGAGTTCGTCGATAAGTTCGGTGGATCGGCCGAGATGGAAGTGATTTCCGATGAGGTATGCAAAGGCGCTCAGCCGTTTGCGTTCAAGGGCCGAACCTCCGAAGGCGAACTGTTTCGGATAGAAGAGGATTGCAACGCCTGGGCGCTATATGTCGCTGTAGAGATCAAGCCAGGATCGGGTAAGGGTTTGAAGTTCTAGGCTATATCTGTTCGATGACGCTGATGTCGCAGCGTATGGAGGGTTTTTTGGCCGGCTTGCTAGCACGACATCCCTCCAGGTGCATGCTTCCGCTCCTCTTCTTGGTCGCGGGCGTGCAGATTGGCAATGCGACAGATGCACTGCCGATTTCCGACGGCGCCTATATGAGATCAGCCGACCTGTGCGGACAATTTCGGGACGGCAAGCTGGATTCCATCGAGTTTTCGGTCTCCAAGGGAGGTCATGCTTACGATGTTCCCGAAGTGGGATGCGTGGTCGCGACAGTCAAACCGCTTCGTGCAGATCGCTATTCGGTTGATGCCGATTGCCTGGAGACGGGCAACCCGTTCCAGCGCTCGTTCATATTGGATGTAGAAAGCCCCAAGACGATACGAATTGACGGCGAGCAACTGACCTCATGTGAGCTGAGCACATCAGACGGCAAGCCGGCTAAAGGCGCTTCGCTTCCAGGAATTCAGATGGTGCCTTCAGGCGAAGCGCCCGTCCCGAAGGCCAAGCTTGCAAAGGCAAATTCGCCAGGCCAGCTGATAGGTCAATGGCAGGTCGCCAATGAGAATTGCCGTGGCGGCTCAGGAGATGATCCCAAAACCATGGAGGCGTGCGATGTGCGGGACACGTTCGCACGCCAGCTTGAAACCGCCAAGTGGTGCTATGGCAAGAACGGCCAATCTGGCTACCAGTACAAATGGCATCGGTGCGGCAAGGGCTCGATCCACTACTAGCGCCGCTACACGAGCGGCGCGGAAATCTGGCCTGAAGTTCACCAATTTCCCAACATTGAATCGACAGGCACTCGCTATCGGCGCTAGACGTATGGCCGGGGTTGCTCTGGGCCATGTTTCGCGTTTTTTCCGTTTGCTTATCACTGTTTATTGCATTGGCTTTGCTGGACTCACCGGCGGCTCACGCTGGCTTGCAATTCGACGCCGGGCAGACCACGGGCGGGCTTCATTTTATAGTCGTCTCAGGTGACTTCGCTTACGAGGACGATCTATCGGCTTTCGAGAATCTAGCTAGGACCAACGGAGTGAGCGCTGTCACGTTTAAGTCTCCTGGCGGAAACATCCACAAGGCGATGGAACTCGGCCGGCTGATCCGCAAATTGGGCCTTAACACGGCTCAGTTCAGGGCTGCCGAGTGCGCATCGGCATGCTCCCTAGCTTTCCTAGGTGGAGTGATGCGCTATGCCGATCCTGGGTCGATCGGCGTCCACAAATCGTCGTTCCAAGGCGATATTCACCTGAGCACACAGGATGCTGTTTCCGCTGTTCAGCAGATCACCGCCGACGTCATCACATACATGATCGATATGGGTGTGGACCCTGCCCTGCTTCAGCTTTCGCTTCAGTATGACAGCAACGACATCCGCTATCTGTCGATGAGCGAGATGGCCAAATATCGGGTTGTCACGTCCTCGCCTGGTGGCGATCGACCGGCCGTAGCTACTCAGGTGCCATCCTACACACCACCTCCACCTCAGCCTGAGCCCCCGACCGTTGCCTCGCAGCCTCCACCATCCGCAAGTCCGTCGCTCTCGATTCCCGACGCCCGTTCCGGCCGTATCGGTTATCCAAAGGGTTCTGCGCCGCTAAAGGCGCTGCCAGAGGCGAGGTCAACGAATGTAGCCGTTCTGAGAAACGGAATGGCAGTCACGATCATCGGTAACGCGGGTCGCTGGTATCGCGTTCAGGTTGGGAACAAGATCGGCTACATGCATGACACGTGGGATCAGTACGACGGCGGCCCATTTGGTCGGCGCCACATCCAGGTCAAGAGCTTCGATAATTACGCTGAAGCCGAGGCATATGTCCGCTCATCATCGATCCCACTGTCAGCCTATCTTGCCAATAATGGGTGGTTCGCGATCACCCTCGACAGCACATTCGACGAGAAAATGGCTAAGAGCCTCGTCAGCGAGATGAGAGCAAGGGGAGCGATCCCAGACGACGCCTACGCGACCTTCGGCAACACCTACGTTCGCAAGGTGTGCTGCCAATAGCCACGTTAGGGCCTGATTGGCTATTTTATGTCGATGTCTGCTTTTGCAGCAACTCGCACAGACCGGCGACGGCATCGTCGATCCCGCGCTCATCTCGCTTATAGAAAACGCGGGTTCCGACCTTCGTTGCCGAAACCAAGCTGGCCTCCGTCAGCCACCGCATGTGCAGGCTAACTGACTCCTGCGTGATGCCAAGTCGGCCGCAAATCAGCTTATTCGTCAGACCGGTTTGTCGCGCGTTGGGAAGGTCGGGGAAATACAGCTCGGGCCAGTTCAGAAAGTCGAGGATTTTCATCCTGCTTTCACAAGCCAGCGCCTTGATGACGCGAGGATCCATGACCGTTCTCCAAAAGCTTGTTTCCGATGAGTGGCGCTATCCTGAAGTAAGCGGCTATCGACAACGGTGTACATTGTGGCTTCTTCGATGACGACGTTCGCGAACTCGTATGTAAAAGGCAATTCCGCCAAGGAATGAGTTAGAATGTCCTTTAGGATCGAGTTAGGAGCGTCACTCCGGCTCGCCAACCGGGTAATCGGCCTTGCAATGCAGCCTGTGTGGTGATTTGCTGGCAGCACAAAAAGGGGGGAGAGTAAATGCGGATTTTACTTCTAATACTGACTTTTTGCGGCCTGAGCACAGGTGCGTTTGGCCAGGAGTACGGTCAGTTTCTAAGCAATCCGGACGGAACGTTCATACCTGGTACGGACAGACCACTATTCAAACTCAACAAACCATTTGTCTATCGTGACCCGAACGGCCTGGATTGGACTGTTCCTGCGGGAGAAGTCACGGATGGTGCGAGCATTCCGCAGTTTGCTTGGAGCATTGTAGGCGGGCCGTTCGACGGGCCTTACCTCGATGCCGCAATAATCCATGACTACTACTGTTGCACCAAAAGCCGCGAGTACTACAGCACACATCACGCGTTTTGGATGGGGATGAGAGCTGCCAGTGTAAGCGACACGATGGCGTATATCATGTGGTCAGCGGTACGGTTCGGTGGGCCAGCGTTCTGGAGCATCGATCCGAGCGCCGTTGCCCCCGTTCCATGTCGCACCGACAACGTCGTCTCGAAATCTTTGTACGAAATGAGCGATCAACGCACTCGCGCCATCGCGATCGGGAAGTTCGCTGGTATGGCCAGGACGCTCAAGACCAGCAACGGGAAAGTGCTGGATGTAGTCGATGGCAAGGCCATCCTAGCGCAAACGGACGAAGCAGAAAGGCACCTCGATTTTCTACGATCTGCGATGGAGAAGAATTTCGACGTGGAGCAGGACAAACTCGGTCTGTTCTCGGTGGTGTCTGAGGCCGAGTTGAAGAGGTATGAGAAATACGCGGTGCCCCTATCGCCGTGGGCGGAAGGCCAAATACCCGCTCTCGATACTTACATGAAGGCTGAAAACTTGACATTCCCCAAGCTGCTCCAGCTAAACGGCGCTGAATACCAACCGTATGTGACCTACGACGCTCTCAAGCTTCAAACCACGGACTTTCCAGATAAACTGCTGAAAGACAGCACAGACAAATAGGCTGTTCGCAGCGGGACGCCGCAGGTGTGAGATGCCGTGGCGGGTGATCCGGCCGCTTGACTCGGATAAAGCCATTAGAACGGCAACTTTCACAGAGACAGTGTGAGACCAATGCGAGTCTAGAGGCTGCGTTGTCTGCTCCGGGTCTCCAAAGGACAAGCGGGCTATCAGGAGATAGCCGAAATGCATCACAATCCAAACAGCCCGAAACTCAGCCGCGTTGGATCGGGGAAGTCGATCATAGACTTCATGGCGCGGCATGACAGCGCTCAAGTTCGGTTGATTTGGCAGAATGACCGCATCTGTGAATACCTGCTCGCATCGGATAGCCGACGACACACCTGGCATGCATGGCTCGCCGTTCATGGAACGGTCCGCGACGCGGCAGAAATGTACCGGTTTCTCACCTTCGCCAAGTCCCGAGAAATCCTCAAGGATACATTCGGGAACTGCCCTCCTGGCATAGTCTCCGCACTCGGCAAGTTTGGACCGTTTGCAAGGCCACAACGTACCTATTTCTCGCTCCACCAGGTTCTTTCGGCCGGTGGATCGCTGGCAAATCATGTCCACCAATCGTCGAAAATCGAAGACGACGAGCTAATGGCCTTTGCATCAGCGGTTCACTTGCCAGTGCCGAATCGAGTTATCCGAGCCCTGCTAAAGTGCAAGATGCCCGCCCAAGTACTGCTGGAGCTGCTTTGGGTGATCTCAAGGCTGACACTGACGTACGGCGAGCAGCAAATGGTTCAATGCGTCGCTCAGGGCCGCCAACCGGGATCGATCCTGGCAAACGTGTTCAGCCTGGCGCCGTTCCCCAAACCGCCTTTCGAGCAGCTTGGCTCTTTCATTCCGATCACCACGGCAGAGCAGCTTCGAGATGCCGGCAAGGAGTTCAATAATTGCCTGAAGGGCGGGGAGGAACTCGCGTTCGCGCTCGCATCAGTCCAATCGGGTCGGCGTTATTTCTATCGCTGGGATGGCTGTCCTCCGACGCTGCTAGCGTTTTGCAGATGTGGTCCCGCCGGTTGGGTATTATCTGAGCGGGCGGGTCCAGCAAATGCCCGCGTACCAAGTGTCACCATAAACCAGATTAGCGAAGTGCTGGCTGGCGTGCCCTATGTGTTCATCGGCAACGGAGGTGGAGGAATGTTGGAGTGGATTTGTGCGAGGTAGAATTTTGAGGGTTCGGCCTGCCCGTTGATTAGCCGGTCTCCAAAAGCTAGGAAGGCTAAATGCTTTAAAGGAGAAAGCCCTTGGCCGACGAGACCATAAACCTGATCGAATTAACCGCAGATATCGTTTCCGCCTACGTCAGCAACAATCCTGTGCCGGTTACGTCACTGCCGGAGCTGATCCAAAGCGTGAATTCGTCGCTTTCGAAGGTCGGACAACCTGCTGAGCCGGAGAAGCCGGCTTTGACGCCTGCGGTCAATCCGAAGCGATCCGTGTTTCCGGACTACATTGTCTGCCTGGAGGATGGGAAAAAATTCAAATCGCTGAAGCGGCATCTAATGACTCACTACAGCCTTACGCCGGAAGCCTACCGCGAGAGGTGGGGTTTGGCGCGCGATTACCCCATGGTGGCGCCGAGCTACTCAGAGGCTCGATCTTCTCTGGCGAAACCGATGGGTCTCGGCCGTAAGGCCGTACCCCCTAAGAAAGCTGCGGGCAAGGGAAGGAAGAAGGCTGGCTAGAAGTCTCGCGATCTAACGGCAGCTACCTGGCAAGCAGGGCTAGCATCCAGGTGGCAATAGCCGGCAGACCGGCAAGGCTGGAGGCACGAAAACCGATCCAAACGAGGTTGATGAAAGGGGCAAATCGCCTTTAACGAATGTGGCTCGCGGGCGATCACTCCGATGTTGGCGGTAGCTACACGGAGAACGACTCCCGACTTTCTGACGCCTCTTTGAAATGGATGGTCGACTCGGCAAAGGTTGCCGGCCTTCTCTGCGATGACGACTGGCTGAATGTCTTTCCGGACGCAGCAGGCCCACAACATGACGAACGTCAGGGCACCGTATTCCGGTTCATCGCACCGTTCGTGAGAACCACCCCGGTCAATGCGACACTTCATGAGTAGGTGTGTTTGGACAGGTTCGCCCTGTCGGAGGTACTGCAGTACAATGTGATGAAGCCATACCGCCCGGACGGGCTTAGGCAGCACGGGGAAGCCAGTTTTATGACCCCGCTTCCTGAGTGGACGATGTCAACCCAGGAGCGGGCGGGATAGCAACTCCCACCAACTCCACACCGACAGCCTCTGCTGCATATAGCCAAATATGTCTGTATTAATACTGTACGATGCCAATTATTCTTCCCGCGCTTGACTTCATCGCAAAATAGCGATCCGCTACCGACGGGGAAGCGGACAACGCGTCGGTAAAGTCCAAACCATAAATAAGAATCGATCTTCGCGATCGCCACATTGAGAGCGAGAGCGATAAAGTCAGAGCCTTCTTGTGCAGGAACGTATTGATCAGCTTAGACTGGGCTTCGAACTGCGAGCAAAGCAGCTGTCGGAGCTTATTTCTGGAGCTACTGGTGGCGGCTATGGCAGGCGACCGCCCTCCGACGACCTCACACAGCTCGACTTGCGCGAGTTTTCGCGACGGTTTCTTTCTGAGTCATGGTCGTATACGCAATACATCGCGAGCTTAGAGAACCTACTTCCTGATCAATATCGCGATTTGATGCTATCCTATTATTTTTCTGGCGACCTGGCCAAGAATCCATACGGGTTGATAGGTGGCGAGTTCTATAGCGTCGAGCAAATGAGCGTTGTTGTTCAAACATTACATGAAAATGACGTTCTCGGTGACGCGCAATTGTGTCGAGTCGTTTCAGATGGCATTGAGTCGCTTAGTCAAATATTGTGCACCGGTGATATCGAGATTGACAGTTTCGAGAAGCTCGCCAGCCATTACGGCCGGATAGCAAAGCCGCAGATTGGTCCGGTGAAGAGTCTCTCCGACGTACACCGTATGCTAGGGGTATTGAAGGAAGCAACGGTACACATTCTCGGTCCGGACTTAACCTCAATTTTCCAGAGGCTAATAGATCCCGGCTACATGTTGTCGGACGAGCGCATCGCCCGTGCCTTGGCAATCACATCAAGATGGAGGTGCGGGCCGTTATTTCTGAAGTGCCTGGAACTTCGGGAACTTCGAAAAACGAATGTCGATGCGGAAGCGGCTGGCTTTTTCAATAAAGGTGAATTTCGGTTGCCCTCCGACAGCCATGACGTTCTTAGCTCCGGTCTAACTCGCCTTCGCTCGCTGAACCGTTTCGTTGATGACATAAATGCAGAGGCTGCAGTATCCACCGTTCTGGATATTTACAATGCCGACGATCTGTTAGTCAGTTGGATAAACTGGGACGACGTCTATGAATGTATCGCTATAGCAGAGAGGATGGAGGGCTTTCCAATAGCGACCTTCCATCTGCTGCTAGGGCAGGCATTCGTCGGGGAGAGCTTCCCGGACATAAAACTGGCCGAAGGTGATGGCGCGTTCGAAAGCTCATTAAGAGCGGCCGTGAGAGGCTTAGAAAAGAAGACGCTAGAAGCTTTGGCCCAAGGAATTGCGATCGTAACTGGTCGATGCAGACGTTTACTTATAGAGTCCGTATTGCGAAACGACACCGCCTCAATGCTATGTAGCATACTGAGCTACGACGCACCTTGGGCCAAACGCCTTGTGGAGACCAAGGCATTGACATTTGATGCTCGCGGTACCGCTTTTCGTAGAGACGCAGCTAGAGCATTCCAGCGTGCCAAACTAATTTCAGTTGACGAAGCGAAAGCGATTCAGTCGGAAGCCGAAACGTCACTCAAGGTGGCATATCTGCGCGGGCGACAGCTTGAAGGGTTGGTCCACCTCAACTTTGCTCACTCGCAAAGATTCCTCGCTGAAGAGCTTGGGGACGCAATTCTCTTTGTGAAAAGGCTACTGACGACACCCGATCTCCTAGGTCCCGAAGAGTATATTGACCATGTAGCAAATCAGCTGGGAACTATCCTCGCCAATCACGTCCTTCTTAGCGGACCCAGTGACGTTAAGACAATAATTAGTGACAGCTTGCGGCATGGTCAACTTCCGAACCGCTTCCTACAAGCTTTCGATAAGGCACTATCGCTCACATCGCCCTCTATCAGCGAAATTAGTGCGTTCATCGCGACCTTAGTGTCCGCACAGCACCCTCTACACTGGATCTTGACCCTGCGTGTGGAGCTGGTCGCGACCATCCGGGCATTCAATGAGCAGTGCCTCACTGTGGATGAATCTGGATCGCTGTATCGGAGAGTCCAATCGAAACTCGTCAATTACGTAGCGGCGCTAATCATTCAAGAGCCTATCAGCCCTGTCACGGAAGAATGGCAAGCACAGGTCCGAGGCGAGATAGAAGATATGTTAAGGTACGCTCGGGCAGAGCTCGCTGAGCGCATCAAGGCATACGTATCCAGTGCTATAAATACCATTTCATTTGGTGGCAATCACCAAACGGCATCTTTTAACAAGGCAGCGTTTTCGGAATCACTGAGCCAGCAGGTGTATGTTGCTCTTGAAGAATCAGAGCAATGGATCGCGCTGTCAAAGATAAGCGGCACCCCACGCGCCTTTACGATAACCGAAATTGTGCAGCTTTGCCTTGTAACGCACGTTCCTACGAGCGGAAAGAAGCACTCTTTAAAAGTCGTGGTTTCGGGGCGCAGAAAGGGCGAGGGGATCGTTATTTTCGCCGGAGAGCCGAAGATAGACGGACGCTATTTTGAACTGATCGAAAGTATTTGTAAGAACTTAATTGGAAATTGCTACAGGCACAGCGGTCAGGGAACCGACACTCGTGCTGTTATCGAGGTAGTTATTGGACACGGACGCTTGACTGTTGAATTAACCAATTCGTTGAGCACGCCGAGATATAGACAATTGAGCCAGGCGTTAGATTCGCTTCGGAAGGAGGCAAAAAACCCCGCTCTAGCCAAGGCGTCTGAGGACAGTTCATCCGGGTTCTCCAAAATCGCATGGTCCTGCAATAAGGAGTTCGGCGTCGTCCCGCGTATACAGCTAACGTTAGGGGCTAAGCCACTGAGCTTGAAGGTCTCGGTCGATATTAGATACAACGGTGGGTCTATTGTCACAAAAGCGCATATTGATCGTTGAAGATTCAAAAACGAAAGCAATAGCGATCCGCGAATGCGTGATCCAGGCATTAGGAAAGTGCGAACCTCAAACAACAGATACAATTGCGATCGCGGGCCAGCTCATCGAGCAACAACTGTGGAACGGTATCGTTCTTGACCTAGCATTTCATAAGACGCAGCAGACTGCGGATATGGTTGACAGACCTTACCTGGCCGGAATTGAAATATTGCAACAGTTGAATGAAATGCGAATTTCTTGTCCGGTGGTTATAGCGACCCAGCACGGTTCATTTGTGAACACAAAATACGGAAACTTCGATAGTGCCGACCAGCTCGGGGACCGCCTCCGCCGTGTATTTAGACGAAATTATCGGGGAATTGTTGAGGTCGACCTGGGGGAAACGCGCTGGCGCGACCAGCTTATAGGTTTGATGCGGGAGCATTTCATTTGAAATCGAATGTAAAAGTCCTTGTTGTCGACGATCTAGACAAGAAACGCTTGGAGGTAATAAACCGGCTGCTTCAGCACTCCCATTCTGTCGAGATTGTCTTTGATGAAGCGGATGATTACGAATCAGCGCGAGATGCCCTTAGACAAAATAATTATGACTTTGTCATTCTGGATTTAATGATTCCTGCCGGAGACGAATTACCCTCGGAGAAGTGGTCTCGCTTTCTGCTCTCAGAAATTATGGAGGGCAGCCTGTGCTTTCCGATGCACGTCTTCGGGCTAACCGAGTATAGGGACGTGGTGCAGAAGGAAAGAGAACACTACGACAAAAACCTCTTCGGCCTCTTCGTATTTTTATGGGACGAAGACGGCTGGGCTCAGGCGATCGCAAGCAAGATCGAATACCTGACCAGTGCCGTAGCGAGTGGCGCCTCATACAGATTGAACGGCTTTGACTACGACCTCCTGATTGTAACAGCTCGCTATCGCAACGAATTCCTACCCGTTAAGAAGGTACTTTTTGGCAGCAAATCCGGTGAGAAACATCCGTTGTGGAACGACAAGGGCTCGCACTTCGGCCGCATTGCTCTTGGCCAGCGCAAGGCGCTCCGGGCCGGCTTGCTCTGCATCGGCTCTACTGGCCTCGCACCCGCAGCGGCCTTGACCACCCAGGCCATACAGATCCTGCGTCCACGGATGATAGTCATGCTCGGGATGTGTGCCGGTTTCGAAATTAAGGGGCTCCGGCTATTAGACGTGTTGGTGGCGAGGGAGTCAGGCTGCTGGCAAGAAGGAAAGACTTATGACGACGCGGAAGGTGAATTGTTCGACCCAAGGGGAAAGATCTTGTCTTGCTCCGAAGGGTTTGGCGAGCAGTTCGATCGGAGCCTGGAGATTGATGGTGACATATACGAAGGAGCAATGAGGAAGGTCGCACAGTCGGTTGAATTCACGCGACTTGTCGACAAGTACGGCGCTGCTATTTCCAGGGCTCCTCGCTTAAAGCCGGGGTTAGTGGTAAGTGGCTCGTCTATCGTCGCTAGCGAGGAGACTAGAAAGGAAATCAATCAACGGTTTCCGAGCGCACTTGGGCTTGAGATGGAGATTTTTGCCGTCTACATGGCAGCTAAGATGGCTAAGGGAGCCAGGGGCGAGCTGTTAGCAATCAAGGGCGTCGCAGACTTTGCCGACGGCAAGAAAGGGGATGAGGCACAATCCCTCGCAAGCGAATTATCAGCGATAGTTCTTAAGACATTTCTGCAGCGGTTGACGGGCTCCCGAGATAATTGACCCATACCGCACCCGACCTCCGTGACCGCTTAGAGAGGTAATCTCACGATCGTTCTCGATCTCGCGTCGGGGTGAGACGCCGGCCGTGCGGTTCTTTAGCCACTGCGCCATATACTAAGAGCTCTAAGCGGTGAATTTAGCGCTTTAGCTAGGTTTTTTGCGGATTGAGGGTGGAAGCGTTTGCCATTAATGGTGGTAAGGCCCCTCTGATTCAAGCGGCGGGCTAACTCTGAGTATGACATCGTTTGCCAAGCACTGGGCAGCTTCTCTCGAATTTGGTTTGCGAAATCCGCCGCTGCTTCTTTGTTGATCCTTGCCAGGACGTTCCCATTTTTTCCGAGAGCGGTCCCCCTTAGCTTAGCCTGAGCAAGAGCCGCCTTGGTTCTCTCAGAGATCAGCCGACGCTCTTCCTGGGCAAGCGCGGCGAAGATATGCAGTTGGAAGTCCGTTGCATTTGGCATTTCAACGACGACCAGGCGGACTCCCTTGTCCATCATCGCTGAAATGAAGCTGACACGCCTGGAGAAGCGGTCAAGCCTGGCGATTAGAAGGGAAGCTCCGGCCTTTTTCGCGGCATTTATCGTTTTTGCTAGAGCATAATCTGACCTGATGGAATCGCGAGGGATTCCCATCGGCGAGAATATCTGATTCATCATGTCTGCTGG